>NZ_CP029289.2:993750-1325000 GCF_003201835.2 Acidianus brierleyi | reverse complement strand
TATAGTGAAATAAAGGAAAATAATTCCTATAATAGGAATTAGGAATTTATTTTCTATTAATTTAAATTATTTTAACCTTAAATATCTTTATTAGTAATTTAGTTTTAGTCTTCTGTGAATCATTTATAACATATTTAATATGTTAAGGAGATTGTAATGACAGGTATTGAAACTCTTGTACAACAGATAACTACTCAAGTAACAGAAATAGCTTGGAGTGTATTTATCCTTGCATGGGCGATAGGATGGGCCATAAGAGGCTCGCCTATACCAATATTTAAAATTAAACGGACTGGACAAGATTTTATAGAAGACGCAATATTAGCAGCTTTTTGGTTAGCTTTAGGTACCACAGTATTTAGTCTAGTATCATACGTTGCAAGTCAGATATAAGGTGAGAAAATGTTTAACTCATTTTATTTTCTAGGCATAGCATTTAATTTAGCTATATTGACCTATTTTATTGGAGTATTATTAATGGGTAGTCCAATTCCGGTATATGGAATAAAGAAATGGGGACCTAAACTAATATCAGATGGCATATACTCCGCTGTTTTAGTTAATTCTTTTGAAGCTATATTGTATTTTTCTCAACAAATATCTAATATAATAGGATCAAATTGGACTAGTTTTTATAATTGGATTTATCAAGTTATCGCACAAGAGTTAGAAATTTATACCCTTATAAGAACATTGTATGCCACAATTTCAATATCTCAAGATCCTGCAGTTTCTATTTTCTTATCGCCATTAACTATCTTCTTTTCTTTTTTAACTGGTTTGATTGCTACTATGGAAACTATTTTGACAATATCGTATCTGGTAAATGAAAATGTAGGAATATTTATAGCATTAGGAATTTTGTTTTTGTCATTACCTTTTAGAATAGGTAGGAGTATAGGTGGAGCATTGATAGGTTTTGCAGTAGTATTTTACATAGGTTTACCTTACTTGCCTAATTTCCTGACCGGACTAGGTGTCAATGTTCTTAATCCTCCTGCTGTTAATAGTAATAGTGCTAGTGATATTCTGAATTTCTTAGCTACAGAGGCTATTCCATTTTACGTTGAAGGAACAGTCGTTTTGCCTGCAGCATATCTAACTATATTGGCTGGATTATCAATAGGATTAGGTTCTGCTATTAGCGGATATTCGTCTAGATTGCCAATTCCTATTGAGATTTTCTAGTGATTAAAGATGAAAAGTAAGACATTTATACTTATCTTAATAATAATCAACATAGTAATAACATATGAATCTACAAAAAACTCTTATTACTTATTTACAGATTTATTTTTATCAATAATAATATACTATAGCGTGTCAGTTATTTCGAAGAAGTTTGCTGAGAAGTAGTAGTTCTTCTTTCCTTTCTTACTTCTTTAGTCATAAATAATGTGGTTTTTTGTCTTCCTCCCATTTTTCTTCAATTAAAGTTAAAAGCAATAAGGTAAAAAAGCTTTTAGTATGAAAAAATTCGAGTTTTTCGATCATACGTCAGATGTAGGTATAAGAGCATTTGGTAAAAACATCAATGAAGCTTTTGAAAACGCAGGATTAGCAGTGTTTGAAATTATGACTGATACTTCTCATGTAGTTCCTAAAGTAGATAAGGAGATAGAAGTAGAGGGATTTGATTTAGAAAATCTACTGTATAGATGGATTGAAGCTTTGTTGTTTTATTATGATACAGAGTTGTTATTATTTAGTAGATTTTCTGTAAATATAGACTTAGATAATATTAAATTGTCAGCTAAAGTAAGCGGAGAAAAATTCGATGAAAACAAGCATGAGAGAAGAACCTTAGTTAAAGCTATGACATACAACGAAATGGAAATTAAACGGAATGAAGACGGAAGCTATACTATAACATTTGTTGTAGATATTTAATAGCGTCTGTAACATAGATAACAAATATTATTTCACCGTTATCTCTATCGATAATTTTATACTAAGATAAGAGTTTATTTTCAATAGTTATTTTGTTTGATTCTAGTCATACAAGAATCACAATAGTCTAAAGGTAAAGAGTCAAGCTCTTCTATGTTTTTAAATCCCTTCATTATGCAGTAATTCTTGCAATTATCTATTCCACTATACATCCCTATAATGTAAAATATTATTTTGTTAATTCTTTCTATAGAAAGATTCACGTTATTTTTATTAAATATGTTTTTAATAGGTATAATAGCTATATTACCATTTTTCATATAAAAATTATCTGTATTATTGATGTCTATATCTGTAATTCCAATAATAATATCAAATGGAAAGTTATTAAACCTGCTTTGAAATTTTTTCAAAATAATATCTGAAATGTACTTGTCTTCATTCCAATCATATGCGTTTATGGATATATGAAATATTTCTGGAAATATATTTACGCTAAACTTTCTTTCTAATAATACATCTACTATGCTTTGTAAAATAAGTCTATCTACCTTATTTATTTGAACTAATAATATTTTCTTCATTGTTGGGGCTCCTGGAGACCCTATTTCATTGCGCCCTTTTAAGGGCTTCTCTTAGAGAGTCGCCGAGCCCCTACATAATATTTCGGCAAAAATTTTAAGTTTAAGACTTTAGATATAATTAAGTGCCGCCGTAGCTCAGCCCGGGAGAGCGCCCGGCTGAAGACCGGGTTGTCCGGGGTTCAAGTCCCCGCGGCGGCATATATTTTATTTCTATTTTTACTTTAATATTTCTCATGTTAGTAGAGTATCCTCAAATGATTTTCTATCTTAATTTTTTGCAATAATAATCTTGTAATACATTTTGTACTTAATTTTAAAATATTTAATAATATCTTTATAATTAATTAAATAATTAAAAATTGATTGTTAATAGAAGTATAAATATTTTTATGTAAATTGAGTAATAATAGAGAAATAATATCAATTTAACGAAAGTATTATAATAGATTAGTTTTAGTCTAAATATTAGATTTGAGACTAATTAGATGATAATAGAACTATGTCCTTAATAATAACGTTAAGTTCAATATAAAATTCAGATGCTTACTAGGTAGACTTTAATTAGTCATATCTATAACATATTTTTGGGATTTCGAATGTTAACTGGAATAGAACTTTTCTTAGCAGTACTTATAGCTTCTATTATAGCAGGATATCTAGGATCTCTTACTGGATTAGGAGGAGGTACTGTTTTAGTACCTATTCTAACTCTATATACAGGAGTTCCAATAGTTTATGCAACTGGAGCTAGCCTTATTTCAACAATTTCCACGTCAAGTGGCGCAGCAAGTGCATATATAAAAGATAAGATAATAAACTTAAAAATAGGTACATCGTTACAAACTGCTACAACATTAGGCGCTATTGCTGGTTCTTTGACTGTTACATTTATTTATTCCCATCATTTAGAAAATATAATTTATATAGTTTTTGGAATTGTTCTATTGGGTTCTGTATATCCTACATTAAAGAGAGGTAAGTCGGAAATACCAGACATGTTACCTCCAGACTGGTCCACAAAATTTTTCCAGATGAATGGAGAATATTATGATGCCGCGTTAAATAGCGTAGTAAAATATCATGGCGTAAGATGGATTTACGGCGAATTAGTAATGTTTACTGCAGGATACGTGTCAGGGCTTCTTGGAATAGGGTCTGGTGCTTTAAAAGTCATAGGAATGGATTGGGTAATGAATTTACCTATTAAGGTCACAACAACTACTAGTAATTTTATGATAGGTGTAACTGCAGCTACTAGCAGTGGAATATATTGGGCGTTTGGATATATTCAACCAATTATAGCCGCTGCTACAACAATAGGAGTTCTAATCGGAGCATTTACTGGCACAAGAACTTTAGTAAAATTAAAGAATAAAAGGATAAGAACAGTTTTTATAATTTTATTGGCATTTTTAGGAATTCAGATGATATTGAGGGGGTTAGGTATCTCATGACAGATTTAGATGCGGTAACTGGAATAGTTATGAGGGTTGGCGTTATTTTAAGTATAGTGTTAGTAGCTATAGGTGTCGCAATAACTGTTATTGAGCATGGTGCAGACGGTTATACACTAAATGAATTATTCTCTAGAGTTTCAGTAGTTAATTCTTCTACTGCTTCCTTACCTTTTATACTAAATGGTTTTACAGACCTCAGTGGCCTAAGTTTCATATACATAGGTTTAATGGTTCTTATTTCAATTCCTGTAATAAGAACCGCATTAGCTCTAATATACTTTCTATATGATAAGAACAGGCTATATATAATTCTCTCTGCTATAGTACTCTTTAATCTATTATTAGCCATCTTAATATTACCTAGAGTATTAAGATAATATCATTAAATTGTAATAAATATCGGAAATATCACAAGATCTCTGTATTCTTTGCTTATGTTTCTTGTATTTTTAAAATATACTTTTTTCTTTATTTTGTTATTTTTTACTGTAATTATTATAGTAATATTGGTATCTAACGGTATAGCTATTGTTTTTCCATTT
The DNA here is from genome assembly GCF_003201835.2 of Acidianus brierleyi. Lineage (NCBI taxonomy): Archaea > Thermoproteati > Thermoproteota > Thermoprotei > Sulfolobales > Sulfolobaceae > Acidianus > Acidianus brierleyi. Next base: position 1,320,527 of record NZ_CP029289.2, on the reverse strand, counting down.
ATTAAATCTAAAACTAATTTTTTCTTAGCAGAATTTTCTCCTAGCATGAGACTACTTAGTCTTAAGAAACATAGAGACATAATTACGAATAAATAGTTATGGATAGGATTATGATAAAGCTATTTTACACAATATAATATTATATTATTAAAACATTTATTATAATGTTATATAGAAGTACTATACTGATAAGAGAATTTATCTTAACAGGGGCGTTCAGTAATAAATATTTTGGTTGAACTTCAAGCATAATGTCAACTAAGATTGCCACGTGTACCTTTCAATCCACGTGGCGATTTGGGGAGGATCACTTAGGCTCATAAGGCTTATTATTATACCAAACACTCCAAACTATTCTAGCCAATTTCCTGGCTAAAGCAGTGTACAACTTCTTTCCCTTCAACTTTTCCTTATGGTTCTCGTAAAATTCTAGTAATGTAGGATTACGAGAGTAATTCATCTCAGCGAGGAAGTAGAACAAGCTGCGCAAGTACTTATTACCCTTCTTCGATATTCCCTTACAGTAGCTTTACCGCTCCTCTCAACTATTGGGTCTAAACCACAGTAGGCTACGAAGGACTCAGGGTTAGGAAAGCGTTTAATGTCCCCAACAATGCCTATTATTATTCCCGAAGAAAGTTTTCCTATTCCCGGTATAGTTAATAGAACGTGATTTTCAGACTGTGATTGTATCATTTTCTCTACTTCTTTTATTTTCTCGCTTGTTTCCAGTAGTGCTTTAGATAATACTTCGATTTCTTCAAGTACGATCTTTGTGTACTCTAAGTTGTATAATTGTATTTTGAAGTTTCCTTTAGAGAATTCTTCAAGCATTTCCTTGCTTATTTTTTCCTCGTCACTGACTAGGAATAGTGCTCTTTTTACCCTGTTCTTGTACTTTACTTCAAGGTCTTTTAGGAAGATATATAGTGTTACTAGTTCTTTCAATGGGTTGTAGTTGTACTCCTTTGCCTTGTTTGCCATGTTTATTAGTTTTTGTGCGTCGTAAAAATCTGTTTTCTTTCCTCTCAAGTCCTTCTCCTTCCATAGTTTTGGCTTACTTGTAGTATCTTGATCCCTTTTTCCTTGAAGTATTGACATGGTTTTATTGAGTATGCTCCTGTCGGTTCGACCACTATTGTGTTTAGTTTCACTTTTAGTATTTCTTCATAACCCTTCTTGTTGTTCTCGTAGACCCTCCCCTCACTCGTTACTAGATGATCTTTTGATATGTCTATTCCTAGGATCCCTACCTCTTTATCACACCTATATCCGTGCATATTATCACAATGTTCAGTCCGATGGTAGGGGTTTGTCACGCCCCCGTTCGAAGACTTTGCTTCAGTCAAAGGGTCGACCATGTTTCCCAGTTGGAGAGTATTACCCTCCCCAACTAATTAATCTATATAGGGTTCAAAGAGGGCGAAAGACCCCTTCCGTGACGGTAGACTCAAAATCTGATTAATAAAAATAATTTTTATTTGTTATTAGTTATTCATGAGGATTTAATGAAATTAGATAATTAATTCTACAGTATTTTTTAGGAAATTTTTAAGAATTGTATTAGATCTTTTATATTTCTACAAGTAAACTAAGAAATATTATTATAATATTAGAAAATGATAAAGATGTGTATGATAGAATCCGTTTTATTTACATTGATTATTTAATACATTTATTCTTAATGCTCTTGATTATGAGTATAATGAAATATGTTCCTTTACTTATGAAGAAAAAATATGAGATTTAATATTGAATTTGTATTTGTAAAATGATTTTTGGTCTACCATAAAATGGGGCTCGAGCCGGGATTTGAACCCGGGACCACTGGGTCCACAGCCCAGCGCTCTCCCGAGCTGAGCTACTCGAGCCACTTTATATATGATTATTGATATTACTTTTAAACTCTTTCTTCACTATGTCAAGCAATACTCTAGCTATTTCCTGTTTAGATGTTTTGTCTATCTTTTTAGTAAATGAATTCCCTATGATATATACCTCGTCATACTCAGAAGAAAATCCTATATCTTTTCTTTTAACATTATTAGCTACTATTAAATCAAATCCATGTAAGTTCTTTTTTATTTTTGCTTTGGCTAAAAGTTCATTATCGCTTTCTACAGTTTCTGCAGAAAATCCTACTATGAACGCTCTTCCATTTATATATTCTGATATTTTAGGTGTTTTTTCTATCTCTATTTTAGGCAATTCCTTATTATGCGTGTCTATTTTTGTATTATAGGATATCTTGAATTTAAAATCTGCTGGAGCTCCAGCTAATATTACTATATTATATCCTTTTTCTACATATTTTCTAACCTCATTTGCCATATTTTCTGTAGTAAATACGTCCACTTCTGTTTTTACGTATGATTTGATTTTTGAGCATAATGGCCCATGAATTAAAACTACGTCAGCTCCTCTAAAGTATGCTTCATTTGCTATAGCAATCCCCATCGTTCCACTACTAGGATTGCTAATGAATCTTACAGGATCTAAATATTCTCTAGTAGGTCCTGCAGTAACTATAATTTTGAATCCTTTAAGATCCTCTCCTCTATTTAGTGCAGCTGAAATTTGGGAAGATATTAATGATAATTCAGGATAATGGGCTATATCATTTATAATAATTGGGTCTATTATTCTTATATTTATTGATTTTAAATATTCTAAAGAATTTTTAATTTGTGGCGATTGATACATAGGCAAATGCATAGATGGAACTATAAAAACTGGTTTGTTTTTTCCTATGAAGTTTAGAGCTGTTGTAGTTAGTGGAGTGTCGGATATTCCTTGAGCTATTTTAGTAATAGTATTGGCAGTAGCTGGTGCAATTATCATAGTATCTAATTCTTCCGATAGTTCGACATGTTCTAATTTTCCTGAGAGTTTAGTTATTACAGGGTTTCCTGTAGCCCATTCGAAAATATCTTTAGATACTAGCTTTAGAGCACCTTTGCTCATTATTACATATACTTCTGCTCCTATACGCATTAACTCTCTAGCTAGATCTATGGATTTATATACTGCTACACTTCCAGTTACACCAAGAAGAATTTTTCTATTGCGCAATTCTTCTGATATTTCTCCTATAATTCTCTTTGATGGATGAACCATAAGTTTCTTCAAACATGTATATAAACTACTAATAAAAACATTATAGCATGGAGCAAGCTACTAATAGTCACAAGTCAACTTTTACATTAAGGAATGTAAGGCTTGATGATGTTGATCAAATAATGAAAATAAATAGATTAGCTCTCCCAGAGAACTATCCATATTATTTTTTTGTGGAACACGTGAAGGATTATGATAAGGCATTTTATGTAGCTGTGATTGACGGAGATATAGTAGGTTATATAATGCCTAGAATTGAATATGGATTCAGTAATTTTAAATCAATACCTAGTCTAGTAAAAAAAGGTCATGTAGTGTCTATTGCAGTCCTAGAACAATTTAGAAATCAGGGTATTGGCAGCTCATTATTAGAAGCTTCAATGAAAAGTATGAAAGATGATTATGGCGCTGAAGAGGTCTATTTAGAAGTTAGAGTAAGCAATTATCCTGCAATTTCCATGTATGAAAAGCATGGATTTGTAAAAATAAAAATATTAAAACATTATTATGCTGATGGAGAAGATGCGTATTTAATGGCAGCTCTTTTAAACACAAATTCTACGTTGTCAGGATAATATTCAGTGTAAAACCCATTATATAATGAGCCTATAGATATTATTTTTATGCCATTTTTTTCTGATATTGATGGATATTCTGAATGTCCATGTAATACTATTTTAGGCTTGTTATGTAGAATTTTTTTAGTTGTCTCCTCATTTCCTATCATAAAATTTCCTATTATACCTGTACCAAAACCTTTAGGTGGAAAATGTGTTATTACGATTTTATCTGAAAAATTAACAGATAATCCGTAAATAGAGGTTTGTATTAATCTATTTGTCTTTTTCAAGTATTTCATTACAAATACGCTTTCAAATTCGCCAAGTATTCCATAAAAATTATTTAGAAATTGTGGGCATTCTATATCTCCTAATCCTATTACTGCGTCAAATTTTTGATCATTTATATATTCTATCACATCCTCTTGGCAAGGGAAGCCTGATATTAAGGCGAGTTTTTTCATACCATTTATCCAAATTATATAATGCTAATCCAGTAGCTATAATATCTGCTGTAGAGCCAGGGTTATATTTGTTTGAGACTAGAAATTTGTTAAATTCATATAGATCGCTTTGGGATGGACATTCTGGTAATTTTGATGCATAGTCAGAAACTCGTAAAGCTACTCTGGCTCCAAATTTTCTGTATATTAAACCGTCTGGCACTTTACTAAGTATCCGTATAAACGCTGTTTGTATATTATTTTCAAAGTCTTTACAAGGATTTTGTCTAATTATATTATAAACTTCTATACTATATTCATAATTTCTTACTATATTTCTTATTAAGCTATCTTCGTTTGAAGAATACATGAATACGTTCCATAGAGTTTCTTCCATATTTCTAAAGTCCATGGAACTTAAAGTTCCTAGGTATGACAATTTAAGTTCATTGAGTGAATTAGAAAACCATTTGCTATCGTCCCTATCTAGGCTTCTAACTACTTGAGTAGACATAGAAATTAATGAATCTAGATTATAAGCTAGAACAGAACTATATGCTAATGGTAATAAACTAATTTCAGTACCAAATATCGAGAAATTTACATCTATAATTTTGGATATATATATTGATCTATACAATAAATCATATATAGGTCTATCAGAATAAAATCCTCTTTTACATGCAATTTTGTAACTTTCCTCAGAAATTATTGCAGACTCTAGTATGTCTCTAAATTTTACGCTGTTTATATCTTGATATCTTGAGGCATTGCCAGGCTTAAATACTAGAGACTCTATAATACTTGACTTACTTAATAATCCTGCTATCTCACTGCATATAAGGTCTAATGTAACCTCCAATTTCTCTATCACCTACAATTATAGTATTATCTTCATTACACTCCATTAACATTCCATAAATCTCTACTTTATGATTTCCATATAGTACAGTATTATATATACCCTCATAAGATAATATTTTAAAAGTTTTTTTATTACTGAAGAGGAATGCCGTTGATGGATAGTATAATGCTCTTACGTCGCCATAAATATCGCCAGAAATTTTTATCGGACCTTCTTTTATACAGATATCTTTACAATATTGCCATGGTTTATTATCTACAAATAATATAGAATACTTTATACCTTTATATATTCCTCTAGTTTTTTTATTGTATAAACTTTTAGCTAATTCTACTGGTATATTATAATTTTTAGAAGTCTCCAAAATCCAATCCTTATCAATATCAAATCCCTCAAAAGTATTGAAGAAATCTTCAGTGTCTTTATCTCCATATATGACAAAATCTATATCGGATTTAGAATGCTGAATGTTAAGGAGAATTGAGCCGGTAATACCTATATTTTTTACATCTATCTTGGATATTAAATCCAATATTATTTCGTCTAATTCTGACGTGCTACTTTTACGGATAATCTCATCTATCTTATCTTCTGGAGTTAAGTGTTTTTTGACTTCTGAAAGTCTTTTAATTGGGAAAGAAGCTCCAAAGCAAGGTTCATAAATAAACTCTTGCCTTGATTGTAATAAGTTTCTTATTCCATAGTATCTTAAATTTCTATCAAATCCTTTCCATAAACCTTTTCCTGTATATATATATTTTAAATATGCAAAGACATAGCCATAAGGGTTATAATTAGTAAGTACAAAAAATATATTGTCATTCTTGTCTATTAAAGCGTCTTTATCAAGGAAATAATTTCTTCCCATCCTTTAAGTCTCACATAATATATAGGTGTGTTACTACTCTTAAGCATATCAATATATTTTCTATATATACCACCACATAGAGCATTAGCAATATATGAGGCTCCTATAGCAGATTCTTTAAATTTGAACTCAAATTTTTCTCCAAAATCTATATTATATTTATCTTTTCCAGAAATTATTATAGGTATATCATATTTTGTACTATACCATTCTGAAATAATTTTTACAATTTCTATAGCTCTTTTTTTATCGCCATTAGTATATATTGTGTCTTTAGTTATCTTAGAGTATTTAGATAAAAGATATGCTACTTCTCCGTCTAAGGCTCCAGGTGCGAAGGGCCCAGGTATTACTGTACCCCCAAATCCGTCTATAACTTTTCCATTTATTACAACTATAACAGAATAAAAATGTCTACCCGCTTCTACTAGTACAAAACTATCGAAAAATGTTCTATAAAAAAAGGTAGATGCTAGCTTATCTGCAGTACCCATATCTATAATATTAGTTTTTCTATAATTTGGAACGCTTTCTAGTTCTACAATCGAAGGTAAAGTTACTCCATTTAGGCCTTTAGCGGCCCTTAGAAAATTATGTAATGGTCCTGTTTTTTTAGGATCAGATAATGTAAGTAGAAATATTTCTTTATCTTGAATATCGCTTATTTTGTAGAATGGTAAACCGTGTCCAGAAGGTAATGTAATTAATTTTGGCCTTAAATCGGCTATGTATTTAACAATAGACATACTAGCGTTTACGACAAGTTCTGTTGGGATTTCATAATATTTTACTAATCTTCCTAATTCATCAACGAAAGCTATTGCATAACTTTCGCTACCTGGGTCAACTCCTGCACATATCATAAAAAAGACTTTTAATTCAGCTTAAATAAATCCAACTAGATGATGACAAAAATTTTACCGATTTTGTGAAGTTAGTGGGCAGCCACTGAAAGAAAAATTTTAAAATAATAATATACAATTGTATACAAGATGTATACATGAAAAAAGATAGTAGACATCCCTGCTTCATGCGAAGCGATATATATAATAGACTGTCGGAAAACGCAAGTAAGAAAAATTACTCCGCATATAAATATACTAATGAACTAGTAGAGGCGGCGTTAGATATTGAAGAGTCTGGAGTATCTTTGAAAGATATTAAAGATGAGATAATAATAATGGAAAAGCTATTCAAGTATAAGAGAATAATTATAGTACCTCTAACAGCTATATCCAATATACAGCAAAGCCAATGGATAGATTTAGGAAGAGGATTTGGATTATTAATAAGACAAATGTCACTAAATAATAATCAAATAATTCCTATATTTATATCTGTTATAAAATTCTTCTTCTCTTTAGTTGGAGCTATTAGCATTAATAATAATCAAATAATTATATCTTTTCCTATTTATCCACAAGATATCCAAGAGAAGCTTGTTTCGTCGGCTAGAGATCTTATAACTTCTATAGTGGATATAGCATCTATATCTGCTAATATACAAGAGGAAAAAGGTCAGATAAAGGTGGAAATTACAAGTGCAATTTAAAAATTAGGGATTTATAAATATAGACGCGTTAGTTCCGTAGAGAGTTACATAGTTCGTAACTAAATATTGCAAGTTAGATTTTAATATCAAGCAGTTATGTAGTTAAGTAGGTAGGGTAAAATAGCGGCGTAGGCCAGCCTGGTAGGCCGCAGGGCTCATAACCCTGAGGTCCCTGGTTCAAATCCAGGCGCCGCTATCTGGTTCTCCCTACCTCCAAAAGATATTTTATTAATCTATAATATTCTATAATTATTACATCCAAGAATAAGGATAAAAATTTCTAAATACCATGTGTAAGATAATCAATTCTTCCTCCATCAGCTACTATTATCTGACCGGTTATATATGTGGAGTCTTCACTAGCTAAGAAACTTACTATATTTGCTATATATTCTGGTTTTCCTGTTGTATGTAGCATAGTTCTATCCTTAAACCATTGTCTTAATTTTTCTATTTCCTCAGCACTTTTTCCTCCTATAGTCATATCTGTCTCTACCCAGCCTGGTGCTACAGCGTTAACTCTAATACCATATTTCCCTAACTCATAAGCTAATCTGCGTGTTAGAATAATTATTCCTGCCTTAGTTATTGAATAGAAAGTATTTCCTATAGCCGAAGTCCCTAGACCAGCATTCGATGCCATATTTATTATAACGCCTTTGGATTTCTTGATTAAGGGTAAGAATTCGTATGTAACATAAATAGTGCCATCTAGATTTATTTTCATCATCTTTTCATATTTTTCTTCATCAAACTCTTCAAAGGAAAATAGATACCAGATTCCTGCATTATTAACTAATACATCAACCTTATCATATTTTTCTGCGACTATTTCTGCGGCCTTCTTTACTTGTGATCTTTTTGAAACGTCACATTTTATAGTAAGAAATCCCTTTTCTTCAAGTTCTCTTGCTATATTGTCAGAGGAGTTATATAGTATAATAACATTTGCCCCTAGTGACTTAAATTTTTCAGAAATAGCTCTTCCAATACCTTTTGTTCCTCCAGTTACTACAACAACTTTTCCATTAAATGACATAATTCCCTATTTAACAATCATAAGATTTAACTTTAATTGATTATAATCTAGGTTACAATACTATTTTTAACTAAAAAAAGGCTTAAAAATTATCTATAGATATATTTCTAATATATTTGATATTTAGAAATAAGAATTTGAAAATATAATATTGGTTAAACTAGCTTATAATGCTTGCCATTATATTTATGTTTAGAAAATTCTATATTTTTTATAAGATATAAATAAACTATGAAAAAGATAGTTATTTTAGGTGGCGGAATAGCTGGAATGGGAGTTGCTACAACACTAGTTTCTAAAGGCTTCGATATAACTGTTATAAATAAGGATCAGTATTATTTTACTGGACCTAGCAGACCATTGCTGTTAACTGGTGAACAAAAATACGAAAGAATGGTAAGAGGATACGAGGAAGTAGGCAAGAAAGGAATAAAATTAACTGTAGGTAGCGTATATAAGATTGATCCGGACGAAAGAAAAATATATGTTTCTGAAACTACAAGCAGTACTACTAAAGAGGTCTCGTATGATTATTTAGTTATCGCTCCTGGTATAATATTTGATGGTAGTAGTATAAACGGATATGACAAATGGTGGTGGAAAAATACAACAGTTTATGATTTAGGAAGAGTAAATGTTCTTAAAGAAAGAGTTTGGACTAAAACAGAAGGTAATATAGTAGTATATGCACCTAAAGCACCTTATAGATGTGCTCCTGCTCCTACAGAGACAGCTATGTTAATTCATACAATATTAAAATATAGAGGAATTAGAGATAAATTCAATATTACATATATAGACGCTAATGATAAAACACAGCCTCCATTCACTGCTGACATAGTTTCACAAGTATTTGAAAAAGCTAAGATCAACTTAGTTACTAACCAAGAGATAATAGAAATGAATGATAAAGAAGTAATAACAAAGAGTGGAGAGAAATATAAATTTGATATTCTTGCTATGTTAGAGCCAAATAGAGCACCGTCCTTTATAAAAGATTCAGGATTAGGAGATGATTATGTCGATGTAAGATCTCCACAAGATTTAAGACATCCTAAATATGACGACGTGCTATCTGCTGGGGATGTAGCAAAATTGCCTTTCCCTAAAAATCAAGAAATAGCGTTCGAAAGCTCTTTATTTGCAGCTAATAAAATAATGGAAATTGAAGGGATATCAGATAAAGTTCCAGTCCAATATGCATTTGTAGGTTGGGCATATATGGGAAATCTTGAAGGAAAATTAGAAACATACAGTCTTCAGTTCAGATTAGATCTAACTTCTAAGCCTCCAAAGCCATCTAAAGATCCAGAGCTTAAAAAAGAATATACACTACAAAAAGATAATTGGGAACAAGCATACCTAGAAAGATTATTTTCATATAAAAATATTTAATTAAGAATTTTTTTTAAAAAGTTTTACTATAGGTGTTTTTTAACTTTATTTATAATAGTCAGTTCTGAGTTTTGTGGGATTTGAAGTGATATAGCTATTGTAGATATTACAGCATTTACGTTCATATTCTCAAAATTTCCAGTTCTTCTTTTAATAATGTTAGCACTAGATTACCTAACCATAATAATGTAGCAGTATCTGCTATAAAAGCGCCAGCACTAGCTAATATTTCAGGAGTTATATATGCAGGTATTAATGGGAATATTTCAGCCTTTCTCATTAGTCCTTCTAAACCTAAGTCGTCAAAACCTACTACTATCATTACTGTTCCTATCACATATCCAACCATGTGAATCCATCCTAGCTTATTGGAATACCATTGTCTTCCTGTTAATGCTGGTACCATGTAATATAGTGTCGCGAATCCTGCTGGAACAATTGAGAAGAATATCATAGCATGGAAGTGTCCTACTACCCACATACTATCATGTATTATAGAATCAAAACTCAGATCTCCGTTGGCTATTCCAGTTACTCCTGCAGCTATAGATCCTGCAAAAGCTATTGATATCCAAACACTTATTAAGTTAAGATTGATTTTAGCTCCTTTTGTTGTTGCCCATAAGTTGAAGAACGTCATCATTGATGGGACTACCACAGCGAACGTTAATACTTCTTCAAGGACTTTTATTCCTACTGGTAAGTTTACCATGTATAAGTGGTGTATTGGAACGTTATTTGAAAATATTAGATAAAGCAGTGCTGAAATTCTTCCCATTCTATCACTATATAGAGGCTTATTAGCCAAAATAGGAATAAGAAAGTATAATGATGCTACTGCAGGCATCCAGGTCATGTATACTATTGAATGCCATAATATACCGAACGCTATTTGATCAGAAATTACATTTAGCTTTGATATACCATAATATGCTAATAAGTCCCATGTATTTGCCGCAGTTGCCTCACTCCAACCTAAAGCTATCATAAGCGCAGTCATTATTGAAAATACTGAAAATATAGGCAATTTCTCTTTCATTTCCTTAGAAGCATATAAAATTGATAAACCATCCATATAACCATTAAATAAACTCCAGCATCCATTATTTCCCAACCAAAATACCATAATGGACTTACTACATACTGTGAATATCCAGCAACACCATATGGTGATAGATAATACCAACTATCTGATGGGAAATAATTATCATTAAATGTTGGAAATACTACTATTGGACCTTCTATTAACATAAACGCTATATTAAATAGAATGAATCCCAAGTTGAGCATCCATTTCTTTTTGGTTGCATTTTTATTAGCCTAAATGAGATAAAAATGAAAATAGCTAATTCTAACTGTACTGCAAATGCAAAGAAATCTCGCATAGCATGTAATGCTATAGAACCGTAATACTCTTGAGAAGTTAAAAGTAGGGATGAACTAGTAGCCCATGCAGCCTCTTGGATTCTAACCATCAGAGCATCTATTATTCCTAGTATACCCCATACTAAACTCACAATAATCATTGCCATAGTTATCCTTGATACCCAATCCTTATCAAGTTGAAATATTGCCGGTTATAATATCTTTTAACTCTACTGAAAATGATTTCATATAATCTAGGTTTATTTCGTATTTTTTAAGATTTTTAATCTATGAGCTATATACGGTTTATAAGAATTTGATGAAAAAAACTTTTTTATTGATTTTTATATATAGCTTAACATTGTTCTTTAATTATATCATAGAAATTCCTTATATATATATTAAACTTAAAATAATTTAAAATATAGAAATTATAATCTAAATGATATAACAGTTTTCTTTTTTTCAGCTTTCCAGTCCACTGTTACAGGCGGTAATCCTTGTAAACTTCTAATATAATTATACGCAGATAACGCTGCTTTTACACCATCTGCTGCTGCTACTACGGCTTGTTTGTAAGGTATTTGAGTTATGTCTCCTGCTGCAAATATGCCATCCATAGATGTTTTTGCTAAATCATCTATTATAACCTCTCCCTTTTCATTGAGTTTTACTAAACCTTTAAGGAATGTTGTATTGAGTAAATATCCCATTTCTATTATTATGCCTTCTACTTTAATTTCTTTTTCTTCATTAGTTTTTATATTTCGTATTTTGATGCCTTCTACTTTAGAATTTCCTTCAATAGCTTCGACAGTGTATCCTAATAATGGGATAATATTCTTATTGTTCATTACACTGTTTACAAGATCTGGCTCTCCTGCTAATTGTAAACTTCTAGATATATAATAAGCAGGTTTTGCATATTTACCTAGCAAATCTATAGCTTCTAAACCTGGATCTCCTTCTCCTACTACAGCAGCAGGGACATCTTTAAAGAATGCCGCATCGCATATTGCACAATATGAAACCCCTTTTCCTTTTAATTCATTTTCTCCTGGAACTTTAAGTTCCCTAGGTGATTTTCCAAACGCTAATATTACAGATTTTGCAAAGTATTCGTCTTTTATACCTCTAACTATAAATAAACTGTCTTTCTTTTCTATTGCTGAAACTTCCTCACCATAAATAAATTTTGCACCAAATTTTTTGGCTTGAGATTCAACTTTAGACGCTAGGCCTATTCCAGTATCTGCAGATATTGCTGGATAATTTTCAATTAATTGGGTCAAATTTAATTGCCCTCCTAGATCTTTTGATATTACTAGCGTGTTCAGTTTCTGTCTAGCGGAATAAAGTGCTGCGCTTAACCCTGCTATCCCTGCACCAATTATTATAACATCGTATATTTCTAGTTTTTCTTTATCATTCATAAGCTATTATAAAGATAAATAAGTAAAAAGTTTTATTGTAGTATTTACTTTTAGTATAATTAAAAAGATTATATCTAAAAGACGTATATGAATTATGCGGCCGCCGGGATTTGAACCCGGGATTACTGGCTCACTCCATAATTTATGGGAGGCCAGCGTCCTATCCAGGCTGGACTACGACCGCAATATTAATTTAGTAAAGGATTGTATAAAAAGATTAATGATGAAAAGAGGGTCGAATGAAGAAATGATTTCCGCTGGAAAAACTGAAATTTATGCATAATAAGACACTCCAGTAGTTTCGAAAAGTTTTAGCATAATATCTTTATTCCTTAAGTGATAAGGATTTTACGTAAACATTGATGATAATCGTTTTCCTTTTAGATTTATATTTGGTAAGTGTTATTAAAAATGTATGGGAAAGCTTTTCGGAACAGATGGAATTAGAGGAACTATAAATAACGAGTTAACTCCAGAATTAGCTTTAAAAATAGGTAAGGCAGTTGGTACATTCTTTGGGAAAGGCTCTACAATATTAATAGGCAGGGATGCAAGGGCTGGCGGAGATATGTTTATGAGGGCTGTTGAAAGTGGACTTTTAAGTACTGGTATAAAGGTTTATGAAGGAGGATTCGCACCTACTCCAACATTACAATATGCTGTAAAGACACTTAACTATGATGCAGGTGTTATAATAACTGCTAGTCATAATCCAGCACAATATAATGGTATAAAGGTTATAGATAGAGACGGAGTGGAAATATCTAGAGATAAAGAAAATATTATAGAAGATATATATTTTAATGATAAGTTTTCCACAGCTGATTGGACATACCTAACTTATGATATCAAGCGAGATGATAGAATTATAGATACATATGTTAATGGTGTTTTATCTCATGTTGACGTAGATAAGATTAGGAAAAAGAATTTTAAAGTTTTGATAGACGGTGCTAATAGTGTAGGTTCTATAACTTCTCCCATAGTTGCTAGAGAATTAGGATGCAAAATTTATACTACTAATACTAATCTGGATCCCTTGTTTCCTGCTAGGATGCCAGAACCAACAATGGATAGTTTAAAAGAAACAGCCAAAATAGCTAAAGACCTAAGTGTAGATTTAGCTATAGCCCATGACGGCGATGCTGATAGAGTTATTTTTATAGACTCTGAAGGTAGAGTACAATGGGGAGACAGAAGTGGAACTCTTTTATCGTATTGGGTATCTACCAAAGAATCAGAGTTTCCTAGAAGAATATTTACTGCAGTCTCTAGTTCAGTTCTAGTTCAAGAGTTCTTATCAAAGTATAATATAAGTGTAAAATGGACAAAGGTAGGAAGCGTAGATATAGCACATTATTTAATGGAAGAAAAAGGATTAGCAGGTTTTGAGGAAAATGGTGGTTTTATCTTTCCTGAGCATCAATATGTGAGGGATGGTGCAATGTCTTTTGCGCTAATGTTAGAGTATTTAGCTAATGAAAATGTAAGTTCTGCAGAACTTTTTGATAGATTGCCTAAATATTATCCAATAAAGACTAAAGTAAGTATAAAGACTACCACAAATGTTCAAAAAATCTACGACGAATTAAAAAGAATATATGGAAATAAAGGAGAAATAATAACAGTAGACGGTGTAAAAATAATAGGAAATGATTTTTGGTTTCTAGTAAGAAAAAGTGGTACTGAACCAATAATCAGAATTATGGTAGAATCTAAGGACGAAAAAGAGGCAACTTCATTAGCTAATGATTTAATAAAACTTGTAGGTAGTCTAGCTTGAAATATAGGTTAATGGATATATTGGCTTGCCCTATGTGTAAACATTTTCCAATGCAACTTTTTGTGTTTGATGAAAAAAATGTTGATAGATCTACTGACGAGAAAAAACCACTATGTGAGCTATACTGTGCATATAAAAACGCTTATATCAAGGATATTTCAGAACCCCCTTGTGACGAGTGTTATAAGAAAGAAATAGTGGAAGGATTGCTTTATTGTCCTTCGTGTAAGAGATGGTATCCAATTATGGACGAGATACCTAGGATGCTTCCAGATAAACTAAGGAAAAAGGAAGACGATATAAAATTCCTGGAGAAATATAAGCAGAAGATTCCTAAAGAGATTACTGAGAATGGACTTCCAGTAAATTTAGGGAGTTAAAATGAACTTATTAATTAGTTTGCAGATAGTTATTCTGGTGTAAGCTTTGGAAAACTCATTCATATCTAATCTAGACGAATGGATAAAGATGCAAAAGAATTTGCTAGCAACTCTCAAGGATATGCAGAAACAAGATCAAGCAATGGACAGATTAGATTTAATATTAGCGTCTAGAGTAGCATTCCAACATATGATGAGAACGATAAAAGCTTTTGATCAGTGGCTTCAAGATCCTATGGTAATAAAGCATATGCCAAAAGAAATGTTAGAAGATGTTAAGAGGACCAGCTGGGGAATTTTAGAACAGTTATTAGAACTTGACATAAGACATACATCAGAGGCTAGGGATTTAATAACAAAACTTGGTAAAGAAGGAAAATTAGACCCGCTAATATGGAGCAGACCATTACTAGAAGAACAACAAAACCAAGGTAGGAGAGGAACATTTACAACTATGTAAAATAATTATCTTCTTCTAGATCTCCTTTCTGATCTCAATTTTAAGGAATATTCTTCATCTATTGCAACAATTTTGTTCTTTACGTCATTTAATATTTGATTTAATTGATTCTTGAAATTATCGTCTATAGAGGCTAAGTTAGATTCTAGGGCTTCTTCACCATCTGTAGACAATTTTAACTTTTTAGTTGAAGGATCTGTCTCTATAAGTCCTAAATAAAGTAGAGTTGTTATATCTTCCTTTATTGATGGACTAAATATATTATTTCCTACTGTGTTAAATTCGTATTTTAAGTCTAATCCTTTGTCTTTAGCCTCATACAAGAGTGTAGTAAGAGCTCTTTCAGATATAGTATTTAGTACTTTTATAATATATAATAATTCTAGTTTCCTCTTATCTTCTTTTAAGATGCTTGGTGTAATAACTTGTTTTGAAACATTTTTAAGTTCTTTAGATTTAGAAGCTTGACCAGGCTGTGACAAATTTTTCCCCATTACTTATTTGTAACTGGTATTTATTACGTTAACTATTTCTTTTGTAGCCTCATAAGGATTATTACTTCTAGTTATCGCGCCTCCTACTACGTAAATATTAATAGGTATATCTAGTAAATCTTTAATATTGCTAGCGTTTAATCCACCTGCAACAGATACTATTGTGAATTTAGATATTTCTTTTATTTCTTCCTTTAAGGAGGCTACGGTTATGTTTCTTTTCTTTTGAACATCTAGCCCGACATGAAATCCTATTATGTCAACCCCTATATCATGTAATTCTTTTGCTCTTTGTATTGTATCCTTAACGTTTATTAGATCGGCCTGAACAAGTATATCTAATTCTTTAGCTTTATTTACTGCAGACTCTATAGTAGAATCGTCCATTATTCCTAATACTGTCATTATTTTCGCATTACCTCTCTTAGCTATTTCTACTTCTATATCGCCTGCATCTGCAGTTTTAGTATCTGCTAGTAATATTTTTTCATTAGCTATTTCATCTAGCTTTAATAGACCTTGAATACCTGCGGATTTTATTAAAGGTGTTCCATCTTCAATAATTTCTGCACCTCCCTCTATAGCTTGCTTTGCTACTTTAATTGCGTCGTTTATGTTAATGAAATCTAAAGCAACTTGTAAATTTTTCCTTTCTCTTAGCTTATTTAAGAGAGAATTTCTAATCATATCGATTTAAAGAAGTAGATGTGTAATAATAAACTAATCTACAAAAGAACTTTTATTCTAGAAAAATGAAAATGCGTTACTGTGATTACTTGAAATGCGTAAGTATGTCATAGTAACAGGTGGAGTACTTTCAAGTGTAGGTAAAGGTACTGCTGCAGCTTCGTTGGGCTTACTTCTTAAAAGCATGGGTTATAGAGTCACAGTAGTTAAGGTAGATCCATATATTAATGTTGATGCAGGTACGATGAATCCATACATGCATGGAGAAGTTTTTGTTACAGACGATGGAGCCGAAACTGATCTAGATTTAGGACATTATGAGCGATTTCTAGATATTAATATGAATAAATATAATAATGTAACTGCAGGTAAAGTATATTTTAATGTAATAAAAAAGGAAAGGGAAGGTAAGTATTTAGGTCAAACAGTTCAGATAATACCTCATGTAACAGATGAAATAAAATCTATGATAAGGAAAGCTGGAGAGTTAGATAACGCAGATATTGTGATAGTAGAAATAGGAGGTACAGTAGGTGATATAGAGAGTTTGCCATTTTTGGAAGCTGTTAGACAATTACATTTAGAGGAGGAAGAGCATAACGTAGTTTTTGTACATGTGGCCTTAGTAGAGTATTTAAACGTAACTGGCGAATTAAAAACTAAACCGTTACAGCATAGTGTTCAAGAACTAAGAAGAATAGGTATTCAACCAGATATAATAATAGCTAGATCTATAGTGAAATTAGACGAAGATACTAAGAAAAAAATAGCGTTATTTACTAATGTAAGGGCAGATTATATATTTTCAAGCTATGATGTACCTACTTCATACGAAGTTCCTATAATACTAAATGAGCAAGGAATTACTCATAAATTAACACAAAAATTAGATCTAAAGGATACTATACCAGATATTTCGAACTGGAAATCATTTATTGAATCTCTTAAAGACGGTTCAAAAGAAGTAAACGTCGCATTGGTAGGTAAATATACTAAATTAAAAGATAGTTATCTGAGTATAAAAGAAGCAGTTCTTCATGCAGCAGCTTTTTTAGGTCTTAAAGTTAATATTGTTTGGATAGAATCTACTGATTTAGAAAATATAGTAAATCTTAATGATAAATTTAAAAAAATAGACGGAATAATTGTTTTGCCAGGATTTGGTGCTAGAGGTGTTGAAGGTAAAATAAATGCTATTCATTATGCTAGAGTTAATAATGTACCGTATTTGGGCATCTGCTATGGATTACAACTTGCGGTTGTTGAATTTGCAAGAAATGTACTTAATCTAAAGAATGCGAATACTACAGAAGTTGATCCCTCTACTCCCTATCCAGTTATAACACTTTTAGATGATCAGAAAAGAGTAACGCAGTTTGGGGGAACTATGAGATTAGGTTCGCAAAAAGTAATACTAAAGGAAGGTACTACGGTTTATTCATTATATGGGAAAACAGAGATTTTTGAGAGACATAGACATAGGTATGAAGTAAATCCAGAATATGTAGATAAACTTCAATCTGCAGGATTGACAATTTCAGGAGTTAGCGAAAATGGTCTAGTTGAAGTAATAGAACTTAAGGATCATAAATTCTTTGTAGCAACCCAAGCACATCCAGAATTCAAGAGTAGACCTCTTAATCCTGCACCATTATTTGTTGGCTTCCTTAGGGCTGCTGCTAATATCTAAGCTTATAATTATTCTATTATATTTTGTTTTAATAATCTTTTTTATTCCTTTTACACCATTCTGATACTCTATATCAACCAGCCCAGCATTTTCCAATAAAGCTACTTGATTACTAATATTGCCTTTTGTCATTTTTAGTTCTTCACTAAGTTCTGTAATACTTTTAGGCGATTCATTAAGAATTTTTAAAATATTTATTCTCGTTATAGAAGATAATGCTTCGGCTATTTTAAGTATCTCTTCTGGATCATCTACATTTATTTCCATGATACATGACTTAATATTAAATTATTCAAAAGAGTTTCTTCTATTGCGCGTCATTCTTTTATAGGAGTTTATTTCACTACTTAAAAGAGGAGATTAAGTTTGCAAGCGAAAGTAGAGAATCCGTTAAAGAATTTGAGAGCAGCTGTAAATAAAGTAGTCCTTGTAAAACTTAAGGATGGATCAGAATATATAGGAAAATTAGAGCAGACTGATGGTACTATGAACTTAGTTTTACGTGATTGTACTGAACTTACTGAAGGATCTAGCGAGGCAATTGCTAAGTATGGAAGAGTATTAATTAGAGGTAGCAATATATTATTTGTAAGCGTAGACTATGAAAGTATAATGACAAAAGAAAAGTAAGCTTTTAAAATCACACAAAAAGTTGGTTGATATGAAAAATATAAACGTGCAACTGGCTAGGATATCTAGTATGGATAGGCTTGAAGTAGAGCTAGTAGAACGTAAGGGAACTGGACATCCAGATTATATCGCCGATTCAGCATCAGAAGAAGCAAGTAGAAAGCTTTCATTATATTATCTAAAGAATTATGGAACAATATTACATCATAATCTTGACAAGACATTAGTAGTAGGTGGGCAAGCTAATCCAGTATTTAAGGGTGGAGACGTATTACAACCAATTTATATTATAGTTGCAGGTAGAGCTACTACTGAAGTTAGAACAGAAAGTGGAATAGATAATATACCAATTGGAACTATTATAGTAGAGAGTGTTAAAGACTGGATAAAATCTCATTTTAGATATTTAGATTCAGAAAAACATGTTATAGTAGATTATAAGGTAGGTAAAGGTTCTACTGATCTTGTGGGTATATTTGAGAAAAGCAAATCCACTCCACTATCTAATGATACTAGCTTCGGTGTAGGGTTTTCACCTTATTCTACGCTAGAAAATTTAGTATTTCAGACAGAAAGAACGTTGAATTCTAAAGATGTTAAATTAGAACTTCCAGAAGTCGGAGAAGATATAAAAGTTATGGGTCTAAGAAAGGGTAATGAAATCCAACTAACCATTGCAATGGCAACTATAAGTGAATTAATAGAAGATGCACAACACTATATATCGATTAAAGAGCAAGTTAGAGAGAAGGTTTTAGATCTAGCCCATAATCTTGCACCTAACTATGATGTAAAAGTGAATATAAATACTGGTGATAAACCAGAATCTGGTATCTATTATCTGACAGTTACTGGTTCTTCCGCAGAGCATGGAGATGATGGAATGACTGGAAGAGGAAATAGAGGTGTAGGTCTAATTACACCTATGAGACCGATGTCGTTAGAAGCTACTGCAGGTAAAAATCCAGTTAATCATGTAGGAAAGATCTATAATGTATTAGCCAATCTTATTGCGAAAAAAGTTACAGACGATACTCATGTTCTTAATACTCAAGTAGAAATATTAGGTCAAATTGGCAGGCCTATTGATGATCCATTGATAGTTAATGTTGAAGTAAATTCTGGCGATGGGAAAATTGATAATAATTTGAAGAATGAGATAAATGGAATAGTAGAAGAGTATCTAGCATCATTTAATAAGATAACAGAATTAATATTAGACGGAAAAGTTATGCTCTTTTGACCTAATATTTCTATAGTTCTCAATTATTTTTTTAATTCCATCTATATTTATTGTTCGTTCTATTTCTTTTTCTTTGTTTAATATATAAATATCGTTTAATAAAGAAGGATCTACTATTGCAAAATCGCTGTCTATGTACAATACTATATCATCATTGATTTCCTCATCAAAAACGAATAATTTTCCATTTTTAACTGTAATTAAAGGAGAGTTATTATTTATTATCTTTACTTTGTCTCTAAGGATATCATATATAAGCATATTTAATTTTTCATTTTTAATATTTAATTTTGAATTTTCATTTTGTAATTTCTCAATAATTTTGCTTTTTTGTTCCAAAATATTATTTAATTCATATATTTTCCTATCTCGTTGCACTTCTGATCTGTAATCCAATTTTATTTCTTCTATTCTTTTTTCCAATTCAGCTTTTTCTTTAAACAATTGTCTAGTTAGAGATCGTAATCTGTTTATCTCATGTTTAAGTAAACTATTTTCATATTCGTAGTGTTTATATACATTATCATCTACGGCATTTTGATTTCTAACATAAGATAATTTTGTCTCGGTTTTACTTTCTAACTTATTTTCTATTTCCCTTTCTATACATTCTGCTATTGTATTTCCATCCATTATACACTTAAAAACCTTATCTTCGTTTATATCTATCTCAAATCTTCTTATCACACTATCGCTTTGTCGTAGTTTCTTTTCTAGATCTTTATATGCCTTTAATGCTGCTCCTAAGGAGTCTCTTATATGAGGATCGCTAATATTAAGACTAAATCTATCACAATATTCATTAAGTAATTGTTGTTTTTCATCTACACTGAGAGATTTTTCTGGAATATAGACTTTAGCTTTTAGTGCAGCTGAAAGTTTTTTCACTGCGTCTGGTAAAGGATTGACGTCTGTAGCTAAAAGTACTGGTGAACCTTTTTCTCGTAGTAATGTAATTATATCTTCTCTATCTATACTACGTCTACTAGTTAATAAAACAGGGTTTCCATATAGATCTATGGCAGAAATCCCTACTTCTAACCCTGGGTCAATCCCTACTATTAAAGGCTTTAGATTACTAGTTTTTTTATCTCCGAATTCTATTTTTGTCTTATATACTGGCCTTATTTCTAAATTAAGATCATGTCCCTTCATTTTCTTAACAATTCCAAAAAGACTTTCTCGTGGTGCATAAACTATGAATGTAGCATTTTCAATTCCAGATTTAGTTCTCTTAACTATTACATCATAATCAATATTGTTTTTATCTAATGACTCCTTAACTTGTTTAAATACTCTTAAGAGCAGTCCTCTAATATGTCTCTTATATCTGTTAGAACTCATCCCTCCAGGACCTAGATGCCTTCCTCTTGATATAACGATTTTAGTTTTATTTTCGATTAATTTTATTTTAGTCCCGGCTCCTTTAAGAGCTAGAATTGCTGCTAGATAAGCTGTTTTTGTAGAATTAGGCTTTCCTTGTATATCTATTCCATAATTTTTTGCTACGTCTCTTATATCTTTAAATTCTCCATCTACATAGGTTACTTGCACTACTTCTACATTATCTGGAAGTAAACTTATAGCTTTGATAATTTCCCTATCATTACTGCCTAATTCATAAATATTATCTGTTGCTATTACAGAAATTTCTTGTTCCCATGCTAGTCTTATTATTCTACTTAACGGGCAATTATCCATTTTTTCAACTATATTTCCCTTATCATCTATTACCACTATCGAATACTTAGTTTGTGACAATGATAAAGGACTATTCTTAGGTTCAATATCTATACCAAGAATTTTCCCCATTTTTATCCCCTTATATATTTCATAATTTTATCGAAATCTGATTCTATATTGTATTTTTTAGAGAAATAGTATAAAATGTTTTGTAAATCTCTATTTAGTAATACGTGATCATCGACCTTCCACTGTGGCCAATCTATTATATATACATTTTCATCGTTATCTACAAGTATGTTATAAGGGCTGAGGTCTCCATGTATCATTTTACCGCAATAATTATACGCTATTCTTAACGTTCCAAGGATACTATTTAGCGCCTTATTAGGATCTTTCAATTCATAATTATTTAGTAAAGTTCCTTCTATAAATTCTGTTACTACTGCATTATATTCAGTTGCTATAGGTTTAGGTACATATCCTGAATTATCATGTATGCATTTTAGTGCATCAAATTCTCTTTTTGCGTTATCTAATGTTATGGTAATCCAACTTTTTCGTTCGGTATAACCACGTAATATTCTAGCTTTTTTATAACTACTTTTACCTATTCTATGGAACTTTATTGCTAACGTATTATCATTAAAATCATATCCATAATATACTACACTTTCTTTTCCTTCTCCTATTTTTTCTCCTAATGTTTTCAGGATATTTTTAATATATAAGTTTTTAATTGCTATAGTATCTAAACCAGAAAAGTTTATTCTATAAGAGATTTCTCCTCCTAGTTTTTCATAGTTTATCAAACCTAAATCTATTAATTTTAGTAATGAAATCTGCATTTCTTTAGGTCTAAAATTTATTTGCCTAGCCAGAAAAGATTGCGGAACAGCTTCAAATTGATCTCTAAACTGAAGTAACGTTTTTAAAATAATATATTCTGAGGAAGAAACTAAGGAAGTCTTTTCGGCTAAAGAGCTTACGGGCATAATGTCTATATTATTAATATTTTATCATGGGTTATTATTGCTTAATGAAGTTTCGGATTTGTCTTTAGCTTCTTCTATTTTTCTTATAGTACATTTGCCAGGCAATAGTTTAGAGATTTCAGACTGTAATAATTTAGAACTTAGAGAAAGTTTCTTAGAAAATATCTTTGCCAATCTTTCTGAAATTTTAGAAGGATCTTCATTTCCTGGTATAAGTAAAGCATAGATTTTACATTTTTGCGAAATTACATCTTCCGAACCTACTACTATGTTAAAAATATTATCGTTTCTACATATTCCTATAGCCAATTCCAGTTTTACACTATTTATAAAATTTTTCTTTCCATATATCATAAACGATCCTTTAGGTAAATATTCTCCAGTTGGTGGTGATTTAGATACTTGATTTCCATAAACCCAGAATACATCAACTGCGCCTAATCCAATTTTCCAAGCTTTAGAATAGCACGCTGCTATTAGAGCAGCGTCTTTAAGATCGCTTTCATCTATATTTACTGGATTTTTAATTATAGTTGCTGATGCACCTTGAATATTGGCGTGCATAAATATATCTTTTTCATCAAGAAGCTTTCTAACTAGACTCTCATTCTGATCCTGATCTTTCCCAGCTATTACAAGATAGCCGTTTCTAGTAAATGCCCATCTATATTTTTCATACCACTCCCTTTTTTTGAAAATCGACGCAGATTCTTCGTTTTTTTTCTCTATCTGGCTATTAATATCTGATAATTTTTTCTTTAAACTTTCTAGAGTTTCTTCTGCTTTTTTAGCCTTCTGAGAATATATTTTAGCTTCATCAAAATATTTTGATGCGTTTTTTAAAACTGAAATCTTTGGATCTAATTCAATTTCCACATTATTTATATTTATAGTAAATCTTTTTGTATTTCTTTCTATTTCTTTTTCGATCTTATCATAGTTTTCCATTATTATTTTACCAATTTTTCGTAGTTCTTCTTCTTTTTTCCTATCCTCTTCAATTGCCTGAGCAACTTGAGAAATTGTTATTTCAAGCTTCTTTTTTTCTTCTTCTATTTTTTCAGATCTTTTTATACTTGTCTCCTCTTTTTCTAAATTTGTAAAATAATCGTCTAACGCATCATTAAAACTAGCTCTTTTTTCACATCCATTAAATTCTATTGGCATGACATTAGTATTACTTACACAAGGCTGAATTTTACCACTTTTTATTTCGTCAATAAGTTTATTTATTCTTTCTTTAGCCTCCTCTAAATTCTCTATCGATGATATCTTTATATCTAATGCTGTTACTATTTCTTGTGGTACTCCTAAAATTTTTGATATATTTCCTTTTTTAATATTTTTTTCTAAATCTTCTTTATTTATTTGTATTTTAGGCGGTGCAGTATAAATGGATCCAGGTTTAATTATTCTATCTTTGAATTCTTTATATTCAGTAGAAAATAATATCTTATTGTTTATATCAGTAATTACTAATAATCCTCTAGGTAAAAGTTCAACATAGACGACTTTATCATTACTAAGTTCTAGCCTAATTATTCTTTCTTCATCTAAAATTTCTACTTTTTTAATTATACTATCTCTTATTAGTTCTCTTAATATTCTGGCTTTTGTGTCAAATATTTTTTCTCTATCGTATTTACTAAAGTGTATTCTTTTTCCTGGTTCAATTATAAGATCTTTAGTAGAAGAGCTACAATGTAATTTGAAAATAAATAAATTGTGTATTGCAGTAGAATATATGTTATCTATTCTGCAATTGATTTGATTGGAATTCTCTACTATCCATGCCAATAAATCAAAATATGTCATAGAATTTTTTCTTGTTAACTTTAAAGCCATGACATTTACATATTGATATGTGGATCAAGAAGATAAAATATTATTGATGAGAGGTATAATAGGTTTAATAATAGGAAGTTTTTCCCCATTTTTAGGTTCATTTTTTATCTCTGGTATAGCGATTTTAATTGGATATATAATAAGTGTTGCTTTGATTATTGTTTTATTTAAGCCAAGTAAAAAGTGGTTAATTTTTGGTAAGGGTACATTAACTCTTTTTGTTGCATGGTTTTTAATACTTGTTACGGTGTATAATATTTTAGTTTGACAATGCCTATACAAAAGTTTATTGTAGATGCTATGTTAGGCCGTCTTGCTAGGTGGCTTAGAATATTGGGTTATGATACGTTATATGATAATTCGTATGAGGATTGGAAGATAATTAAGATTTCTCAGGAGCAGAATAGAATAATCATTACGAGAGATAGAGGATTATGCAATAGAGCCAAAAAGAAGAACTTACAGTGCTTCTTTGTGGATCCAGATTATGATCTTATTGATATATTGGCTCAAATGTCAAAAAAATACAAAATAGATTTACATGTTAACATAGAGGCTACAAGATGTGCCGAATGTAATGGAATATTACTAAAAACTGGAGAAAATAAGTGGCAATGTACAAGGTGTAGAAAAGAGTACTGGAAAGGAAAACACTGGAAATCTATAGAAGAGATTCTTATTAAAGCTAGAAGTAAAATAGAAGATAATGAGCTTAGTAAAAATAGAAGATCTGAGTCTAGAGGAGGGAAAGAAACTAGTAAAAATAGCAAGACAAGCAATAATGCTGAAGCTAGGGCTACTTAAAGACAAAGAAGATATATTCGACGATATAATTAATAAGAAAGGTCTGGCATTTGTTACGTTGGAAACTAAAACTGGCAATAAATATTCTCTTAGGGGATGCATAGGTTATGTGGAAGCAGTAGCGCCTATTAAAGATATAGTAGCTAATGCTGCTATAGCTGCAGCTTTTTCTGATCCTAGATTTTCGCCATTAACTAAAGGAGAGTTCAAAAATGTAATTATAGAAGTTACAGTTTTAACTAAACCAGAAGAAATATCTGGAACAAAAAAAGATTTGCCTAAGTTAGTAACTGTAGGAGAAGACGGTTTAATTATTGAAAAAGGGATATTTCATTCTGGTTTACTTTTACCTCAAGTAGCAATGGAATATTGTTGGGATTCTGAGACATTTTTGGCAGAGACATGCCTAAAGGCAGGTTTAACACCAGATTGTTGGCTTGACGAAAACGTCAAAGTTAAGAAATTTCATGGGATAATATTTAGAGAATTAGATCCAGGATCTGAAGTAGTTATGATAAAACCTTCTGAGGTTAAATGTAAACTTTTAGAAGAAATAAGCTAGGTCTAAATATATTTAGATAATAACTTTTTAGGTTAGGAAGTAAAGAGTTATAGAGTGAACTAAGTATGGCAGAACAAGACTATGCAGAATTATTCACACCAGAAGTGCAAAATGCTCTGCAGGATGCTCTTAAAGATATGAAAAATCCTGTGGATATATATGTGTTTATTGATTCAAAAGATAGTAATTGTAATTATTGTGAAGTAACTAAGAAATTTGTAGAATTTGTAAGAGACGCAGCACCTAAAGATAGTAATGGTGAAAGTTTACTTAAGGTAAATGTAATAGACAGAGCTAATGGGGAAGATAAGCAGTTTGAAGAGTTTAAAGTTTCTAGAGTACCTACAGTAGCTTTCCTAAAAGGATATATAAGATGGACTGGTGCTCCTTTAGGAGAAGAAATTAGAGCATTGGTTGAAACAATAGTTAGGCTTTCACAAGGAGAAAGTGGACTTAGTCCAGATACTGTATCTGCAATAAAAGAAAAGTTAAATGGTCAGGTTAAAGTAGAAGTAGTAGTAACACCTTCTTGTCCATATTGTCCATACGCTGCTCTCTTATCTCATATGGTTGCGTACGAAGCGTGCAAAGCTGAAAAATGTAATGTATTGTCAGAGGTAGTAGAAGCTTATGAGAACCAAGATATAGCTGAAAAGTATCAAGTAATGTCTGTACCAGCTTTAGCTGTTAATGAGTCTGTCGAGTTTATAGGCGTTCCTAATGAAGAAAACTTCGTTGATACGCTAATACAAAAACAGAAGGTATGATAAGGTCTTATTTTTCAATAAGTTTAAATTGGTTTAAGCATAATTTTTTTGGTACATGAGGGTATTAATTCTTAAGTTTACAGACGAAGAGTATTCTAAACTAGAAGAAGAGGCTAGAAGAGAAGGTTATGCTTTACTTTCAGATTATGTTAAGTCACGTATATTTTATTCATCCAATTCATCGTCTCAACCAACCCAGATTTCCAATGTAGATGATATAGTGAGAAAAATAGAGCGAAAAGTGCAAGATATGGTAAATCCATTTACTGCTGAAGTAGAAGATTTAAAAAGAAAGATTGCAGAAATTTCTGAAAAAATAGAAAATATAGAAACTAAAAGTGTGGAAAATGAATCTAAGCCTAGGAAGGAACCTATTTATAGAAACGAACAAAAGGAACAAAGAGAGAAAAAAACTGCTATAGATTATTTAAGAGACCAAGGTGCCATATATGAAAGCGAAGTAAAACTAAAGAATCCCGACTTATTTTTTGAAAAATTAGAGAAGCAAGGAGCCAAAATTGTTTACACAGAAAAGGAAAGAATAGGTCTAGATCCCAAGTTTTTTGAGGAATTTTCAAAAAAATTAAATGATATTCATACAGCAGACGATGTAGATGCTCAAAAATTTCTAAATAGGACAGAATATAAGCTTTTCCAGAAACTTAGAAGCGCAGGAGCAGTATATTTTGATAATTCCACTAAAAGTTGGAAGATGCTTGCAAATTAAATCTAGCTAAGGTAACTCCTTTTTGTCCCTGGTATTTTCCATGATATGGATTCTCTACAGGAGTTAATGTTTTGGCAAATATAAGATGTATAAAACGTGTTCCCTCCTTTATTTTTATCGGAAAGGCAGAGCCAAGTACTTCTATTGTAACTTGACCTTCGAATCCAGCGTCTACAATAGTAGGAGGAACAAAAAGTCCTAGTCTTGCAAAAGACGATCTCATATTTACAAAGGCCATAACATCACTTGGCAGTTTGATCATTTCTTTTGTAGTTAGTAATACGTGTTCTTGAGGATTTATTATAAATTCTGTACCCTTTTCAATTATAAAGAACTCGTTTATATCATTTTCGTCTAATGTAAAGATTTTATTTGTATTCTTAAATCTAGCTATCTGATCTCCTACTCTTAGATCAACACCATTTTCTCTTATACTATCTGAATTTAGAGGATCTATTATTATCCATCCCTTTTCTAGATAATATTTTAGATCTCTATCTCCTAAAATCATATGAGTATTTTATTCAAATGTACCATTTTAAGACCTTTTTGCATTTTATAAAATGGGTAATTATATGTAAATATATTCTATATCATTGAAAAATTAAAATCAGAGTAACTCTGATAAGTCATCTCCTCCTTTTGCCTTTTTTCATCACCGAATATATTAATAATGCTTGTATAATAGATATTTTTATGGAGTTTAAAGTTATAGCAGATTACTTTGATAAACTAGAAAAAATCAGTTCGAGAATTCAACTTACAGCCACTCTAGCTGACCTGTTCAAAAATACTGATAAAACTGTTATAGATAAGGTAGTATATCTGATTCAGGGTAAACTGTGGCCAGATTTTACTGGACAACCAGAAATAGGCATAGGTGAAAAATTTCTAATAAAGGCAATTTCTATAGCTACTAGCGCTAAAGAAGAGGAAATAGAAAAAGAATTTAAAAATCTAGGAGATTTAGGTCAAGTAGCTTTTAATCTAAAGCAAAATACTCAAAATTCTAGTATATTATCTTATTTTGGCTCTCAAATAAGTCAAGGTTTAACTGTAGAAGAGGCTTATGATGACTTAGTTAAAATAGCTACGTCTCAAGGCGAAGGAAGTAGAGATATTAAGATAAGAATATTAGCAGGCTTATTAAAGAAAGCTACTCCTTTAGAAGCTAAATATCTAGTAAGATTTGTAGATGGCAGACTCAGAGTCGGTATAGGCGATGCTACTGTACTTGATGCGCTAGCAATAACTTTTGGCGGTGGACAGAATTTTAGGCCTCTTATTGAGAGAGCGTATAATTTAAGGGCAGATCTAGGTAATATAGCTAAGGTATTAGTTGAAAATGGAATAGAAGCTATAAAGACAATAAAGCCTCAACCTGGAATTCCAATAAGACCTATGTTAGCAGAAAGACTATCTGATCCTCAAGAAATGATGGAAAAAATGAACAATATAGCTCTAGTCGACTATAAGTACGACGGAGAAAGAGCTCAGATTCATAAGAGTAAAGATAATATTTTCATATTTTCTAGAAGACTAGAAAATATAACAAGTCAATATCCTGATGTAGTGGAATACGTTAGTAATTTTATAAGAGGAGAGGAATTCATAGTAGAAGGCGAAGTAATACCAGTAGACCCAGAAAGTGGCGAGATGAGACCATTTCAGGAACTTATGCATAGGAAGAGGAAATCAGATATACATGAGGCAATAAAAGAATACCCCGTAAATGTGTTTTTATTTGATCTAATGTACTATGAGGGCGAGGATTATACAGTCAAGCCCTTACCAGAGAGAAGGAAGAAACTAGAATCAATATTATCACAGAATGATAAGATTCATATTGCAACTCATATAATTGTGGATAACACTGATAAACTTAAGGAATTCTTCTATCAAGCTATATCAGAAGGTGCAGAGGGTGTTATGCTAAAATCTATTTCTAATGATTCAATCTATCAAGCTGGATCTAGAGGGTGGTTATGGATTAAATTTAAGAGAGATTATCAGAGCGAAATGGCAGATACTGTAGACCTTGTTTTAGTCGGTGCGTTTTATGGTAAAGGAAAGAAAGGTGGTAAATATAGTTCTTTCCTTATGGCAGCATATAATCCTGATAAGGATGTATTTGAAACCGTATGCAAAGTAGCTTCTGGATTTACTGATGAAGAACTAGATAACTTGCAAAAGAAAATTGAAGAACTAAAAAGATCTGATAAACATCCTAGAGTAGATTCCGAGATGATTCCTGATGTATGGGTTACTCCATCATTAGTAGCTGAAATAATAGGTGCTGAGATAACTATCTCTCCATTACATACTTGTTGTAAAGATAATTATGAGAAAGGTGGACTCTCTGTAAGATTTCCAAGATTTATAAGATGGAGACCAGATAAAAGCCCAGAAGACGCAACAACTTCTAAGGAGATCTATGAGATGTATAATTCACAGCTAAAGAAGATTGATGACAAAACTAGTGAGAATATCTAATAATAGGGACTATGTAAGATGTATTTTAATATGAGCATAGAAATAGAGCGTGGAGGAGCAATAATAGTAGGTAAGAATTTTACCATAGACGGTCATTCAAAAAGAAATTTTAGGGTTGTAAGCCATTTTCATGCTGATCATATATTAGGTCTTTCAAAAAGTATAAACGAATGTTTAGGTATTATAGCTACGCCTCAAACTTTAGATGTATTGGAAATTTTAGGATATAAAATTCCGCTTAAGAAAAAATTCGGTCTAAAATATAATTTAAGTTTAGACATGGAAGGAGAATCTATTTCTTTAAAACCTGCAGAACATATTTTAGGGTCTGCACAAGTATATATAAAATTAAAAGATGGAACAAGTGTTGGATATACTAGCGATTTTAAAAATCCAGGTAGCGGGACACCAATTTTAGATTCTGATATTCTAATTTTGGACTCTACATATGGTAAACCGGAATTTAGACGACCATTTAAACAGGAAATGGAATACTTATTTCCAGACTATATCAGAGATTCATTAATAAATGGTCCAGTTAGAATTTATGCATATCATGGTAAGATTCAAGAAGTTATGAAATTCCTTAGAAAGTCTGGTATAGATGCTCCTTTTTTAGCAGAGGGAAAAATATTCGAAATAACTAAAGTAGCTAAAAAATATGGCGAAAAAATAGATGATATATTTAATATAAAAGATGAAGAGAGTAAAGATATAATAAAAGATGGTTGGTATATAGAATTTAGACATTTTAATGAGTTTAAAAAACGTAGTAGTGATTTTACCAATTTTCTATTATCTGGTTGGCAATTTAGCGTTCCTATAAGGAAGCTGGATAATAAAACTTTTGTAGTAGCGTTTAGTGATCATGGAGATTTTGATGAGACTATATATTATGTTGATAATTCGCCTGCAAAAACTATTATTACAGATGGAGGAAGAAACGGTTACTCGAAAGAATTAGCTAAATATATTAGAGATAAATTAAAGAGAAATGCTTTTAGTCTTCCTTAGATTACCATATTTTCTTGTATTAGTTGATTATTTTTAAATCTATCAGGGGAGAAAATATTAATAAATTTAGATTTTATATTATCTGCTATTAGGTCAGCCATAATTTTACCGGAAAAAGGCGAAAACATCATTCCATGTCCACTGTATCCTGCGTCTATATAAAGACCATCAGGCCAATTATTTGAATATCCCATTATATGTGAATGATCTGGAGTCATTTCATAATATCCACTCCATCCTCTGAGTATTCCTATTCCTTCTGTTCCTTTTATTAGATTTCTTACCCCTTTTAGAAATTTAATTGTATTTTCCAAAGATATCGTAAATGGATAAAATGAATAGTCCTTTTTATCCTCTATACCGCCTATAATTTCTCCTTTTAAAGTTTGAGACAAATAGATTTCATGATTGGTGTCTATAACTAACGGCTTAACTTTGAATTTTATATTTTCCGTGATATATATTTCTTTTTTTTCTGGATATATTGGAACGTCGTTAATAAGTAATGAACTCCAGGCACCAGCTGTTACTGCTACAATATCACCATCTATTATTTTATTACTCTTTAACTTTACGCCTCTTACTTTATCGTCTACTAATATTTTTTCTACTTCGTCATAAATAATCTTAATTTTATCTTTTATAACCTCAAAATAGCTATATAAAATATAATCATGATGAAATGATCCGTCTTGAGGGGCAAAGTAACACGTCTCACCATATTTAAGAAAATCAAAATTATTGCAATCCATAAATTTACCTCCAACACCTAAAGACGACCACGTTTTATCTAGCTTCCTAAAAATGTCTATGTTCTCATTATCTAGTAACCATAAATATCCAGTTTTAAGCAATAATGGATTATATTTCATTTCCTTAGATTCTCTTATAAGAAATCTTATTCCCTCTATTGCAAAATTAACATTTTCTTTACTATTGAAATGATATCTAAATCTACTAGCATTTCTACCGCTGGACCCGTATCCTATTCTGTTTTTTTCTATTAGGATAATATCACTAATACCTTTTTTATATAGGTGATATACTAGACTTAATCCATGTCCTCCTGCTCCAATTACAATTATGCTCATTTTTACCACAACGGATATAAGGGTGATCTAAAAGTAATTAATTTCTCACTTTCCAGATAACTTCCTAAAAGATAACTGCATATTTTACCTTGACACTCTCCAGTGCATGCGCCAGTAGTTCTTTTTATATCTTCAACTGTTTTATACCCTTTTCTTTTTTCATTTGCTACATCAGAAAAAGTCACGTCTTCACATTCGCAGAAATAACCTTTGTCACCGAAAATATAAGGCGAGGTACGAGTTTCCCAATTTTTTGAATAGAAATGTATCAAATGAGATTCATTTTCGTTTATTTTTTTACGAAATTCGTCAATATATTTTTCATCAATAATAATTTTTGCACTTAAAAAAGAAGTTTCATAATCTGAAATGGCTCTACTTCCTCCTATTACATAAATATTATCTTTTGCTTTTCCATTTATATCATGAGTAGGAAGATATATATGAGAAAATGAATAAAATATATAATCTATATTAGAATTTGAAATAGCCTCTAATCGAGGTTGTTTTACAATCGCATAGACTATTGCATTAATTTTTTCTTCTATTCCATCAAAGTTTATATGCAGTTCTTTTCCTTTTCTTTTTACATTAATCTTATCTGCTCCTATAATATCTATTCCTTCCTTTTCTGCAATGTTAATCCATTTTTTAGAAAACATATTAGTACCTTTTTTGTAAAGTACCTTGGATTTAGCTATAATTGCAGTCTTTAATGCATCATCTGACGATCCAATAACCATTACTTTTCCTATTGACTTATAATTTCTTAAATACATTCTTCTTGAGATTATCCCTGGTATATCATTGTTCTTAAATAACGGTGGAATATATCTACTGCCATTGGCAAATATGATATTTTTAGCATTTACAATAAACAATGTATCCTCAGTTTTTATTAGATATCCTTCATCAAACTTTCCCAAGAATAACCCATTAATAATTTTATCTTTCTTTTCTTTTATAATTCCTTTTATCTTTTCCACAATATTTTTATCTGATAATGGATCAAAGAAGATATCGTCATTTAAACTATCCGAAATTAAAATTGTCTCATTTAAATTCTCTAACAATGAAAGACCAGATATTCCTCCTCCTATTATCATGTTTTCAATTGATAAGTGATCTACGTTATATTCGATAGATGGTAAATAAAACGACGGTAAACTAATGTTTTTCGAGGCTATTTCTATGATTTTTGGAAAATATCTTAAAATTTTCACTTTATGAATAATTTCACTACTTAGTGGTAAATATAGCCTAGAATGAATATTGAGGTTTTCTAAAGAAATTTTAGTACATAAATTTTCTCGTCTTCCATTATGAATTATCTGAGTATATGGAAGACCGGTTTCACAATCTTTTGGAATTCTACATCGTCTTTGTTTCTTGCTTCTGGCACAAATCATTTTATAGCATCTAAGATAGGCTTTCCATCTAACTTATTATAGTTTACATTAAATACTTTTAAAATCGTTGGTACAATATCTACCAATTTAGCGTTAATTTTTCTATTACGTGCTATATTTTTTCCATAAAGAATTATTATCCCATAAAGATCGTCCTTTCTATAATATCCATGATCACCACTTGAATTTTTATATGGTATTATATCTTCTATTTCTTTATCTTTTTCATTATTAGAGCTCATAGAATACATTTCTGCAATTGTCAGTTCTATATCTCCTTCTCTATCCCCTGCAGGAGTTTGTTTTTCATAAATTATTGGAAATATTTTTTCATTACTAGAAGGATCAACATAATTTTCTAAGTTTTTAACTATATAATTTACTAGTTTTGGATATTCCTCTTTTTTCACTATACCTTTTTCTTCTCTTCCAACTAGATTTATTCTTATTATTCCACCGCCGGCGTAAAAAGCTTTTGTTCTCTTCCAGTCTATTTTATTCTCATCTACTCTAAGTACATTAATTTTCTGTAATATTTTATTAACATATACTCGTTTTTTAGCTTTCATAATTCCGTGATCTGAAACTATTGCTAAATTATCTGCTAAATCTAGTAATGAATTTACGAATTTTTCAGCCATTTTATATGCAGAAAATATGTAATCTAATGATTTTCCATCGTCTATTCCATAAAATAAATGTTGAAAGTTATCTACTATTGGAAGATATGTTATTCCTAGATCCCATTCGGTTTTTCTCAAAATAAAGTTTGAATATTCATAAAAGAAATTAAAAGACAATTCTGCGGTTTTAATATATTCCTCTAAAGTTATTAGACCTTTACTTAGTGATTTATAATCTCCATCGAGTAACATTCCAACTTTTTTAGATATTTTTTCCCATACTTCGTTAACGAGAGACTCGTTATTCCCCCAATTTGTCAAGAAGCTCGGAGGACTTATGTAAACATTATTTACTCTAAAATGTAGAAAAACTATACCTTTTACGTCTCTGTTGTTGCAATTTGCAAGAATTTCTATTGGTCCTATCCATTCATCTTGATTAGCCTTTATATCTAAAGGACCTGTTGGAGTTTCTAAAGTAAGCTGGAATGAGTCACCCGATTTTTTTAATATCCATTTCTTATTTAGAAACTCATTTTCTCCTTCATTAATGACTTTACCTTCACTACATTTCTTGATTTTAGCCTTGTAAGGATCAAATAATATAACGTTATTATTTTTCCATATGTCTGGAAGCGCTTGAGGTGATGACGTTACTATAACCTTAAATCCTTTTTTACCTAAAATGCTCCATATAGGTTCTGCGATTAATGAGTAACTATTATATGCTGTTAAAGGAGAGGAGATTGTTCTACCTTTTACAAATATTCTAGGCCCTGTAACTCCATTATTCTTAGGATTTAGTCCTGTAACTATCGATGCTAGTGCTACTGGAGTTATGGAAGGATAAGTACTCTCTAATGGGCCATATGATCCTTCTTCTGCCAATTTGCTAAAAGTGTTTAAGTTATAAACGAATCTCTCAAATAAATGATAAGCCATACCATCAATGATTATTAATAAAAATTTCAAAAATTACACCTTATTCCCTAAGCTTCTTTTGTATTTCATCATCGAACTTAAGTGGACGTATCATATTTATATGATTTCGCTTTATGTTTCCTTTATTATCAAAACTTATTGCAAACTCATAAATTCCTATATCGTTTCTAAACTGACCAAAAACATCATATCTATTTTTAAAATTCTGTATATATTTTATATCTAGACTATCTTCAACAAATTTGGGATCCAATTTCCTCAAAATTTTTACCAGTAACTCCCTAACATCCTCCATACTATTCCCCCAAAACTTTCCTTATTATTCCTTCAAAATCATGCTCATTGCTTTCAATTATCTTAAGATCCGGCCTAAGAAGGCTTATAGTTTTCGTAGTCATTGGCCCTATGCTTATTATCTTATAGCAATTATTTAAAAAACTAGCTATGGTTCTAGCTATTTCAGAACTAGTTAATGCTACTATATTAACATTACATTTCTTTAGCTCTTCCTTTGCCTTTTTTACATTCTCCTTGATAATCGTAGTTTTATAATCATATATTTCCATGTAGGCAATTTTATTTGAGAGAATAGACTTCATATCTGCAGAAGCTTTACTACTTCTAAATGCTACTAGTGACTTAATTCCACTTTCAAGGATTAGATTTGATAGATGAATACTATCGTATTCACTAGGATAAATTGAATTAAATCCTTTTTCTCTTATTAACTCGGAAGTAGGCTTACCTATAGCGAATATTTTTTTATTTTTAACTTTATCCCAATCATCAAAACATTTTACGGCATTTTTGCTTGTAAATGCTATCGCTTCATAATCATCAAAGTCTTTTTTATATGAAATACATTTTATTTCAAATAGTGGTATATTTATTATTTCTATATCTTTATTATGTATATTTTCGCTTAATGAAGGACTAAATAGTAATACCTTCATTTTTCATCTCTTCTAAAAGTTTTTTGCCTAATTCGATTCCAACTATATTTGGTTCTTTATTTGATGATATTTCTACTGTAATTTTTCTTTTACCATTACTGAAACTAGCTATGCCAAACAGCGAGTTATCTTCTTTTTTGAAAAATATACCTATAGGTGAGTGACACCCTCCACCTACTATACGAGAAGCGTTCCTTTCTGCAGTAGCCTCATCTCTTGTATTCTTATCGTCTAGCTCCCTTATTGTCGATAATTCTTTTCTGCTCTTTTTTCCAACTATTGCTATTATTCCCTGGTTTATTTCGGGTGTAAAATCAATTGGATTTAACTGTTGATATTGAACATCTAATTTTAATCTTTTAATAGCTGCTTCAGCAACTATAATAGCATCGTATTCTTTATTTTGCAATTTCCTTATTCGTGTATCTATATTTCCTCTTAGATCTTTTACTTCCAGGTCGTTCCTCAAAAATGTTATAAAATTTTTTCTTCTAATGCTACTAGTGCCTACCACTGATTTAGATTCTATTTTATATATATCTTTACTACCTACTAGCGCATCATAGGGCGAATCTCTCTTTATTGTAGCTAGAATACATAGTCTATTATCTAATTCTGTAGTTAGGTCCTTCATACTATGCACTGCAATGTCTGCTTCACCATTAATTACATATTCATTTACCTCTTTTTCAAACACGCCTTGGCCTAGCCTATATAGTGGTTCTGAAATGAAGTAATCTGCCTTAGTCTTAACTCCTATAAATTCTGTTTCTATTCCCATGTCATGAAGTTTAGCCTCTACTATATTAACTTGAACTTTGCTTAATAATGAATTTCTTGCAGCTATTTTAATTTTCATTTAATTTCACTTGCAATCTTCTTAATTCTTTCAATTGTTAGAGATACTATTTCGTCAGTATGTGCTGCAGATGTGAATATTGTTTCATATTGGCTTGGAGGGAAGAATATATCATTATCAAGTAGTTTTCTCTGGAACTCTATATATTTCTCTTTGTTTGCATTTCTAGCATCTTTTGCATTATGAACTTCTTCTATACCAAAAAATATCTGAAACATACTTTTTACAGAATTTATTGTATGGAAAATAGGGATCTTGTCTAGTTCTTCAACTATTTCTCTTGCAGCAGCATTAGCTATATCGTATGGCTTACCCTTTTCTAATTCTTCTATTGTAGCTAATCCAGCTGCCATAGAGACTGGATTTGCATTAAACGTTCCAGCGTTAAAAACTCTCCCATTTGGTGTGAAATTATCTATTATCTCTTTTTTACCTCCTATTGCGCCTATAGGAAAACCTCCTCCTATAATTTTACCTAGTGTGGTTAGATCAGGATAAACTTCATAGAGTCCTTGTGCACCTTCTAGACCCACTCTAAATCCAGTTATTACTTCATCAAATATTAGCAACGAATTATATGTCTTAGTAAGCTCTCTCAATCCTTCTAGAAAATCTTGATCGGCTGGAATAACACCCATATTTCCCATTATTGGTTCTAATATTACTGCAGCAATGTCCTCTTTTTTAAGAAAATTTTCAACACAGTCTAGGTCGTTATAGTTACATAGTAGTACTGTTTTAAGAACGTCTTTTGGTATTCCGTCAGAGATTGGAACTCCGAATTCTGTAGCAGCACTACCAGCATCCACTAACGCATAATCATGAGCCCCATGATAATTTCCGTCAAATTTTATGATTTTCTCTCTCTTTGTGTAACCTCTTGCTAATCTTATAGCATTCATAGTAGCTTCTGTTCCACTATTTACAAACCTTATT
This sequence comes from Acidianus brierleyi, assembly GCF_003201835.2. Taxonomy (NCBI): domain Archaea; kingdom Thermoproteati; phylum Thermoproteota; class Thermoprotei; order Sulfolobales; family Sulfolobaceae; genus Acidianus; species Acidianus brierleyi. The sequence continues at coordinate 1,282,820 of NZ_CP029289.2, read as the reverse complement.
TTTTCTACAGTTCTAATATGTTGCGATATCTTCTCTGCCAACTTTATTTCTACTTTTGAAGGCGTGCCATAAAGCCATCCTTTATTAATTTGGTCAATAACCTTCTCTTTTACTTGTTGGGGTGAATGTCCTAATATTAATGGCCCATATCCTAGCACGTAATCAACTATTTTCTTATTATTTTCAGTGAATAGGAATGGTCCATATGCATGATCAGTATAGAAAGGTTGAGGTTTAACTGCAGCCCTAACTGGAGAATTAACTCCTCCAGCAAATAAATTTAAGGCCTCTCTCCATAGATCCTTATTCAAAACGGCATCTCCTCTTTTAACCATTTAGCTATTTCGTTTGCATAATATGTCAGGATTAAATTAGCTCCTGCTCTTTTAATCGCAGTAGTAATTTCTAATACTGCAATTCTCTCATCGATCCATCCATTTAGTGCAGCGGCTTTTATCATAGAATATTCGCCACTAACATGATACGCAGCTAAAGGATACTCTGGAAAGCTATTCTTAACTAGGCTTATTACATCAAGATATGTATGAGCAGGTTTTACCATAATTATATCAGCTCCTTCCTCTATATCGAGTGCAACTTCTTTTATAGCCTCTTCCGAGTTTCTTGGATCCATTTGATAACTTTTCCTATCACCAAAAGCAGGTTTAGAGTATGCAGCTTCTCTAAATGGCGAATAAAAAGTAGAAGCGTACTTAGCGCTGTAGGACATAATTAATGTATTTTGGAAGCCAGCATTATCTAATTCTTTCCTTATTGCACCTACTACTCCATCCATCATACTAGAAGGTGCTATAACATCAGATCCTGCTTCTGCTTGAGATAATGCTATTTTAGCATGTATCTTAAGACTTTCATCATTATCAACGTAATAACTATTTTTTATAGATTTCACTATTCCACAATGACCGTGGGAGGTATACTCATCTGTACATTCATCTGTAATTACTATGATTTTGTCGTCAAACGTTTCTTTTAGTAATCTAACAGATTTTTGTATAATTCCATTTTTATCATATGCTGAGCTAGCTATATCGTCTTTATATTTTGGCACACCAAATAATATAAAATATCTTATTCCATTAGAATAAGATTCTTCTACATATTTTATAAGGGAGTCATCTGGAGGATATCTAAGCACTCCAGGCATACTCTCGATTTTCTCTGGCGTAATGATATCTTCTTTAATGAATATTGGTAGAACTAGATCTTTTTCAGATATAGAAGTTTCTGCTACTAAATCTCTAATAAGCTTATTATTCCTTAATCTCCTCGGTCTTAATATCGGGAAGTTTACCATTATTGAATAATTCTAAAATGTAGTTAATGTAGTTTGTGTCGCCATTCTCTAGTGCAATCCTTATTTTATCTAGTAACGGAGCAAATATTTTCTTTATCATTGATTTGGTCATAGCATCAAGAATTTCTTGAGCATTATTATCACTAATTTTTCTTATAGCTTTAGATATTTCTGTTTCTCTAATTTCCTCTATTCTAGACATTATATTTGATACAATCTCATTATATCTTATATTTTCATAATCTCTTAAGAATTCTTCTATTCCATCACTTATAATCTGTTTTGCATATGATATTTCTTTCATTCTTTGTGCTAAATATTCTTTAGATAATCCTTGTAATTCTTCCATTGTTATTACATTTTTTCCTCGAAATACAGTAGGTGAAGATAAGTCTATTATGATATTTTCTCCTTGTACGGTAATCTTGCCAGGGTAAAATATAGCAACGAATACTATATCATAATTGTCTATTAGATTAAAATCAAGACTAGCATACTTAAACCCATATTTTTCTGCTATTTCTTTAGCTTTTTCTGGGGTTCTATTTAATATTGTTACATTTGTTACGTTTTCCTTATACAACATAAAAGCTAATTTTTTCCCTATATCTCCAGCACCTATGATTGCTATTTTTTTGCCATCAAGATTTCCAAATTTTGATTTAACTAGTTCTATAGCTAGTGAATATATTCCGACTTTTCCACGAGAAATATTTGTAGATGTTCTTACTCTTCTGCCAATTTTTATGGCTCTTTCAAAAAGCGTATTTAGGCATTTACCAGATATTCCAAGTCTATTAGAATTAGATACTGCTAACTTAATCTGGCTTAATATTTCATATTCCCCAATTGATAGTGAATCTATACCTGCTGCTACTTCAAATAAATGCTTAGCAACCTCCTTCCCAGTAAGTAATAATGCGTCAGAGCTTATATTTTTACCATGTATTTTATCTAAATATTCAAGGAAATAACTTATATTATTCTCACTTTTTGTGTACAAATAGAGTTCTATTCTATTACAAGTTTGTAATAAAATCATTTCTCCATCAAAGTGTGAAGCTAAAGCTTTTATTTCAGATTCTCGCAAGTAGTGACTACTTAAATTTTCTAGACCAATAGTTTTGTAGGTATATATTAATGCATAATACCTTTTATTTAGTTCATTTTCTAGCATATTCATTTATTATCTCCTCTGCTCTCTTTTTAGCTTCTATTATTTTATTATCTTTAATAAAAATTTCAAAATCATTATCATTGAAAATTTCGTGATATAACCTATATCTTATTGAGGGGTCATTTATTTTTTTCTTAAGATAATTCTTTATGTCATACATAATTTCAATTGCTGTTCTAATAGTAGTATCATCTAGGATATTACTAATTATTTTATCTAAAATCATTTTTGAGACAAGACTAGATTTTCCATAAGTAGTAACAGCTATTTCAACGTCTTCGTCACTATAAAAGATTGGCATTATGAATTGTGATATATCTGTATCAGTAGGATTATTACACAATTTTCCTTGTTTTATAGCCTTTAAACATATTTCTTTGTTGACTAATTGATCATTTGTAGCTACGAATATTATATCATAGTTTTTTAGGAAATTCTCATCTATATTTTTCGCGTCTCCTTTAATTAAATTAATTTTACTCTCTTGTAATTCCTGACTAAATTCTAGACTATATACTGTTACATTATTGCAATACTTAGACATCTTTAACGCTCTTTTACTTCCTATTCTTCCTCCTCCTACTACTAATACTCTAAATTTAGTAAGATCAAGAAATATTGGAAAATAGCGTAATTGTGACACAAATATATTCTCGACTACGCAACATATAAACCTAATTATAATGTTGTTTTAAATCTTAAAACCATTGGTCAAGTCCAGTTTGTCTTGAGAGACCTTTAGTTTCTTTTATTGCTTTATTTAATCTTTCTAATGCACTTTTAACTCTTTCTTCATTAAAATTATGTTGATTTACTAAAATTTCTATAATTTCTTGTTCTTCAGGATTTTGCAAGTCTAAATTCTCTTCTGGTTTTTTCACATTCGGATTTAGAAATAGTTGCCTTATTTGATTAATATCGAAATCAATAGAATTCTTTGGAATTTCATTCGCTTCAATAATTTTTTCTATTCTTCCATATTTCTTAATTAGCCTATAAGCGGTCTTGGGGCCTATTCCTTTTATCCCTGAAGGATCATAATCTGTTCCAATTAAAATCGCTATATCTATTAATTGTTCTCTTGTTATACCAAGCTTTTTAAGTAGTGGTTCGAGTTCAATTCTTTCAGGTTTTATTTCGACGTATATGTCTTTATTAGGTAATTTTCTTTTTCCAGTTATAGTTAAGTTTCTTATCAAATTTTTCGCACCAAATAATAGTGAATCATAATCCTGGCTTGCAGTAGCAAAACTTAATCCTATTGCGTTAATATATGCTGATTCCGCTTCACCTTCAGACGGTGCTTCTACTATTGGAATACCCATACTTTTAAGCAATTTTTTTCCTTCGTCTGCCATCTCGTTTGTAAGTCTGGTTGCCATTTGAGAATACTTTTTTAACTCTGTAGTTTTTCCCTCTTCTTTTGCTTTCTCTAACTTCTTTTCCGCTTCTTCTTTTATTTTTTTACGTCTTTGTAATTCTGCAGATTTAAGCTCTGGTGGTTTTCCATCAAAAACATATATCGGTATTATACCATTTTCCATTAGATTAATGGTTCGATAAAAAATTCCACTAAGGTGGCTTGTTATTTTACCTTGTGAATCTATAAGTGGTGTACCGTCTGGTTGGCGTATAGCTGTCAAAAATTGATATATTGCATTATATGCATCAATACTTACTTTTTTCCCACGCAACTCAGCTAAGTTTATCTCAGCTTTTACGTCTTCAACTAAGTCAGATAAATCTACTCCGATTCCTTATCACCTATATAATTAATCATTCTTATATTCTCTCTTATTAACGATACTGAAATATATCCTCTTATCTCTAACGACATTAATGCTCGAAGAAAATCAGAGAAAGAAAAATCATAATCAACTTCCTTCTTAATTTCTGAATATAAATCATCGTCTTTTATTGGTCCTTCCAATTTTCTAACTTTTTCAAGGACTATATAGTTTAACGGTAATTCTCTCCACATAGTTTCACGTGAATGTACTGGGCTTTATTACTTGTCTAGGTAATTGTTGTCTAGCTTTTTCTATCCAATTCTGGTAGAATTGTGCCATATCTTGTGTTACTGATGGTTTAACTTTCCTCATAGCTAGTTCAAAATGTCTCATTTCTATTTTTATGCTAGCTCCACTCATGCATTCTTTCATTTTTGTATCCCTACAATCTCTGTCATCACTTGGGCATAATTCACTAACTTTAGTTATGCAACCTCTCATTCCCTCTCTTATAGCTATCATTGCTGCTTCTCTTACTAATGCTGCTAGGTCTGCTCCTGTATATCCGTCAGTCTTTTCAGATAGCTCTTCAAGATTTACATCATCATTTAAAACTACCTTTCTTGTATGAACTTTCAAAATTTCATATCTAGCATTTTTATCTGGAGGTGGTACATAAATTAGTTTTTCAAATCTGCCAGGTCTTAGTAATGCTGGATCTAGTATATCTGGTCTATTAGTTGCCGCTATTATAACTACATTATCTAATTTTTCTATTCCATCCATTTCAGCCAACATTTGGTTTACTAATCTTTCTGTGACACCAGTATCTGAGGATAAGCCTCTCATAGGAGCTATTGCATCGACCTCGTCAAAGAATATAACCGCTGGGGCATACATTCTCGCCTTCCTAAATATTTCTCTTATTGCTTTTTCGCTTTCTCCTACCCATTTGGATAGTACTTCTGGTCCTTTTACTGCTATGAAGTTTGCTCCGCTTTCTGTGGCAACTGCTTTGGCTAACATTGTTTTACCTGTTCCTGGTGGGCCAAATAATAGTATACCCTTTGGCGGTTCAACACCAGCAGTCTCATAATACTCTTGGAATTTAAGAGGATATTCTGCAACTTCTCTTAATTCTTCTTTAATATCTCCTAGTCCTCCTATGTCATTCCACTTTACTTCTGGAACTTCGATATATATTTCTCTAAATCCGCTTGGTACAATTTCCTTATGCGCTTTAGTAAAATCTTCCATCCTTACTTCCATCTGTTCTAGGATCTCTGGTGGAACTTTATCTTGACTTATATCTATCATTGGTAGATATCTTCTTAATGCTATCATTGCTGCTTCTCTTACTAATGCTGCTAGGTCTGCTCCTGTATATCCATGAGTTATATCTGCCATCTTTTCTAGATCTACATCCTTAGATAATGGCATATTTCTAGTATGAATCTGTAAGATCTCTAGTCTACCTTGTTTATCCGGTAAAGGTATTTCAATTTCTCTATCAAATCTTCCAGGTCTTCTAAGAGCTGGATCTACTGCGTTAGGTCTGTTGGTTGCAGCTATTACTATCACGTTACCTCTATTTTCTAGTCCATCCATTAATGTAAGTAATTGAGCTACTACTCTCCTTTCTACTTCACCTATCACTTCATCTCTTTTAGGTGCTATAGCATCTATTTCATCAACAAATATTATCGCTGGTGCATGTTTCTTTGCATCATCAAAAATTTCTCTTAATCTTTGTTCGCTCTCTCCATAAAACTTGCTCATTATTTCCGGTCCATTAATTGACGTAAAATATGCATCTGTTTCATTAGCTACTGCTTTGGCTAATAATGTTTTTCCTACTCCAGGAGGGCCATATAATAGTATCCCTTTTGGTGGCTCAATTCCAAGTCTCTTAAATAGTTCTGGATGTCGTAATGGCAATTCTACTAATTCTCTAATCTTCTGTATTACATTCTTCATTCCTCCTATGTCTTCATAAGTAACTCTAGGATACCTACTCTGTTCTATTGGTTTATCACTTATAGTTATACTAGTCTCGTCAGTTATCATTACTACTCCTGTAGGTCTAACTTGAATAACAGTAAATGGTATAGCTTGGCCTAATACTGGTATTAGAACTGTATCTCCTTCTACGAAAGGAAATTCTTTTAGTTTTTTCTTTACATATGCTACGAAACCTGGATCCACAGTTATAGAGAAGTTTGAAGGAGCTAACTTTATAGAAGTAGCCGTCTTTACATTAGCTTTTCTTACTACCACCTTATCTCCTATTGAGACGCCAGCGTTTTTCCTTGTTATACCATCCATTCTTATTATATCTTTTTCTCCTGTCATATCCTCAGGAGCCAAAGGCCATGCTATTGCTGCAGTTTTTCTTTGTCCCTCAATTTCTACTACATCGCCTGGACTAACGTCTATTTGTGTCATCATATCAGTGTCAATTCTTACTCTTCCTCTACCTACATCTTTTTGTCTAGCTTCAAGCACTTTAAGTATTAACTCACGTCTCTGGTTTGGTTGAACCTGAGAACTAGCACTCAAGTTTTATCTCCACTAAAATAATATGATACAGAGGATAAAAGAGATTAACTTTATTCTTTTTAAAAACCTAGCCTTGTTATTCCAACAACTTCAGCATGGCTTACGCCTTCAACTTCTGATGCCAAATTTTCCAAAGTATCGGTCCCACCTTCTGTTTGCTCTGGCATTTGAATATATAGAACAAGCGCCTTTAAGCCATACGCTATTGGTTCAGTATCTTTTCTAACTAATTTATATCCTTCAGGCAATTTCTTCGATATATTATCTGCTAAATTATCTAGATTTACATCGTCTCCTTCAGGAAAAACCTTCAGTACAACTAATACATCTGTCATTATACCACCTTACGGTCCAGTAAATCCACATTTTGGGCATGTATATTCAACGCCCTGTAATCTGCAATACATATCTCTCTGTATTAGAACCTCTCCACAATTAGGACAATAGAACGCTACTCCTCTTTCTCTAGGATGTATTATTCTTCCACAGCTTGAGCATACTGGAGGAACTATTTCTTCCTTCAAACTAAGCTTAACTGACATTTTCTAATCCCTTTTATTAACCACTCTATATAGCTTATAAATGTATCAGAGTGGTTTTGATATAAATGAAGATGGTTATAATTGTAAGAACGGACATTAAGATGGGGAAAGGGAAAATTGCAGCTCAAGTAGCTCATGCAGCAGTATCTTTAGTCATAGATATATTGAATTCAAGTAATTCAAGATGGAAAAGTTGGCTTTTTGAATGGTTAAATGAAGGTCAGCCTAAAATAGTAGTGAAAGTAAATTCTATTGTCGAGCTCAATACTAAAATAGAAGAAGCTAAAGAACTAGGCTTACCTATTTCATTAATAGAAGACGCAGGAAGGACGCAATTGGAACCAGGTACAGTAACATGTGGTGGAATAGGTCCTTCAGAAGATTATTTAATAGATAAAATTACGGGTGATTTAAAATTACTTTAGATCCTTTAGATCTTTCTATAGGTATTGAAAAATTATATTATAATTGGAATAAAATTAGTGCAAAGATACCTAGACCAGAGGGATTTACAGTCATAGAAGAAGTAAATTACACTCCTGTAACGGAATGGAAAGGAGACGAAATAGGGAATTTTGCGTTTTATTTATTAGAAAAAGTTAATAGGGATCATTTTTCAGTAATTAATGAATTAAGCAGAATATTTCATAAGAAGGTAAGGTATTTAGGTATTAAAGATACAAACGCAATTACTTTTCAATTAATTTATACAGATGCTCCCTCAAACGTGAAAGAATATAATGGAAATAATTTCCATGTAACTTTTTTAGGATATTATAACTCTAAAATATCTCATACTGGAAATATTTTTAATATTCGTCTAATTTCTGATGACGAGGAGGAAATAAAAACACGATTAAATATAATTTCTCAAAATCCTTATTTACCAGCATATATAGGATATCAGCGTTTTGGAACCAAAAGACCTATTACACATATCGTAGGTAGGTATTTGCTTAAAGAAGAATGGTGTAAGGCTATAATGTATATATTATCAATGCCCTTCTACTCAGAGTCAGATATAATGCGAGATATAAGGAAAATGATTTATAACAATAATTATGAAGAGGCATTAAGATATATCCCTAGTTCATTTGCACAGGAGAAAACGCTATTAAAAAATCTTATTAGGTCTGGAAATTGTTATGAAGCACTAAAATCTTCTAAAATACCGCTATATTTTTATGTAGAAGCTTATCAGAGTTATTTGTTTAATAGATACTTATCAAGAAAAATTGATGAACTAAGAGATATTCCTGATAAGGATAACTTCACATTAACCTTTCCTTTAGAAATTTCAAAATGTGATGACGACTGTATAAGAATATTAGATGAAGAAGGTATTTTCGAAGAGGAATTTAAGAATAATGAATTAAAATTTAACCTTAAACCTATAACTAGAAAGGCATTCATGAAAATAAGAAAATTGAAATATGAAAACGGTAGTATAACATTTGCAATAGATAGAGGAATGTATGCAACAGTATTCTTAAAAGAATTATTAAACGCAAACCCTTTGGAGATTACTTAAGGCACTAGTCTTTTCTTGTCTCTTGGGAATAATGAGATCTCTTTTACATTCTGTAATCCAGTAAACATTATCATTAATCTCTGTAAACCCATTCCGAACCCAGCGTGTGGAGGCATTCCATAATCGAACCATTTAATGAAGAACTCAAAGTTTATAGGATTAAGCCCTCTAGCTTTTAGTTCCTTCTCAAGAACTTCCCTTCTGTAATTTCTAGTACTTCCAGATACTAGTTCTAACCATCTAAATATTAGATCGAAACTTTCGCTTATTTCTGGGTTATCATCCTTTCTTTTTGTATAAAATGGCCTTGCCAAGGCTGGCCATTCTGTTATAAAATATAGGTCTTGCCCTAATTCTTTATTTAGTATTCTTAACTCTGGAGTTCCTATATCATCTCCAAATTTAATATTTGTCCCTTTACTTTGTAACATTTCGATAGCATCAGAATAAGTTATTCTTTTTATTGGCTTTGAAATTTCAGGTAATTCGTAGTTAAGAGTTTTTAGTTCATTTTCATTATATTTTTTAACATATTGCACCATGTTAACTATCAAGTTCTCTATTATGTTCATTATATCATTATAATCTGCAAATGCCATCTCTACATCCATGCTGACAAATTCTGCCAAGTGATACGGGGTATCGGATTCTTCCGCACGCCACGCAGGTGCTATTTCAAATACTCTTTCTACAGCACCAGCTAATAATTCCTTGTAAAGCTGTGGGCTTTGGGCAAGAAAAGCCTCTTTCCCAAAATATATAACAGGGAATAATTGTGCTCCTCCTTCAGTTGCAGTAGCTATTATTTTAGGTGTAAAAATTTCTGTAAATCCTTCGTTATATAGTGTTTCTCTAAAGGATTTTACTACATTGTTTTGAATTTTTATTACTGCTTGCATCTCTAATCTTCTTAGATCCAATAGACGTTCTTTTAATCTTGTATCAAGGTCTGCTTTTACTTTATCAGAAACATCTAAAGGTAATGGTGATTTAGCTATACTTAAAGGTATTACTTCTATTGCATGAATTTCTACTCCGTTAGGTGCTCTATTATCAGCCTTTACTATTCCTCTTACCATTATTGTAGATTCTTGAGTTAGATCTTTAGCAACTTGAAAGGAATTAGAATTTTTATCTATTACAATTTGGCCTAATCCTGTCTTATCTCTAAGTATTAGAAACTTTTTACCACCAAGATCTCTAACGAGGTGAACCCAGCCTGCTAGTGTTATTTCCTTACCTTCCATTTGAGGTACTATTTGGTTTATAAAATGTGTTCTGAGCATTATTCAACCCTTATTTTTACTCGTGTATCATGAATTTTAGACAATGCAGATTCTAATACTAGTGCGTCTGCTGGTAGTAATCTTCTCTCTGTTCTTGATACTCTTATTACATATTGTACTGATCCATCAGGTAACCAGACCGTATTAACTCCTAAAACTCTAGCTGGAGATAATAGTTGTACTGCACTACTTTTTATATTACTTGTTTTTTCAATTATTCTTACTTTCATACCTAATTTCTCTTGTAATACTTTAGCTACCTTAATCCACTTCTGTATTGTCATAGAAGGTCCACTGCTTACTAGTAGAATTAAAAGATTATTCACTTTTATTGCTTTATAATAAGTAGAATCTTTAAGCTCTTTGAATTGAGTATCTTCTAAATCTAACAGAATTTTCATTACATTTATCTCAAAACTGTCCACTTGTCCACTGTCTACTAAGCTCTGGCACCTATTACAAAGAAGTCCACTCTTAACACACAAATAATCAAGAGGAATTTTCATCCGAATTCCACACTCCTTTTTTACCGCAATATTTATGAACTAGTCAGATATATAAGTAGCGGGTAATGGAATGCCTCTTACAGACCCCGTAAAATTGCAGATAGTACAGCAGAGAGTATTCATAAAAAAAGTATGTAGAAATTGTGGCGCATTAAATTCTATAAAAGCTACAAAATGTAGACGTTGTCATAGCACTAATTTAAGACCAAAAAAGAAAGAGTTGCCAACCAAGAAAGCATAAATTTTTTCTATATTTTAAATCCTATCATATTTAATCTGTCTTTTATACTCTTAGAGTTTTCTTCGAAAAGATTAACATGCTTTTTTAAATAATCTCTATCTATAGTAAGTTTTCCTTCACCTACTAAATATAATAAGGTTTTTAGTTCGTCTTCATCTTCCTCTCTGTACGCATTAGCTTTTAATAGAATATAATCCTCCAATTTAATTACTTTAAAGTCATATTTGCCAATTTTTCTTTCACTAGCGCTATTTATAATTTCTTTGGGCACATAAAAGTCTTGAAAATTTTCATAGAAATCTACTTGTAATTGATCATCGTTTATTGGAATTACTAGTCGTGGTGTGTCTAATGGAGTTGAACCGTAATCCCAGCCTTTATTATAGGCAAATTCTCTGATTTTATCACTTTCCGTTATAACACTTATTGATAATGGGAAAAGATCCACATCACTTTCAGTTCCTTTTCGTTTAAGGCATAGGTCGACTACTGTATCTCCTATTATAACAAAATCTGTTATTTCTTTTATCTCTGATAATACTTTCCCTATGTCATTAAAATTTATCAATTAACCTCACAAGTCTTTCACTGCAATTACTTTATAATTTTTAACTCATAATTTTATACTTGAGGCTGGGGTGGCCGAGCGGTCTAAGGCGGCACTGCCCATCGGTAGCGCTAGGGGCCGCAGTGGGTCGCAGAGACCCGTTAGTCACGGGTTCGAATCCCGTCCCCAGCTTTTAAGCTTAAATTAATGAATTTCATTAATATTTTGATGCATTTTGAGCCAGCCTAAAAGGAAAGAAGAAACTGTTGGAAAAGAAATGTCTGGGGATGAGGCGCTGGCCTTTGTCGTCAAGGAACTTGGTGTAAATAAGGTTTTTACTACAATTTCATTACCTGAGTTTTTAGCAGAAAGATTTAAACAATATGGAATTTTTCTTGATTATAATATTTCATCTAGAGACGCATTATTGCAATCTTATACATATGCGATGGAAAATAATACAGCCGGTGTAGTTATCCAGGTTCCAGGTACGTCTCTATTAGACGGCATAGGTGTTATAGCGCAAGCTTTTAGTGATTCAGTCCCATTATTAATCATTTCAACTATAAGATCCTACAGAGATATAGGTAGGGCTAGAGTTGGAGAATTAAGAACTAATGATGATCTTTCTGCAATTTTGTCTCCTATAACAAAAATAAGGGAAAGAGCGATAAGTATAGAAGAAATAACTGTTAATGTAGAAAAATGCTATAAGGAAGCTTTAAGTAACAGGATGAGGCCTGCATACGTAGAGATAGCTGAAGACTTATTTAAGCTTAAGGCATATCCTTTATCTCCAGCAGAACAGAAACCAGAAAAGAAAACACCAGATAAGAATACTGTAGCTAAAGTAGCTGAAGTTCTAGCTAATTCTAAATTACCATTAATAATTGCAGGTTACGGAGTAATAGCTAGTGAATCTTCAAAGGATTTAGTAGAATTAGCCGAAATATTAAAAGCACCAGTAATAACTACTATTAGAGCTAAAGGCGCAATACCATCTTCTCATCCTCTTTTTGCTGGAGAAGGTTTAGGATTATTTGGTACAGATATTGCTAATAAATTATTAAGCGAAGCAGATTCTATATTGATTTTAGGATCTAGACTTACGCAATTATCTACAGCAGGTTGGTCAATGAAATTCAAAGGGTTTACTATGCATAACAATATTGATGGGGAAGATATAGGAAAAATTATAATTCCTCATCAGCCTATAGTTGCAGATACAAATTTATTTTTAAGAGAATTACTTACGCTTTTGAAACAAAAAAATATTTCACGCGATATTGATATAGAAAAAGAAATTCGTATAAACAAGAAACTTCCTTCATTGAAACCACATAATAATCTATGGCCATACGATGTGGTAAGGTTACTTCAACAGTTCACTTACGATAGGATATTTGTAGACTTATCTGCAGTTACTTTTGATTCAATAAGAATGCCTATAGAAAGGCCTATTTGGTTTACTAGTGAAAGTCTATTAGAAAAGGGTATTGGAATTGCAGGGATTATAGAGTCTAAAACAAATTCTCTAGGCATAATAGATATATCTACAGCAGAGAAGAACCTTAGTTTACTACACTATAAATCTAGAGAAGCTAAAGGTACTATAGTTATATTTAACGATGAGGCTAGTTCTTACTTAGATACTACTAAGTCTGACATGCCAACTATAGGTAGAACGAATTATGTTATAGATATAGATAGAGAGCTAGAATCAATAGGAGCTATAACTGTTGATACTTATATGGATCTTAAAGACGCATTAAAAAATAGAAACTCAGAAAGGCTAAATATAATAAATGTTAAAATAGATCCCAATTACGAGTCAGTTGTGCTTTTCCGTACTTCTTGATTTTTTTCTAGTTATTATGAATCTGCTAAAAGCTATTATGCCTATTACTCCACCTAGGTATATAATATTAACATAGTTGATATTTGCTGTTAGTACATCTATTATTATTTCTCTAGAAATGAACGACATTGTAGCATCGAGGACATATACTATACTTCTACCCTTTCCTTCAAAAAAATCAAAAACGCTTAAATAAATCTCAAGAAAGACTACTATCAATAATGCATTTTCCAAAGTTACGGATGCTACGGCAAGTAAACCTTGATTTAAAGAGTAGATTATACTGAATATGGTAGATAGTATTACGGCAAACAATCCTAGTATAAGCAAAAACTGGACTACCAACGATGTAACTTTCATTATTAGTTTGTTAAATGGAATCTTGAGCTTGAATTTTCTCAATTTCATGCTTCTTTTAACTATCTTGTATTATGAATAATATATTAATCTAGATATCGTATGAGGTTTTTGCTACAAATATTCTAAGTAACTTTAGTTCAGATAACGTTAAGAGATAAGTAATATTCCTAAAGATTCAATTTTTATATTATTCTAAAAAGAACTTTTCAGTATAGTACAAATAATTTTTTTTAAAAAAGAAAAATTATCTCTGTGTAATTTTCATCATTATTGAATACTATATCTAATATGGGCCCAGCGGGACTTGAACCCGCGATCACTACCGTGTGAGGGTAGCGTCCTAACCAAGCTAGACTATGGGCCCATAAATAACATCTATTAAGTTAGCTAAAAAATTAAGCTAATATAGATATCGCAACAACGTATCCAGATTTAAAATCTGCTATATCTGGGTCAATATTTATTGCAGTTATTCTTTGGTCTGGATTAGACAGATCTAATATTATTACGTTAAAATCTGGGTAAAGTTTTTTTCCGAGTAATTGAATCTTATTTGCATCATTTATATTAGTTGAAAAACCTAATATTCCAGCTCCCTGAGAAATATTTGGCCCTAGGACTGATTTCATCGAATGTAATATTGGATTTTTGGCTTTTTATACTATACGTATCGAACTTACAATATAAGATGGCAATGATAAAGGTAATATTTGGTACTTATGGTGATAATAACATATTACCCTTATTATATGAAGTTGTAAGATCTTTTAAGGTAAAAATAGGTATTGATGTGGAAACAGATCTCTTATACGACTATGAATATCCTACTCTTGAAATAGATGGAAAAAGAGTAATCTTTGATTATTCTAGTGAAGAAGAGGCTAAAGAGAAGCTTTTAAGACTAATTAAAGGGGAAATAATGGAAGGTAAAAATACAAAGAAGCTATTGTCCCAAGAAAATTATATATTTGGAAATGGAGCAACGATTTATTAATTAAACTATCTAAATGTGAGCATGAACATTATAATTGGTGGAGGTTTAATAGGGTCACATATTGCTAAAGAAAAGGGAGGCATAATTTTAGAGGAACAACCATATATAGGCGGATTATTTTCCTTATCTTTTAAAGATCTCGGTATAACTTTAGTTCCTCCATTAGTGAAAGATAAAATATTAGTAAATAAATTCTTTAGTAATCTAAAATTCGACGAATTCAGGCCTCAAGTTATATATGAAAAAGAGAAATATCTTAAAGATAAAGTATGCGATTCTTGTGAGGAACTACCTAGTTGGCTTAGTTTTGATAAAACTATATATAATATTGAAAATCCTTCTGATATAATTTATTCTAATAATAAGGTAATTTTTGCTCATCCTGTACTTATAAATTCTAATGATAAGAAAATAATTACGAATAGGGGTAATGTGATAACGTATGATAAAATTTATAATACTGGTTCCAGATTAAAATTGAATAAACTACTCGGAATAGATGAGAATCTAGGATATATTTCTCTATTTGATTTTATATTGATATCACAGCATAAGGATACTGAGTGGAACATATATATTAATGGTAGTGCTGGTATCATTTTCTCATATATTATTAAAATTCAGAAAAACGATTTAGATATTTATTATGTATATTCTTTCTTTAAATGGGGAAAGAAACTTCCTGATATTTATAGGGTTCTTGGCGATTTAAAAAGGCTAAAAATAATCAACAAAGATGAGATACTAGCTTATAGGAGTCATGTAATAAAAGAAGCAATATTGTATGGCGAACCAGTACCTAGAAAAGTTAATTATGTAGAAGACTGCGGAAGATTAGGCTTGTGGAAGAATTTCAGTATTGAGGAATCTTTAAATTCAATCCGTACATGCTAAATTCTTCTGAGGCCAATAGCGATTTTTCTGCAGAATCTTTAATGTTATTTCCAAGTAATCTAAGTGTGAAATAATATCCTAATAAGAAATCTCCATTCCCTATTTCATAATTACCTACTATTGATGATTCATAATCTGTATGTTCATTATTGTAATAAAGTGTAAAACCTTTTGATCCATGGGATATCAGTATCTCTCTAAATCCTAATGCATACAGCTTTTCAATATCTAATCCAGATTTTTCCAGCTCTTCATCATTAGCATGAAATACCATGTAACTTCTATTTATAGGTAAACTGGCTTGCTCTAATTTAATTTCTTCATTTTCGTTACAATTTCTAATAAACCCTTGAAGATCTAGGGCTATAGGTAAATCGGTTTTTATATCGATAGGAACTTCTTTACATACAGGGTTAATTATTATTCCATTATAATTATTAAGAATGTCATAATCAATATGAATTTGGTTATTTTTCCTAATAAGAAAAATTTTACGAGAACCATTATTTAGAACTATTTTAAATCTTATATTATGCTCAATGACTTCTATAGATTTCTCTACAATAAAACCAGGAATATCAAATACAAAATCTTTTCCCTTTATTGAAAAAACCTCTGGGACTCCACCAGCTTTAAATACACCATAGCTGGAAAAAATTGGGGCACCTCCAGGTCTCTCGTATGTTGCGGAGTTCTCATGAATCTCATCTATTGTGTATCCCCCGAGAATTGCTATGTTAATCCTCTTCATTATTTTCCTCTCCTTCGTCTTCCTCTTCGAATTCTATAGGTCTTTTCTTTGTCCAAAGATTATATTTATGCGCATTAATGTGTCTAATTAAATCTTCTGTATGAAAAAAATAGCTACTATAATCCGGAATTCCTCCAGATTTACATGAGGGACTGCAAAGAGGACATGCATATATTTTTAGCGTTTCATCGTAACAAACTTCAAAAGGTTTGTTATTTACTTCTATTTCAACAATTTTCCATTTAGGTAACCATCTATTGCTCATTTTTTACCTTAGTAGATATTTATAGTTTATACTTCTTAAATATTATTCCATGAAATCACAGTAAAATTTAAAAAGCTTACTCCAATAGGTGAATTGGCGAAATAATAATTGTCATCCTCCTCTCTTCTCAATCTACCTCTCAGTTTAAAAACTATGTACGATATAGCTGAGTTTATTCTTAGGGGTGTTCAATTAATAAAACCCGAACAAGTAGAAAAAATGGTAAATGAGCTGGAAAATTTTTATGCTAATAATAGGAATGGAAAAGTATTAGTAATGGGCGCTGGAAGAAGCGGCCTGGTTGGAAGAGCCTTTGCTATGCGTCTTTTGCATCTAGGCTATAATGCTTACGTTTTAGGAGAAACCATAGCACCGGCTATAGGAGAAAAGGATATAGCTATTGCAATTTCTGGTTCTGGTAGGACGCGTCTAATTCAAACTGCTGCTGAGGCGGCAAAAGAAGCTAAAGCTACATTGATAGCTATCACAAGTTATGCAGACAGTCCAATAGGTAAAATAGCAGATATAGTTGTTGAAGTACCCGGTAGAACTAAATATTCACAAAACGAAGACTATTTTGCAAGGCAAATTTTGGGCATTACTGAACCTTTAGCTCCTTTAGGTACATTATTTGAGGACACAACACAATTATTTTTGGACGGAATTGTAGCAGAACTCATGATACGTCTTAAAAAATCAGAAGAAGATCTGAGGCAAGTTCATGCTAATATAGAATTATGATATTTTAACTGATAGAGATACTTTCTAAATTCTTATTGATAGTTTATTTAATCTTGGTAAAAACGTTATAAAGAAAAATTCAAGACTAGAAATTTTATGGAATCTACAAATACTGCCATTTGAATAATTATTTTATTAAGCACTGCGATTAAATTATCTTAGATATAGCCCAATTTTTCTTATTGTGAACTCCTACGGTGATTTTCACGAACAACACTCCTAAACAAGAAGACAAGCTTTACAAGGGTGAGACTAAGAAGACTAGGTATAGGAGAGGAGGTGGTGAAGGCCCTCAAGTTGACCCCAATCAAGTAGTTCCTTCGGCTCTTCAAGCTATCGCCTAGCCATGTTAGAGGCAAAGCATGTGGAGCCTACCATGCCCTAACCTGTAGACCCAAAATCTTATTACTAAAAATAATTTTTATTTGTTATTAGTAATTCATGAGGATTTAATGAAATTAGATAATTAATTTTACAGTATTTTTTAGAAATTTTTAAGGATTGTATTAGATCTTTTATATTTCTACAAGTAAACTGAGGAATATTATAATATTAGAAAATGATAAAGACATGAATAATGAAATCTGCTTTATTTGTATCAATTATTTAATACATTATTCTTATTACTCATGTTTATGAGTATAATGAAATATGTTCCTTATGAAGAAAAATATGAGGTTAATATTGAATTTATATTTGTAAAATGATTTTGGGTCTACCCTTACGGATGGAGTCTTCCATCCCCTTTGAACCTATATAGATTAATTAGTTGGGGAGAGTAATACTCTCCAACTGGGAAACATGGTCGACCCTTTGACTGAAGCAAAGTCTTCGAACGGGGGCGTGACAAACCCCTACCATCGGACTGAACATTGTGATAATATGCACGGATATAGGTGTGATAAAGAGGTAGGGATCCTAGGAATAGACATATCAAAAGATCATCTAGTATCGAGTGAGGGGAGGGTCTACGAGAACAACAAGAAGGGTTATGAAGAAATACTAAAAGTGAAACTAAACACAATAGTGGTCGAACCGACAGGAGCATACTCAATAAAACCATGTCAATACTTCAAGGAAAAAGGGATCAAGATACTACAAGTAAGCCCAAATATACTATGGAAGGAGAAGGACTTGAGAGGAAAGAAAACAGATTTTTACGACGCACAAAAACTAATAAACATGGCAAACAAGGCAAAGGAGTACAACTACAACCCATTGAAAGAACTAGTAACACTATATATCTTCCTAAAAGACCTTGAAGTAAAGTACAAGAACAGGGTAAAAAGAGCACTATTCCTAGTCAGTGACGAGGAAAAAATAAGCAAGGAAATGCTTGAAGAATTCTCTAAAGGAAACTTCAAAATACAATTATACAACTTAGAGTACACAAAGATCGTACTTGAAGAAATCGAAGTATTATCTAAAGCACTACTGGAAACAAGCGAGAAAATAAAAGAAGTAGAGAAAATGATACAATTACAGTCTGAAAATCACGTTCTATTAACTATACCGGGAATAGGAAAACTTTCTTCGGGAATAATAATAGGCATTGTTGGAGACATTAAACGCTTTCCTAACCCTGAGTCCTTCGTAGCCTACTGTGGTTTAGACCCAATAGTTGAGAGGAGCGGTAAAGCTACTGTAAGTAAGGGAATATCGAAGAAGGGTAATAAGTACTTGCGCAGCTTGTTTTCCTCGCTGAGATGAATTACTCTCGTAATCCTACATTACTAGAATTTTACGAGAACCATAAGGAAAAGTTGAAGGGAAAGAAGTTGTACACTGCTTTAGCCAGGAAATTGGCTAGAATAGTTTGGAGTGTTTGGTATAATAATAAGCCTTATGAGCCTAAGTGATCCTCCCCAAATCGCCACGTGGATTGAAAGGTACACGTGGCAATCTTAGTTGACATTATGCTTGAAGTTCAACCGAAATATTTATTACTGAACGCCCCTGCTCATGATAAATTATCCATTTTTCTGCTTGTGATTGTTTCAGAGAACTGTGAGATTATATAAATACTGATTTACAATTATGATGGACAATAGATTAGCTTTAATATTGTTAATATTGATGCCAATATTTCTTGCAATAGTATATAGAAATCCGTTTTTCCTAATAATTTTGGTATTGTCTATATTCGTTTTAACTAGATGGAAAATATTGAATATTAACTCAATAAAATCTTTTTTAGTTAAGCAACGTGTGGAAGCTTCTTTACAAGTAGAAAACGGCGTAATATGTAAAGGGAATGATTATATTGCTGTTGTAGAAATAGACGATATACCATATGACTATAGAGATTTCTCAGACAACGAAATAAAAAACTCAATAATAGCTTTTCATAAAATTATTAATCTTGGTACGCAAGTAGATATTATATTTCGCAAGAAATATATAGATTCTGTAAAATATAAGGAAAATCTTCTAAATAAGGCGCAAAATTTAAGAATAATGGTAGATTCTGATCCATCTAATGCCAAAGCTAGAAAGGAGCTAGATTTAATTAATTCTATTTTGAAAAAAATTAGTGAAGGCGAAATTCCTTTTAAATATGAGATTTTTTTACTAATATACGGATCATCTAAGGAAGAAGTTCTACAGTTAGCTAAGGTAGTTATGAGAGGACTTGAGGGATTAAATATTAAATCTAAGATTGCAAGTAAGAACGATATTTTGGACACAATATTTTTGGAAGAGTCGAAATCAAATAAAACAGCTTTATCATTTCAAGTTCCATTCTTAACACCGTTTTCATTAGAGAAATTGCCTAGTGTTGAAATAAGAACAGACGGAATATTCTTGGGTAAGGACATTGAAAAGAACATGCCGGTATTTTGGAATGTTAGTAAAGCTGAGAATCCTCATGTACTTATTGTAGGTCCTACTGGTTCCGGTAAGACCGAATTCTTAATATCTTTAGGAGCTAAATTATCTTTACAAGAAAACGTTCCAACAGTTTTCTTTGATATCAAAGGAGACATTAAGTCTCGATTAAGAAAATATGGTTTAAGCTTCAGATTATTGAACCCATTAATTTATAGTATATCTCTTTTAAGATCTCAATATGTATATTCTAATATTAGATCTATCCAAATTGAGAAAATAATTTCAAATTCTTTCAACTTGGATAGAGTATATAGTTCAATAGTTTTTAATTTAGTAAATACTGCTCTGGAAAACGTAAAATCAGGAAAGATAAATAATATAAACTGGGATTATATTGATGAAAAAGCTCGTTTAGAATTTGATGAAATTACATATGTAGTATTATCAAAAATATTTGGTACTATCAAAATAGTAGATCACGAGAATTCATCCATTGTTGATCAGATACATGATGGAATTAATGTAATAGACTTAAGTCTGATCAAATCAGAAATCCTTCGTAAATTAGTCATTTTTTCAATTATAACCGATTTATATAATAAGTATTCGTCAAATGTGGACGAAGGTTTAAAAATTTCTTTAGTGATAGATGAAGCCTGGACAATACTTAGAAGCGAGAAGGACGAATATCCAATAGTAACTGATATTGTAAAAAGAGGAAGGGGATATGGCATTTCTATACTTATGGCAACTCAAAATATTGAGGATCTGGGAGAATTATCTGATATATATTTAGATAATGTTGGTTTATTAATGGTAATGAATAATGGTGATAAAAGATTTTGGTCAGAAACTGTAAAAAGATTTGTAAACATAAGTAATGAGGAGATAGTTAATAGGTTGTCGTTCTTAGGAAGAGGGGAAGCACTTATTAGATTTATAGGAGATCCTAGACCAATGCTTATTAAGACGCATGTATTAACTAGTAGCTCTCTCTAATATAGCTTGAATAGCACTTTTAATCTTATTATAAATAAAATCATCTTTTATGTTATTTATGCTTATTTCTTTAATTGCATCATTATCAAAAACTATGTTATAATCTATTTTATCATTATCTTTTGATTCTTCTAGGATTTTACTTAGTGCATTTATATATGCCCTTTGAAGAGATATTTTTTTCCTTATTATTATTTTAGCAATGGGAGGCGTAAAGTATACTTCGGCTATTATCTCTCCTTTACGATTTTTTATTGAATCTAAACTTCCTTTATTTCCTTTAATTGGGGCATAACCAGACTCCAATAAACTTAGTAAATATTCATAGTACTCTATTTCCTTTTTTAAGGACGAAATTTTGTTTTCTAAAAATTTCTTTAACTCATCAGTGTTTGCTTCCATCATTTTAAACTAGTAGAATTCATTATTATTTATAAGTGAAGTGTTGTTTTTGAACATAATGGTTAAAGTAGCAGTTATAGGCGGTTCGGGTTATACTGGAGGAGAGCTACTAAGATTATTGGCAATACATAGAGATGTAGAAGTAACACTAGTTACCTCTAGGGAATATGCAGGTAAACCAATATCCTTAGTACATCCAAATCTAAAAGGATTTTATAACATAAACTTCTCAGATTTTTCTATAGATAAAATTGGTAACAAGGCAGATACTGTATTTTTGTCATTACCTCATAAAGTCTCAATGAATTATGCGCCAAAGCTATTAGAAATGGGGATGCAAGTTATAGATTTAAGTGCAGACTTTAGATTGAAAGATCCAGAAGTGTACAAAAAATGGTATGGAATAGAACATCCATATCCTGATTTACTTAAAAAATCAGTATACGGTATGCCAGAACTTCACTATGAGGAGCTTAAAAATGCCAAATTAATCGCTTCGCCTGGTTGCAATGCTACAGCCACTATTCTAGCATTAGCACCAATAGTATCTTCTAATATTACCGACGATAATAGGTTTATAAGTGACGTTAAAGTATCAAGTAGTGAAGGAGGAGCTAAACCTAAAGAAGGATCTCAGCACTCAGAAAGAGCTAATGCCATAAGACCTTATGAGGCTACTGGACATAGGCATGCAGCAGAAGCTGAACAAGAGTTAAGTATAATCGCAGGAAAGCAAATTAAAGTTAGTATAGTTCCTCATGCTGTAAGTAGTATAAGAGGTGCATTATCCTCAGCCCATTTATGGATGTCGCAATCATATAGCGAGATGGATATATGGAAAAAAGTAGCGGAATTTTATAGAGGCAAAAAATTCATAAGGATAATAAGAGGTAATGTTCATCCATATCCTGATCCTAAATATGTTATAGGGAGCAATTTTGCCGATATAGGATTTGCTATAGAAGAACGCTTAAACAGATTAACAATGTTCTCTGCTATTGATAATTTAATGAAAGGCGCCGCAGGCCAAGCTATTCAAAGCTTTAACATCTCAAATAAATTTGAAGAAGAAGAAGGATTAAAAACGCCACCATTGAGGCCAGCATAATGATAGTAGTAAAGACTGGAGGTAGGGTAATTAAAGATTCTTTTGATTCATTGATTAGAAGCGTTCTTAAATATGATAACAAAATCGTTCTTATACATGGAGGGGGAGATATAGTAACTGAGTATTCAAAGAAAATGGGTATAGAACCAGTATTTGTTACATCTCCTGAAGGCATAAGAAGTAGGTATACTTCTAAAGAAGAATTAGAGGTTTATATAATGGCAATGAATCTTATAAATAAAAATATAGTAAAATCACTAGCTAGTAATGGAAAGAAATGTATTGGATTAACAGGAGCTGATGGGCCTATAGCTATAGCAGAGCGAAAAAAAAGAATCATGATTATTGATGAAAGGGGAAAAAAACGAATAATAGACGGAGGATATACTGGGAAAATTACTCAAGTTAATTCAAATTATATATTTTCGCTTCTTAACATTTTTGATGACATAATAATAGCTCCTTTAGCTATTGATATTGATGAGAATACTTTGCTAAATGTGGATGGAGATCAAATGGCCTTTAGTATAGCTAAGGCTATAAAAGCCGATACATTAATCCTCTTAACAGACGTAAATGGTGTGATGATGGAAGGTAAAATTATAAACAACATAAGTGCCGAAGATGCCAGAGATCTTTCACGTAAAGTAGGAGCTGGGATGAATAGAAAACTTCTAATGGCTTCTGAAGCCATTAGTTCTGGTGTAAAAAAAGTAATAATAGCTCAAGGCAAGATTGAAGATTCTATAAATAACGCTTTAAACGGGAATGGAACGGTGATAAGTTGAGTAGTAAAATAGACGAAAATGATTTAAAAATATTAGATTTTCTAAAAAAGAATGCTAGGACTCCTTATACTATTATAGCTAAAGATTTGAAGGTTAGCGAAGCTGCAGTTAGGAAGAGAATAGAAAAACTAATCCGTCTAGGTGTAATAAAAAGATTTACAATAGAGTATGAGCTAGAAAACGAAGTAAAAGCAATAGTTATGGTAAAATCTACTCCGCAAATACCTACTCCAGAGATTTCTAAGAAGTTAGTAAAGATCTCTGGAGTTGAGACCGTTTATGAAACTACTGGCGATTATGATATAATAGTTGTTGTAAGAGGAATTAATATCTCGTCGATTAATAAAACAATAGATGAGATTAGAAGTATTCAAGGCGTTATAGGTACAAATAGTACTATTATATTGCGTACATGGTTCTAATTTCGAACCGTTTATTTTCATATAAGCTTTTGAACACTTAACTAGTATAGTTGATACTTGACCAATCATGGTAACTCTAAAATGTCCCGTATGTGGAGGAAATATAAATTTAGAAGACGATGCATTACCTGGAGAAATAATAGAACATGAATGCGGAGCACAATTAGAAGTGTATAATGATAATGGCAGATTAGCCCTTAGATTAGCAGAACAAGTAGGTGAGGATTGGGGAGAGTGATTTTAGGAATATCTTATGACCTAGTTAGATGGGAAGAAAAAAATTTAATACATGAAGGGCAAAGATTAGGTCACAAAGTTATACCTCTATTTTCTAAGGATTTTTATTTACTTTTTTCCGAAGCGTATACAATACCTAACATGGATGTAGTTTTACAAAGAAATGTTGCACATAGTAGAGCATTTGCAACTTCCTTGATTCTTGAAAATGCTAATTATAAAATTATAAACGATTCATATACCTTGCTTAGGTGCGAAAATAAGTTAGTAACAACGTCTCTTTTGTCTAAACATGGAATTCCAGTGCCCAAGACAGGAATTGCCTTTTCCAAGGAAAATGCATTTAGTCTAGCAAGCAAGCTAGGATATCCTACCGTGATTAAACCTATTGAAGGAAGTTGGGGGAGGATGGTTGCCAAAGCAGATAACGAAGATTCTTTAAGAAGCTTCTTGGAATATCAGGATTATTCAATGTTACAATATAAGAATATATATTATATTCAAGAATTTGTTAAAAAGCCAGATAGAGATATAAGAATATTTGTAGTAGGAGACGAAACACCCGTTGGAATATATAGGATCAATTCAAATAATTGGAGAACAAATACTGCATTAGGTGCTATAGCTAAGCCATTAAAGATTGATGACGAATTAAGTGAGTTAGCGATAAAAGTAAAGGAAGTAATAGGAGGCTTTTTCTTAGGAATAGATATTTTTGAAGATAAAGAAAGAGGATATTTAGTTGATGAAGTGAATGGTGTTCCTGAATATAAGAACACCGTTAGAGTAAATAATTTTAATTTATCTGAGTTTTTAATTAAAAAAATTGAGGAGTGGATTAGAAAATGAAATTAGTTACATTTTACTCTGGAAGAGGTATAAATATTGTAAAGGGAGAGAACCAATACGTTTGGGACGATAAAGGGAATAAATACTTAGACTTACATGCTGGTCATGGCGTTGCATTTCTAGGTCATAACAATAAGACAATAGTTAGGTATCTAGAGAAGCAAATGTCAGAGATTATGACATTAACTACGGCCTTCAATACTCCAATTAGAGAAGAAATGTTAAAAGAATTAGACAAAGTAAAAACAGGAAATTTAGATAATGTATTTCTTCTTAATAGTGGTAGCGAAGCAGTAGAGCTTGCAATGAAATCTGCAAGAAAAATTACTGGTAGAAAGAAATTTATAGCATTTAAGAACTCTTTCCATGGAAGAACGTCTGGTTCATTATCAGTAACATGGACGAAAAGATATAGAGAGCCATTTGAACCATTACTAGGTCCGGTAGATTTTCTAGATTTCAATAATATAGACGAATTAAAGAAAATAGACGAGAATACTGCAGCTATTATAGTAGAGCCAGTTCAGGGAGAAGGTGGAGTAATTCCAGCTAAAGAAGATTTTATGAAAGCTCTCAAAGAAGTGAGTCAGGATAAAGGAGCATTATTAATAGTGGACGAAGTTCAATCAGGATTTGGAAGAACTGGAAGAGTATGGGCTCATCAGCATTTCGGTATTGTTCCAGATATAATGACTGCTGGAAAAGCTATAGGAGGAGGTTTTCCAGTAAGTGCCGTATTCATGCCAGATTGGATAGCCGAAAAATTAGGAGAAGGAGATCACGGAACAACATACGGTGGAAATCCTATGGCAGCAGCCGCTGTTACTGCAGCTACAAAGGTCTTAGTTGAGGAAAATGTTGCAGAACAAGCTAAGGAAAAAGGAGAAATATTTATGAGAATGCTTAAAGACTCTCTTGGTGACTTTAAATCTGTTAGAGAGATTAGAGGATTAGGTCTGATGATAGGTATAGATTTAAGGCTTAATCCAGCTCATGCTATAAAAGTACTTCAAGATAGTAAAATACTGTCATTAAAAGCTGGATTGACTGTTATAAGATTCTTATCGCCATATATGATTACTCAAGAAGATATGGAGATGGTAGTAAATGCTGCAAGAAAAGGAATTTCTGAAACAGAAAGCAAAGCAGTTACTTCTTAGTATACTTTCCATTTATACTCCCTCTGGAAATGAAAAAAATGCTGAATCTTTTTTTATTAATGTTTCGAAGGAGTTTAACTTACCTTTGAAAATAACTAAATCTAATTCCTATTTTTTGAGTCCTGGAGGAAAAATTCTTTTAGCTCCTCACGTAGATACAGTACCAGGTTTTATTGAGCCACATATTGAAAATGATATTGTATTTGGCAGAGGTGCGGTAGATGATAAAGGTCCGTTAATAGCTATGTTATTAGCCACTTGGATAGCATTAGAAAATGGAAAAAAAGTTTCATTTATTGCTTTATCTGACGAGGAAAATAAAAGTGCAGGAGCTAGAGAACTTCTTAATGAAGGTATAAATTTTGAACATATAATAGTTGGTGAACCTACAAATACTAAGAATGTAGTTACTGAATATAGAGGATTAATGCATTTAGATATTATTTGCAAAGCTAAAAGCGAACACTCATCTTCCGCTACTCAAAATATAATTATTGATATGTCTAGAAAAATTAATGAAATATCTTTATTACCCTCTACGTATGATAAACCATCCATAGTTCCTACAATTATAAGGTCTGGAGAATACATGAATGTTACACCTTCAGACGCTTACTTGCATTTAGATGTTAGATATCCTTATAATACGGATAAGTCCAATATACTATCTCCTATTTATGAGCAATTCAAAGATTGTGAAATTAAAATAATAGAATCTGTAGATCCAGTAAAAGTTAGTGTAAATAGTCCTGCAGTAAAAGCAGTAATGAAAGGTCTTATAAAGCAAGGTATCAAGCCATCTATTGTTAGAAAAGCCGGCACTAGTGATATGAATATTCTAAAAAATATAACTCAGAGTATAGTTACATATGGTCCTGGAGATTCTAAATTAGAACATACTGAGTTAGAAAAAATAACTCTTGATGAAATATATATAGGTATACAAACTTATCTAAATGCGATAGAAGAGTTATGCTAAATAGCCTACTTAAGCCGGCTTATATATTTTATGAAAAAATGCTTTGGAATCAGATTAAAGAAGGTCCTATACCAGCACATGTCGGCATAATTCCTGACGGTAATAGAAGATGGGCTAGGCAAACTAATTCTAGCATTCAAGAAGCATATCTAGCCGGATATAAGAAATTAAGAGAGGTTCTTATTTGGCTTCTAGAATTAGGTGTAAAGAATGTTACTGTTTTCGCGTTATCTACTGAAAATTGTGATAAGAGAAGCCAAACAGAATTAAATACTATTTTAAAGTATATAAAGATGGGAATAGATGATTTATTATATGAAGATTTTGTTCCAAAATATAAAGTTAGAGTAAGGACTATAGGAAAAACTGAGAAATTACCAGATGATCTTAAGCTTAGTATTTCTAAAGTAGTTGAAAGTTCCTCAAATTTCAAAGATAGAAAGCTAACATTAGCAATATGCTATGGTGGAAGGCAGGAGATCTTGGATGCAGTTTCTAAGTTAGTTGTAGACTACAAAAAAGGTCTGTTAGATAGTAACGTGTTAGATGAAACTGTATTTAAAAAGTATTTTTATGATGAAGAACTAGAAGATATTGATCTAGTAATACGAACTTCTGGTGAAATGCGCATAAGTAATTTCCTTTTATGGCATATGGCATATTCAGAATTGTTTTTCTGTGATGCATATTGGCCAGAATTTAGGAAAATAGATCTTTGGAGGGCAATAAGATCCTATCAGCGCAGAAGAAGAAAATTTGGAGCTTAATCTTATTTACTCTTATATTCAAAATAGTTCTGATAATAAAATGGGAGTTTACCAAGGTAGCGATACAAGAAAAATAACTGGGGGACTAAAGGGAACTTATAGGGATAAAAGAAAATATGAGATGGGAAGTCCTCCAACTGAAACTAGATTAGCTGATAGCGATATTAGGGAAAAAGAGAGAACACTTGGTGGAGATTATAAATTAAAATTAAAGTATGCCCTTTATGCTAACGTATTTGACAAAAGGAACAATGTAGCCAAGAAAGCTAAGATATTATCAGTTCTAGAAACGCCTGCTAATAGGGAATATGCTAGAAGAGGCATTATAGTAAAAGGTTCTAAGATAAGAACCGAATTAGGGATTGCAATAGTTACTTCTAGGCCAGGTCAGGACGGAGTAATAAATGCGATCTTGGTTCAACAATGACTAATAGAGATTATCAAGGCAAGAAAATATCTATCTGGTTGGCATATTTTAACGCTGAAAGTAGAAAGAAAGGAAGAAAATTCAGAAAAACAAGATTAAGTACAGAGGATATTATGTCTGCAGCAAACGCGTTAGGGTTAGAACCAGAATTTTTTGATAAAATTCATCCAGCTAGTAGAATAAAGGGAGTTATAATGGTAAAAAAGTTGGGTACAAAATATGCTACTATAAGGAAAATAATGGAATATATAAATTCAAAATCTAAAAAGAATGTTACAGTTTAGATATTAGACCTCTATTTTTAGTTTTTTAGTCCGTAGATTACTTTATATATTATTTGAATATAAAATGTTGTTTGAGGGCTCGTAGCTTAGCCAGGTAGAGCGACGGGCTCTTAACCTTGGGAGGTACCCGTAGGTCCCGGGTTCGAATCCCGGCGGGCCCGCCACACCCAAAATAATGAAAATTATTATTTGAAATAATTTCTATAAATCTATAGAAAATCTTCATTATCATAAACATTAAATTCTTATTTCTATCCCAAATAATACCTACTATGGTATCTATTGTAACTGGTGGTGCTGGATATATAGGCGGACATTTAGTTGATGCGTTAGTAGAATCAGGAGAGAATGTGACTGTGATAGACGATTTTTCAAATGGGAATTATGTAAATCCAAAATCGAATATATTGAAAATAGATCTTAGGCGAGAATATCCAAAAATAGAAAAAAATAGTACTATATATCATTTAGCAGCTAATCCAGATGTAAGGACGTCTATGGAAAGTATATATGAACATTTTGAAAGAGACATTTTAACTACACTAAATGTTATGGAAATGGCACGTATATATGATGCAGATAAAGTATTCTTTGCTTCTTCTTCTACAGTTTATGGGGAGACTATAAGATTTCCTACTCCGGAATTTGACAATAAACTTCCTATTTCAAATTATGGTCTTTTTAAACTAATGGGCGAAGATATAGTAGAATATTATTCTCGAAATTATGGAATTCAAGGTATATCTCTAAGATTAGCCAATATTACAGGAGGCAGGGTATCTCATGGAGTTGTAATAGATTTTATTAAAAAATTAAGGCAGAATTCTAACGAACTTAAGATTTTAGGTAATGGTAAACAGAGAAAGAGTTATCTTTATATCTCAGATTTAATCTCTGCAATATTCGTTTTGGATAGATATTTTAAGTCTAAGTATGACTATTTTAATATAGGTAATGATGACTGGATAACTGTTAATGATATAGCAAAGATAATAGAAGAAGAAATGAATTTATCTCCTAAGCATATTTATGAAGATCAAGGAGAAGGAAGAGGCTGGAAAGGTGATGTAAGGTTTATGCTATTAGATATTTCAAAGATTAGAGGATATGGATGGAATCCTTCTTTATCATCTTCACAAGCAATTAGAAAAGCAGTGAGGGATATATTATATGGGAATAAAATTTAAAATAATAGGGTTTTTATTAATAATTTCTGCGTTGTTTCTCCTTTCTCTATCTTTCTCTATCATGTTTTTAGGATTATCTATAGATTTTGGGAATTTTAATATATCTCCTATAATAGTTAAGATTATAAATTTCATTATAATAGCGGTATTTCTAAGTTTTGTAGCATATGTCGGATATATAATGGCATTTCATGCTAAAGACTAAATATTTTGAGAAAAATTTTTATCTACAAGAAATAACTTCCTCTTTATGAGCAAAGAGAATAAATCAAGTAAAATAGATAGGAAAACATTGATATATGCAGCAATATTTGCTGTAGCTTCTTATGCTGTAGCCGCTTCATTAGCTTTAGGTATAGGTGCTTATGCAATAGGAATTCTTGGATATTTTTTAGACCCAGTAGTAACTCTTACTGTTCCACTAATTATAATTTCAGTTGGAATTCAAGCTATAAATAAAAAATTTGGTCCATTACTTATTTCACTAATAAGTGCAGTATTGTATATCATATTACCTTTTTTAGCAATAACGTTTTTAGTAGCAGGGCCAGTAGTAGAGGGTGTTTCAAGACTAGTGGGATACAGAAGTTTTAGAGCAGTAATGATTAATACTACTTTGGCTGGCGGACTAGTAGGAACTTTAAGTGTAATTTTCGGCTTCATGCTTCTTGGAGTTCCCCACATTTCTAATCTAGCACTTTACTTAGGAGGATTTACTGTGTTATACTTTGTAGAAAGTGGAATTATGGGATTGCTATCTTATTACTTAGGATCTTATCTAATAAAATCGGGAGTACTACATTGAAAGCGAGTTTTCTATATTCTTCCTCGTTTTTACTATTAGTGATAATATCTTCGTTATTTTATTTTTCCTTTGTTCCTTTTCTTACTACTATTATTCTTGTTAGAAGAAAAGCAATTATTGTTGTTGATATTACAATATCGATATTATCTTTTCTTATTCTGTTATATTTCCATCATATATATTTATACGTATATACTTTAAGAGCTCTAACTTACTTAAATTTATTTATAATATTGAGTGATATAGTTAATAAACCTAGTATAATAGATATATTTGGAGAAAAAGGAATACCTATAGTTATAGCATTATCGTATTATCCCTATTTTTACGATCTAGCAACGCAAGTACTTCTTAACATGAGATCTAGGAAAGAACAATTTAATCCAATAAAAATATCGAGACCAATTATAGTTGAAATGCTTAAAGTTGCTGAAAACTTATATCTCGCATATACTATCAAGCTCTTTGGAAAGTATTCATCTAAAAGAAACTTTATGCCTTCTAAAGATGATATTATTATAACAATGATAGGTGTTATTACTCTATGCTTGTCATTTTTCCTTCATTTATTTCTGGTAAGATAGAATTAGAGAAGAATGAAAGAATAGCACTACTAGGTAAAAATGGTAGTGGAAAGACTACAATCATAAGATCTATTTTATGTGATGGAAATTCCAAAATAATTATTGATGATAATGATTTTTGTATGAGTAAAGACTACTCTAAGTTATCTGCTGTATTGCAAGAACCATATACACAAATATTAGCTGAGACTTTTTCGGAAGAAATAGCAATTATAAGGAGATACCATAGAGTAAATCTTGAAATAGCTAAAAAATTAATGAATAGTTATTTTGATAAGAAATTTATGCAGTTATCTGATGGATACAAAAAAAGATATGTAATTTCTAGTATTCTAGTTTCAAATCCAGAATACATATTGTTAGATGAACCATTTGCAAATTTAGATAAAAATTCGTTAGAGATTGTTAAGGAAATATTACCTTTAGGCTCACTAATAGCAGAACATAGAACTAAGGAAGTAAGAGATTTCGTTGATAGAATTTATCTAATATCTAACAATAATATAAAGGAAGTAGATAAAGAAAAACTCTTTGACGAGAATTTTCTTAGGGAAAATGGTCTAAGAGGTTTCAAACTAGAGAAAGAAGATAATGAAAAGCTAGGAAACATAATATTAGATACGATAATTGATAATGTAAATATAAAACTTAGAGAAAAGGAAGTCTTATGTATAGTAGGTCGAAACGGAATAGGTAAAACTACACTCTTAAAAAAACTCATAGGTAAAGCTTATGTGATATTTCAAAATCCAGACTTACAATTTTTCTATACTACCGTAAAGGATGAAGTAAAAAGCGATTATGCGTTAAAATTATTTAGGTTAAAAGATAAAGCCGATAAAAGTCCTTATGCATTAAGTTACGGAGAAAAGATGAGAGTTCTTATTGCATCTGCATTCTCATCTAAGAGTAAGATAATAGCTTTAGATGAGCCCAGTGCAGGAATGGACGGTTATTCTTTGCTTTCCTTTTATGATATGATCAAGACATTAAAAGAGGAGGATAGGGGAATAATAATTGCTACACATGATGATGATCTCATAGGAATATGCGATAACATAATAAATCTAGAAAATCTAAAAGATAGATCTTTGAGATAATTTGGTTAAATTTTACAAATTTTAACAATTTCGGTAATGCTAAAATAAACTATAATATAAACAAATTTAGTTACCATTTTTGTTTACAAAAATTATGTTACTATTATTTTAAAAAAATATTTATTAAAGTTAATTTAAAAATTACTAATTAAATAAAAAGCTTTTGCTTTACTAAGTGGCAATAGCATTTTCTACAACTTGATGTTTAAGTTAATGAGATGCCTTAGAAAATTTTAATAATAGTGCTTATTGAATCTTTTAATGTACCTAGTGGGCTCGTAGCTCAGCTAGGTAGAGCGGCGGGCTTTTAACCCGTAGGTCCCGGGTTCGAATCCCGGCGGGCCCGCCACACCGCTATGCATAAGCAGTTGTGCTGACAACATTAGGGGATGCTCTATTTTTAGAAAGCTATCCATATAGATGTTTTATTCAATTTGTTTTTATCTTAACAGGGGCGTTCAGTAATAAATATTTTGGTTGAACTTCAAGCATAATGTCAACTAAGATTGCCACGTGTACCTTTCAATTCACGTGGCGATTTGGGGAGGATCACTTAGGCTCATAAGGCTTATTATTATACCAAACACTCCAAACTATTCTAGCCAATTTCCTGGCTAAAGCAGTGTACAACTTCTTTCCCTTCAACTTTTCCTTATGGTTCTCGTAAAATTCTAGTAATGTAGGATTACGAGAGTAATTCATCTCAGCGAGGAAGTAGAACAAGCTGCGCAAGTACTTATTACCCTTCTTCGATATTCCCTTACTTACAGTAGCTTTACCGCTCCTCTCAACTATTGGGTCTAAACCACAGTAGGCTACGAAGGACTCAGGGTTAGGAAAGCGTTTAATGTCTCCAACAATGCCTATTATTATTCCCGAAGAAAGTTTTCCTATTCCCGGTATAGTTAATAGAACGTGATTTTCAGACTGTGATTGTATCATTTTCTCTACTTCTTTTATTTTCTCGCTTGTTTCCAGTAGTGCTTTAGATAATACTTCGATTTCTTCAAGTACGATCTTTGTTCCAAGTTGTATAATTGTATTTTGAAGTTTCCTTTAGAGAATTCTTCAAGCATTTCCTTGCTTATTTTTTCCTCGTCACTGACTAGGAATAGTGCTCTTTTTACCCTGTTCTTGTACTTTACTTTCAACTTTTAGGAAGACGTATAGTGTTACTAGTTCTTTCAATGGGTTGTAGTTGTACTCCTTTGCCTTGTTTGCCATGTTTACTAGTTTTTGTAGTAAAAATCTGTTTTCCTCTCAAGTCCTTCTCCTTCCATAGTTTTGGCTTACTTGTAGTATCTTGATCCCTTTTTCCTTGAAGTATTGACATGGTTTTATTGATGCTCCTGTCGGTTCGACCACTATTGTGTTTAGTTTTACTTTTAGTATTTCTTCATAACCCTTCTTGTTGTTCTCGTAGACCCTCCCCTCACTCGTCACATGATCTTTTGATATGTCTATTCCTAGGATCCCTACCTCTTTATCACACCTATATCCGTGCATATTATCACAATGTTCAGTCCGATGGTAGGGGTTTGTCACGCCCCCGATCGAAGACTTTGCTTCAGTCAAGGGGTCGACCATGTTTCCCAGTTGGAGAGTATTACTCTCCCCAACTAATTAATCTATATAGGGTTCAAAGAGGGCGAAAGACCCCTTCCGTGGCGGTAGACCCAAAATCTGATTAATAAAAATAATTTTTATTTGTTATTAGTAATTCATGTGAATTTAATGAAATTAGATAATTAATTCTACAATATTTTTAGGAAATTTTTAAGTGTTATATTAGATCTTTTATATTTCTACAAGTAAACTAAGAAATATTATTATAATATTAGAAAATGATGAGATGTGTACGATAGAATCCGTTTAGACTTTATACGAAAATCACTGCAGTATTACGTAGCGTTAAAAATAATTTAATATAATAGAAGAAAAGTTAAATAATTTGTCATAAAGCCTAAAATATTTTCGCCTAGAATGGATAAGATTTATTTCGTTACGTAATAGAATGAAAATATTTGAGTAAGAGAAATTTCCGTAAACGACTATCCGTTTTATTTACATTTGTTATTTAATGCATTATTCTTAATGCTCTTGATTATGAGTATAATGAAATATGTTCCTTATGAAGAAAAATATGAGGTTTAGTGTTGAATTTGTATTTTTAAAATGATTTTGGGTCTACCGGTAAGGGCGTGGTAGGCTCCACATGCTTTGCCTCTAACATGGCTAGGCGATAGCTTGAAGAGCCGAAGGAACTACTTGATTGGGGCCAACTTGGGGGCCTTCACTACCTCCTCCCCTATACCTAGTCTTCTTAGTCTCACCCTTGTAAAGCTTGTCTTCTTGTTTAGGAGTGTTGTTCGTGAAAATCGCCGTAGGAGTTCACTATTCTAAATTCTGTTGTACGTTAGTATTTCTATGAAGTACTTAGACTAGGATTTACGTGTAAACCCTTAAATAAAAGCTATAACTTTCTGAAAGTATTAGTGTTTTAAGCTCTTGATATCAATTAGTACTTCGCTTTAGAATAAATACCTAAAAGTAAGTATTCATTTCTCTAACTTAGGTAACTTTAGTCCCTTATCTCGTGCTGGGTTAAACTATTTTTATAGTCAGAGACGTCTTTTGAGTTAACCTTAAATTTAGTTATTAATAGTAAAACATTGTGTTCGTTAGTCTAATTATGGAGGTTATTAATTACATAGGAATTTTTGCTTTTGCTGCATCTGGTGCTCTTAAGGCCATGGAGAAACAATTAGATCTCCTAGGAGCAATAGTTTTAGGATTTGTAACGTCTTTAGCTGGAGGTATTATAGCAGATATCTTACTAGGGATATTTCCTCCAGTCAACCTTGTATATTTACCATATCCAATCACAGCTATTATATCTGTTTTTTTAATTATATTAATAAGAAAGAACTTAACTAAAATAAGTAAAAAACTTCTTTATTTTGATGCAATAGGATTAGGTGCATTTACGGCTTTTGGGGCTCAGTTAGCATATTTCCATAATCTTAATATACTTGGCGTAGCGATAGTAGCTTCTATAACAGCTACCGGTGGAGGGGCAATAAGAGATATTTTGGTATCAGAAATACCGTTAATACTCAGAAAAGATTTCTATGCAACACCTAGTATAATAGGTGGTTTTGTATTTTATATAGTATCACTGAGATTTTTAGATTATATTTCTTTAATATTAACTTTTCTTTTAGTTACTTCTATAAGACTGATTGCAATAAAAAAGAAATGGGAATTACCAAAAATAAATATAATTTAAAAATATTCGCTATAACGAAAAGTATTTTATATAAGAATTATTTAATCAAATATATGGGTTATAGGAATAGATTATATCATCTAGGTAGAAGAAATTTTTATTTAAGATACTCATTCATAATGAGCAGAAGGTTATTAATGAGACTGGCTAGAAAAAAAGCAAAATATTACTAATGTACTTTACGTAGTGATAATATTGTATGTAAGTGTTTCTTAACTTAAAAATTAAGAATATAATATAGTATCTATGAAAGATCAAAGCTTAAAGAACATATCTAAGGAATTATTAGGTGATTATGAACCTCGTGGCTCAACTGTACAAGGCATTGGTAAATTTATAGCAATGGGATTAGACGATCCATTTCACATAACTACTATATCTGGATTCTCCATTTATGGTTTAGGTAAGCTTATGCAAAGGGGAACTAATTATGGAATTCGTATGGCTTCCATTGATTTAAATGAGATAAAAAGGGAATTAAATCAGTTAGTTATAGACGTTCATTCGTTAAGATTCTAACATTTTTTTAAATCCGAATATGTAAACTTAAGCGCATTATAGTAGTTTTCAGGATCTCCTACATTTAGCCATTTTTCATTATCTAATAATATTCCGTATACTTCTCCGCCATTCTTCAGTAATTCTTTTATACCATATGTTAACTCTAATTCTTTTCCTTGGGCTACACTTACTTTTTTTATTGCATTAAATATCTTAGGCGAAAATATGTAAACTGCAGAAATTGCTATATTACTCGCCGGATTTTCAGGCTTTTCCTCTGCATTAATTATCTTATACGCTTTATGATTCATATAAGTGCCATTATCTTTTATCTCTACAATACCGTATCTCTTTGGATTTTTCACTTCCCTTAGAAGAAGAACAGCATCTGGATTTATTTCTTCAAAGAGACTTTTGGCTTCTCTATACCCTCCAGTTAAAACTCCATCGTCCGCATGTACAAAAAATGGTTCATTAGATGCGAAATCTTCTGCTCTAAGTACAGCATCTCCAAAACCTTTGGGTTCGTCTTGAAAAACTATTGTTATGTTTCTTTCAAACATGTAGTCCATTAATAGTTTTCCGTGTTTTCCTACCACCAAACAAAATTTGCTTACTCCGATTTCTCCTAAAGAGTCAGTTATTAGATCAATAATTGGCCTCATAACGAGTTTGTCATCTTCATGTCTAAAAAGAGGTAATAATGCCTTTGGTAAAACTGATGTTATATATTTCATTCTACTTCCTTTACCTGCTGCTGTTATTACTGCTTTTCGTATCATTTGTCTCACTTTTCATACTTAATTTATATTTTAAATTTTTCATGTTTTGAACTAGAAAGAATAATGAGGTTACTATATATGCATCTATAACTGCTCCGAAGTCTGCTACATAAAAGCTAAAGAGAGTATGATTCCCTAGAATATAAACTAAAACAAATCCAAGCCATTCCGTCCAGGCCCACATTGTTACAGTAATTAGCCTAGAATCTTTAAAAAGGAAAGCTATTGGAGTTGTAAATAACCATAAAAACATTATTGCTGGATTAACGTTTGCATAAAAGTTGTATCCCATATAAAATGGGTGAATATCGAGGAACCAATCCCAAGGTTCTGAAATTTGTGATGTTGCAGATAATGCTATATGTCCGTTTTCCGCGTCCCAGCCTAACATATATAGGAAACTTCCATGTAACCACCCCATTATTCCGTTAAAGTATAGCATTATCGGAATTGAGGCTAATGCGTAGACTAGAATAGGAACTCCAATGCTATATAACGCTCTTATCTTTATTCTATTTGTAATTTCGCCTAAATAATATAAAAATGGCAAAACTAGAAAAAAAGCGGGTTCTTTTGAAGCCATCGCAAGTCCTAAAGCAATAGATGCTAGGACTATTCTTTTGCTTATTAATAAATAAAGTGATAAAATGCTAAAAAAACCTACGTAAATATCTAATAATGCTATCCCATGAAGAAGCCATAAAGTAGGATCTAATGCTATAACTATAGCAGTTAATATTCCTGCTAAATTTCCAATTATATTATCTCCTATTATTTTTCTAGAAAGTAAAAAACCTATAACTATTATTAAATCTCCCATAATCCAGCTAGGTATTCTCCACGCTAATGGGCTGTATCCTAAGATTAGAATAAAAATATCCATAAAATATTTTCCTAACGGTGGATGTTCTGGATTTATATAATACTGTATTCCAGACTCATGTGAATAAGGAAAATACATTTTTGGTGTTATATGGAAAATATATTTCAAAATATTGTAAGCCGCAGTAGGATACCAGACTTCGTCTCCAATATAATGATCAGCTTGAGGATTAAATGTAGGATCAAACGTTAATATGGTTTCATAGGTGTAAATTATTAAAATGATTACTAATGCTAAGTAAAATATGGAATTATATTTTTTCATAAAACATATTTTGATGTCGTATAAAAATATTTTATCCTAAGATCTTTACGGCTTCGTCTACACTCTTTCTTTCATGTACTACAGCAGAAATTGCTTTAGCCATTTTTTGAGGATCTTGGGACTGCCATAGATTTCTTCCGACTGTGATACCTTTAGCTCCTGATATTATAGCATCATTTAACATAGATAAGAAATCGCGGTTAGTGTTAGTTTTCGGACCTCCTCTAATAAGTATAGGTGAGAATGCTACATCTACTACTTCCTTAAAATTATCTTTTCCAGTATAGTCCACTTTAAGAATGTCCGCTCCTATTTCTGATGCTATTCTTGTTACATATTTAACAAGATTTACATCTTTAATCGAATCTGGATTTTCTGGAGAAACAAAAAGAGGCTCTATAATAAATGGGATTCCATAATCGTTAGCTTCCCTTCTTATTTTAGACAATTCTTCGATATTATAGCCTTCTATTTGATCTTGGCCATAACCTACAACAAAATATGTTACAACGGCATCAGCTCCGGCTTCTATTGCGTCTCTCACTTTATACACAGCTGAATAATACCCGCTATCATATTTCTTCTGCTGTCTCCACACGTTAGCAGTATCTAGTCTTGCAATTAACATCGGCGAAGATCTTGAAAAGAAATTTTCTTCCACTATCTTAAGCATTGCAGGCGTCATTTGGAGTGCATCTGGAATATTTGAAAGACTTTTAACAATTTCCATTGGTTTTTCTATGCCTTTAAGTGGGCCCATGACTAGCCCATGATCTAAAGCTACTACAAAAGCGTTCTTTCTTTCAAATAACCTGTTTATCCTAATGTTTATTCCACTCATTTCACGAACATTAAGCCAACTATCTATAAATTTTTGATTCTTTTTATTATCATAATAAAAAGCTGTCTTGCATATGGATTAAGAGCTATATTTATAATAACAAAAATAGAAGACGAGATTAGTGTGTATATTAACATTATTTCTATTTCATGAATAGCCCTAAATTTAGGCAAATTTCCCTCCATATATCGAATTAAGAAAGGTAATGATGATACTACAGTAGCAATTAGCGGAACTACGCTTTCAATTTTAGGAAAGATTAATCGATATATATTCTTTGCTGAAATATATGCTGTAGTTAACATTCCTATAGAATTTATTAGCAAACCTAAAGTTATGGCTATTGCTAATGCTGGAGATGAGAAGCTAAAAGTTTTCAAAATTATCATTAAACATGTAGAGAAGGATAAACCTATAATTGAAATAAAAATATTTCTTCTAATAAGATTTGCAGTACTTCCCTTTAATTCCCCACTTCCTTCAGTACTTAATGTAGTATCGGCCATATAAATTCCACGATAGAAAATAGTATATAGGCCTCTAAGAAAATTGGATATAGATAGAACTATTAACGCTAAAAATGCTTCAATGTACTCAGGTCTTAAAATAAATAGTAGAGGATCACCGTCTACGAATGTTAATAAAAGGAAAAAAGAACCGGCTAAGAAAAATAATTTGGTAGCAGTTTCTAATAAATCTGGATCTTTATTTTCAGCTAATTTAAGTATTAATCCATCAGTAATACTACCTGACCATATTACTATATTTGATATTATTAATGCCGACTCAAAATAAGATACTGGTAGTGCAGTTCTAACTAAATAAACTGCTATCCATACTAAGCTTGCTTCAATTATGTTCTGAATATATGAAGTTATGAAAACTATAGATTTTTTAATTGCTTTGAATGCTATTTTCAAATCGATTTGCAAATTTGCATTTGAAAATAATATATTTATTAAAATTTGTGCTATATAACCCAAAGAATAAGCTAAAATTACTGCAAATATAGACAAATTAAATATAAACATAAGTATTATACCAGCTATTAATCTAATTATTTGAAAAACTGAAGCTGATATTGCGTTAACTCTTGG
The DNA here is from genome assembly GCF_003201835.2 of Acidianus brierleyi. Classification (NCBI taxonomy): domain Archaea; kingdom Thermoproteati; phylum Thermoproteota; class Thermoprotei; order Sulfolobales; family Sulfolobaceae; genus Acidianus; species Acidianus brierleyi. The sequence goes on along the minus strand of NZ_CP029289.2, from coordinate 1,242,933 downwards.
TGATCTTCCAAGCGCAATTGATCTAGTGATATCAAAAATATAGAATAAAAATACTAAAATTGATGAAAAATAAAAATATTTTGCAAAGTTTCCGCCTAAAAGTGGATTAATGAAAGGTATTATGAGAAGGTATATGCTTATAGCTAAAACTCCTGCTATTCCATTTATAAGCAAAATTCCACCTACTTTTTTACCTTCTGCTGCATATCTACTTGTTATATTTGAGAATATATCTGCAGGAATTACAAAATATCCAGTTATTAGTACGAACATTGTCTGCCATGCACCAAATGTTACAGCAGAAATATCAGATAGGTACTTAACCATAAGCAGAGAAAAAACAAAGGATAATGGTGATATAGCTAGTCTTAGAAGTAAATTAAATAGCCCTATTCTAACTAAGCCGGGTTTTCTCTTAGGCTTATTTTCTTTGTTTTTCATTCTTAATCACAAAAAAGATATTTATGAATTTTCTCCATAAGATATTTATCATTTATATTTACATTTATAGATTTTTTGGAAGTAGTTTTTACTTCTGGGAGATTTAAGCATTCTTCAGTAGTTAATATTTTAGCAATTAACTCATTCATACTAATTTTATTATCCCTAGCTATTTTCTCTAGAATTTCGTACCATTCTTTCCATATCAGCACTCTTTGCATTTAAAGAGACGAATTTATGTTAAACTAAAAAACTTATGCCATACATTTATCTTAACAGGGGCGTTCAGTAATAAATATTTCGGTTGAACTTCAAGCATAATGTCAACTAAGATTGCCACGTGTACCTTTCAATCCACGTGGCGATTTGGGGAGGATCACTTAGGCTCATAAGGCTTATTATTATACCAAACACTCCAAACTATTCTAGCCAATTTCCTGGCTAAAGCAGTGTACAACTTCTTTCCCTTCAACTTTTCCTTATGGTTCTCGTAAAATTCTAGTAATGTAGGATTACGAGAGTAATTCATCTCAGCGAGGAAGTAGAACAAGCTGCGCAAGTACTTATTACCCTTCTTCGATATTCCCTTACTTACAGTAGCTTTACCGCTCCTCTCAACTATTGGGTCTAAACCGCAGTAGGCTACGAAGGACTCAGGGTTAGGAAAGCGTTTAATGTCTCCAACAATGCCTATTATTATTCCCGAAGAAAGTTTTCCTATTCCCGGTATAGTTAATAGAACGTGATTTTCAGACTGTGATTGTATCATTTTCTCTACTTCTTTTATTTTCTCGCTTGTTTCCAGTAGTGCTTTAGATAATACTTCGATTTCTTCAAGTACGATCTTTGTGTACTCTAAGTTGTATAATTGTATTTTGAAGTTTCCTTTAGAGAATTCTTCAAGCATTTCCTTGCTTATTTTTTCCTCGTCACTGACTAGGAATAGTGCTCTTTTTACCCTGTTCTTGTACTTTACTTCAAGGTCTTTTAGGAAGATATATAGTGTTACTAGTTCTTTCAATGAGTTGTAGTTGTACTCCTTTGCCTTGTTTGCCATGTTTATTAGTTTTTCTGCGTCGTAAAAATCTGTTTTCTTTCCTCTCAAGTCCTTCTCCTTCCATAGTTTTGGCTTACTTGTAGTATCTTGATCCCTTTTTCCTTGAAGTATTGACATGGTTTTATTGAGTATGCTCCTGTCGGTTCGACCACTATTGTGTTTAGTTTCACTTTTAGTATTTCTTCATAACCCTTCTTGTTGTTCTCGTAGACCCTCCCCTCACTCGTCACATGATCTTTTGATATGTCTATTCCTAGGATCCCTACCTCTTTATCACACCTATATCCGTGCATATTATCACAATGTTCAGTCCGATGGTAGGGGTTTGTCACGCCCCCGTTCGAAGACTTTGCTTCAGTCAAAGGGTCGACCATGTTTCCCAGTTGGAGAGTATTACCCTCCCCAACTAATTAATCTATATAGGGTTCAAAGGGGGGCGGAAGACTCCATGGAGATGGATAGGCTCCACATGCTTTGCCTCTAACATGGCTAGGCGATGGCTTGAAGAGCCGAAGGAACTACTTGATTGGGGTCAACTTGAGGGCCTTCACCACCTCCTCCCCTATACCTAGTCTTCTTAGTCTCACTCTTGTAAAGCTTGTCTTCTTGTTTAGGAGTGTTGTTCGTGAAAATCACCGTAGGAGTTCACTCTGCTCCGCTTTCATAAAAATCGTCCAGGGCTCTTGCTATATCTCTTATTGATATTATTCCGGAAAGATTTCCATCATAATCGACTACTGGAAGATGACGGATATTGTATGTTCTCATTAAACTTAAAGCTCCAGTGATTGGCGAGTCTATTTTTATGGTTATCAATGATGCAGTCATAATTTCTTCGGCTTTTGCATTCAAATCTTTTCCTTTTCCTATTGCTCTTACTATATCTCGTTCAGTAACTATTCCTAATGGCTTTTTGTTCTCAGTTACAATAACTGATCCTACATTGTTCTTAGTCATAACTTCGGCTACTTCTTTTATTGACTTAGATTTATCTACACTTATTACCTCAGTTTTCATGTAATCTTTTACAGTTTCCTCCATGGGAAAAATTACATTGAGTGATTAATAAACTTTGAATAAGCTTTATATCCTCATCTTCAAAATATAACATTGATAATCATGAACTTTGCACTAATAAAATTAAAACTAGGTATGGTAGTGGCTAGTGTAGGAGTTTTTCTCCTAGGGTTTGCTTTAGTTTATGCTGTAGCAGGGTATTTCTTTGGAGTAGCGTTTGCTCCGGCAGTAATTATTGGAATATTATCTTTTCTGATAGTATTGAATATAGTTCAATGGCTATTTGGTCCATATTTGATTAATGCTATGTACAGGGCTGTGGAAGTATCGCCTACTGATCCTAAGTATGGTTGGTTGGTAGATTTAGTAGACGAGGTAGCAATGTATAATCATCTAGATATTCCTAAAGTCTATATAGCCGATGTTCCATTTCCTAATGCTTTTGCATATGGAAGCCCTATAGCTGGTAAAAGAGTTGCTATAACTTTGCCTTTATTAAAAATATTAAATAAAGACGAAATTAAGGCTGTATTAGGCCATGAACTAGGCCATTTAAGGCATAGAGATGTTCAGTTATTAATGGCGATAGGTCTGATACCTACATTGATATTCTTTTTAGGATACTCTCTAATGTGGGGAGGAATGTTAGGTGAAGGAAATAGAAATAACAATGCTGGTTCTATGTGGTTAATAGGCATTGCATTATTAGCAGTAAGTTATATGTTTCAATTTCTAGTTCTATACATAAATAGATTAAGAGAAGCTTATGCGGATGTTAACTCTGCTACAACTATACCTAACGGTGCGGAGAATCTACAGAGAGCTTTAGCTAAGATAACACTTTCAGTTGATCCTAACACATTGGAGAAATATAAGAAAAGAAATAATAATCAAATGATGAATATGTTATTTTTCTCGCCAATGGATATAAATGAAGACGTTAGTGATATGGATGTAGAGCAATTAATAAACTATTGGAAGACAGAAAAAGTGCCTTGGTATGCAGATTTCTTTAGCGATCATCCTGCATCACCTAAGAGAATTCAACTACTTGAGAGACTTAAGAATAGTATTTATTAAGTAGTGAGACATTTTTATTCAAATTCTATTGTTGCTGGTGGCTTAGTAGTCACATCATATAAGACTTCCTTGACGTCATTTAGTGTTAATATTTTTTGTGATATTTCATTTAAAACCGAATAACTTATTTTAGCAAAATCTGCAGTCATGAAGTCTTCAGTGTTTATTGCTCTAATTACTACTGAATACTTTCCATTTTCTTTTTCGTTAATTCTATATAACACATGAGTAATATCAAACTTTGTAATTTCCGATACTATTCTCATTATTTCATTATAATCTAATTCCCCATCTATTGAAGCTATTTTACCATAGCTTCGTACATCACCTTTAACTCCTGTTGCTCGGGAATTATATACGAATATATCTTGACCGATATAATTAGTTATTTTTTCGTCTCTTTTTTTATCTGATTCAAATATTGCAGCAAAATATTGAGAAAAGGAATAATTTTCAAGCGATTTTTCAACTATGTCATTAGATTCTCGTACAATTTCCAATTTTTCTTTAGTTAATTTTCCTATAGTTCTTATTAATAAACCTGGACCTGGAAATGGTTGTCTTTCAGAGAGTTCTTTTGGTAATCCAAGATATCTTGCTAATGCTCTTACTTCATCTTTGTAAAGATCTGCCAAAGGTTCTATTAACTTAAAGCCCCAGGTTTTTTCTGTATCTATACCTAATTGAACTAACACGTTATGTTGTGTTTTTATTCCACCTTGTGTTTCTATCCAGTCAGCTGCTATAGTTCCTTGAGCTAGAAAAGTAGCATTATTTTCTCTTATTATGTCAGAAATGTTTTTATAAAAAAGGTTCCTAAATTTTTTTCTTTTTTCTTCGGCATCTTCTATTCCTTCTAACGAAGTTATAAATTCTTCCGACTTATCTATGATACGCAATGGCAAAATATTTTCTAGTAATTTTTTGACAATCTTAGTTTCGTCCTTTCTAAGAAAGCCAGTGTCAATCATTATAGGAACTACGTTAAAACCTAGGGTTTTATATAACAATACTGCTGCTGTTGTACTATCTACTCCACCACTTACCGCAGCTACTATCTTTTCATCTTTTGCTACATTTAAAATCTGAGGCGTTACCTCTTTTATGAAATTCTCGGGATCAAACACAAGCTTATTTACATTTTTGAGTTATAAATATCATCTATTCTATCTACATCTATATTTTCTTTTATTATTTTTACATTTTTTTGAACCATATTTTCTATTTCCTCTTTCATAGAACCAGAGAATATTTTTATGCCATAGTCTTCTAGTTCTCTACTAAAAGAAGAGAATAAAGATCCATGTAAACTTAAACCCATTTTATCATCCTTTTTTGCACCATCAGGTATTTCAACGGAAACCTTATTTCTCTTTGTTATGTAAAAAAGTGGTCTTTCATTTTCGTAATGTATTTTTCCTCTTCTAATTTCATAACCCTCAATTCTTACGTCTCCTTTTCCCTCACTCAGTGATACAACCTTATTTTTATCAAAAATAGTTTTTATATCAAATATATTTAATCCAGGGTATTCCGTTATATTTTCAGCTTCTAAGCCATACGGATCTACAAGTTTCTTACCCATTAATTGAAAACCTCCGCATATTCCTAGAATAGGATATTTTCTTATTTCATCAATGAAATTCCTTTCCTTTAGCCATAGAATAGATTTATATGTATTTTTAGTACCTGGAAGAATAACTAAATCTGAATTTTTAAGTTGTGAAGGTTTATATACAAATTTCACATTGGAATTAGATTTATAAAGTGCATAGAATTCATTAAAGTTACTCATGTAAGGATAAGCTATAATAGATACTTTTTTTTCTCCATCTCCTATATCTTTGATGTTCATGGAATCTTCTGGCATTATTGGGTTTTCTTCTAAATATGGAACATAGCCTAAGTATTTCATTTTTGTTTTATTTTCAAGCCATGCAATAGCTTTTTCTAGATATTTTTCTTCTCCTCTGAATTTATTAATTATAAATCCTTTTAATAATCCTCTCACGGATGTGGGAAACATTTTGTATATCCCGAATGCCGATGCGAATGCTCCTCCTCTATCGATATCTAAGATTAATATAGTAGGTATTTTCAATTCTTTCATTATTAAAAATCCTGAAATATCTCTATTGAGGAAATTAGGTTCTCCTAATCCTCCGGCTGCTTCTATTATCATATTATCTGTAATAATATTCTTAATTTTACTCCATAATTTTTTTATTATGCTATAATATTCTCCAGGGGAAAAATTCCCTAATGAATTTCCAAAAACGATGACCTCTACTGATTTACCTGAAGGTTTCAATAAAACTGGGTTCATGAAACTTTTTGGGCTTAGACCAGAACCGATAGCTTGAAAAGCTTGTATGAATGCAATTTCTCCTCCTTCATCACTAGGGAAACTGTTTAACGACATATTTTGTGCCTTAAATGGTATGCCTCTAAGAATATTACTTAAGGTAGATACAAAAAATGATTTACCAGAATCACTCATAGGTGAAGAAATTATAACTGCCACATTTAACAAGATTTTGTGAAAGCTTTTAAAGGAATATTAGCTCAATTATCGTTTTTCACTATTATTCCTTCTATAAAATCAGATCTAGAAACTATTGCAAGATATAGCTTTTTATCTCCAATTTTTATTGGTTTAATTACTGGAATAATAGATTTCGCTTCTTATCTTTTACTATGGAATATCATAGGAATTTTATCTAAAGTTCTATTATTTGTTATAGTTGAAGTGGTAAGAGGCTTCAATCATCTTGATGGATTACTGGATATTTCGGATGCGCTGATGGTCAAGGGTAACATGGAAAAACGAATAAAAGCTATGAAAGATGTTGAGGTCGGTTCTGGAGGAATAGGTGCCTCTTTGGTATATTTTTCCATTATGCTAGTTGCATTGTTAAATTTACAGTATCCTTCATTATATTCCTTTTTGGTTTTAATATCTTCAGAAATTGCTTGTAGATCATTAGGATTATTAATTTTATCAACGTTAAAACCTATGGAGAATAGTTATCTTGGAAAAATATTCAATAGCTATCTATCTAATAAGTATGCTTTATTACTAATCCAAGCTATTCCTTTTCTTCTAATAATACCATTAGTTTTGTACATTATTCTTTATCTAATTTTCTATTATATAGGAAAAACATCTTTTCATGGATCTTCTGGTGATCTAACTGGGTTTGTGATAACTTTATCTTTCCCCTTATTTTTATTAGCTAATGAAAAGTTTTGTTACTTGTCTTCATTGCTGCACTATTTTGGGATTTAATATTAGGAGAACCTCCAATATATATTCATCCAGTAGTATTAACTGGCAAAATAAGTGAAAAATTAATAAGGCCTTATAAAGGATACGTATACGGCATTTTTATTTGGCTATTATCTGTTGTTCCTATTTTAATATTATTTATTTTACCCTTATATATTCCTATTTTAATATTAAAATTTATTTTATTAGCTCTTACATTGAAGACTACATTCTCAATAAAGATGTTGTATAAAATAGTTAATAAATCGTCAAATTTAGATGAGAATTCTAGATATATCGTGCAACAGATAGTGAGGAGAAATTTGACAAAAGAGGATGAAGGGCATATAGCGTCTGCAGCTATAGAATCTCTTTTTGAGAGTTTTGTCGATGGAATATCTTCTCCACTTTTCTGGTTTCTATTATTAGGAATGCCAGGTGCTCTTTTACAAAGATTATCGAATACTATGGATAGTATGGTAGGGTATAAGACTACTGAGTTAAAAAAAGAAGGATTCTTTTCTGCAAAAGTTGACACTATTTTAAATTATATTCCTGCTAGAATTTCTGTATTGTTTATGATTTTGGCAGGAATTATAATGAGATTGAAAGTAAAGAATATGCTAGATATTATTAGACACAGCGATATTGAAAGTATTAATGCTAGATATCCGATTTCTGCAGCTGCTTATTTACTAGGAGTGAAGTTAGAAAAAAGAGGATTCTATTCAGTTGGGAATGGCAATTTACCTAGCTCTAGTGATATTAAAAGAGCTTTAAAATTATTTAAGATTACAACTTTTCTATATATCTCTTCAATACTAGTCATATATTATTGCTTTTATGGTTTTTCCTTCTTTGGCTTCCCTTACGGCCTCATTAAATTCCTCTAATTTAAATTTCCCTGTAATTAGTTTAGTTACATCAATTTTCTTATTGGCAATCATATTTAATGCTTCCCTAGTATCTTCTTCTACTGCGGCATTACTGCTAATTATAGAGATCTCGTTATTCAATAAATTGCTTATATCATAATTTAATATTGTTCCTTTATATGGAACACCAAAGAGTAATACTCTTCCACCTTTTCTAACCGAATTTAGCGCACTAAGGATAGCTTGTGGTGCTCCAGACGCTACTATTGCAACGTCTACTCCTCTACCGTCTGTAAGCTTTTTGACTTCCTCTTCAATATTAATCTTAGCGGCATTAAATGACACATCAGCACCTACTTTTAATGAATATTCTCTTCTGAACTCTGAAACATCTGATACGAATACTTTACCGGCTCCATTTACTTTGGCCGCCATTACATGTAATAAACCCATGGGTCCAGCTCCTACTACTAGTATAAAATCGTCCTTATCGATAAATACTCTCCTTTGGGCTCTTATAACAGTAGCAAGGGGCTCTATAAAAGCCCCTTCGTCGAAAGTTACATTATCAGGTAATTTTAATATTCCTCCTCGTTTAACGTTCCAAGCCGGTACTCTAAAATATTCTGCAAATCCACCAGGATCTAAATTAGTTTTCCTATAATATGGGCACATTGTAGGACTTCCCTTTTTACAATAATAGCATTCATAACATGGAACATGATGATGGGCAAAAACTCTATCACCGGGTTTAAGCCATTCTACTGTAGATTCTTGAATTATACCTGCAGGTTCATGCCCTAAAATTGGCTGAGAAGCTGTATATTGACCGCATATTTTTTCAACATCTGTTCCACATAATCCGCAAGCTTTCATTTTTACTAGTACGTCGCCTTCTTGTAACTTTGGTATAGGTACCTCTTTTAACAAGGGGTTGCCGTTTTCTAATACTATAGCTTTCATTTAAAGACAAAATGTACTTTCTAGATTTTAAGTGAAACTTTCAGCTAAGTTATATAGTTAATATAGTAATACTGACCAAATAGATTTATGAATAGTTTTAGTTTCGTTATAGTCCCTCTAGTTATTTTATACATTAGCTACTTTGGTATCTCAAGAATATACAGTAGACACTATAGAGAGGTTTATGTTGAAGGCATTGACGAATTAAAATCTAAATCAAATGTAAATTTTTCTTTAAGAATAAAGGATAGTAAAGATATAAACGCATTTTCTACTTCTGGAAATACTATAATAGTTACGTCGTCCTTGTTGAATTTGGATAAAAAAGAAATAATGGCCGCGATAGCGCATGAACTTGGTCACATAAAAATGAAGCATCATATCAAAAATTTATTCATCATATCGCTAATACTTATAGGATTCTTTTCGCTTTTAAATATACCTTTAATTGCTCTATTATTTCTTCTTTTAGGATTTTTGGTTCAAAGATTTCTTTCTAGGAAATTTGAACTAGAAGCTGACAAATATGCTGTAAAATTAACAAGTAAAGAAGCTCTTGTTTTGTTAATAAATAATTATGGCGATCCTTCTTCTTCTATATTATCTACTCATCCATCATCAATATTAAGAGTAAAGAAAATATAAACTCGAAAATATGCATAAATATATGCATTATATCGGTCAACCAATAAAAAGAATCGAAGATCCTAGGCTAATTACTGGACATGGAACGTATGTTGATGATTTGGTATTTCAAGGTACTAAATTTGTAGCATTTTTAAGATCAACGAAGCCACACGCAAGAATAAAAATAGCAAAGAGAGAAGGTATCTTTACGGGCGAAGACATAAATCCAGGGAAGGATTTTCCTATTGCTACTAACGAAACTACTTATATAGGGCAGCCAATAGCTGCTGTAATAGCTAAAGATAGATATGAGGCTTATGATTTATTAGAAAGTATAGAAGTTGAATATGAAGATTTACCTTATGTTATAGATCCATACGAGGCGTTGAAAGATGAGAAGAAAGCATATAGTGGGTTAAAAAGTAATATTTATATTAATAAAACATATTCAAAAGGTAATCCAGAAGAAGCTATCAAGAACGTAGATTTTGTTATAGAAGACGAACTAATAAATCAGAGAATGATTGCTTCTCCTTTAGAAACTCGAGGAATATTAGCATATTTTGACGGTCAAAGACTTAATGTTTGGTCTTCTACTCAATCGGCTCATTTTTTGAGAAGAAATCTAGTGCAATTTCTTAATTACTCTAATATTAGAGTAATTCAACCAGATGTAGGTGGAGCTTTTGGGAGTAAGATTATTGCGCATCCAGAGGAATATGCTGTATCTAAGCTTGCGTTAAAATTAGGTATTCCATTAAAATGGGTTCCAACAAGGACAGAGGAGATGATAAGCGCAGGTCATGGTAGAGACAAAAGCATGAGATTTAAGGTAGGATTTAACAAAAACGGTAAAATAATGGCCCTAATGGGAACAATAGTTGGAGATTTAGGGGCTCCATATTCTGATGCTAATGATGACGAATCCGGGAATGTTTTGAGTACAACTAAAATGGTTTTAGGACCATATGACATTCCTAATGCGTCAGTAACAGCGTATGCGGTACATACTAATAAAGTTCCTACTACGTCGTATAGAGGGGCTGGAAGACCAGAAGCTACATACTTTATAGAGAGAATAATCAATATTATTGCTAATGAGTTAAAAATGGATCCAATAGAGATAAGGTTAAATAATGTAGTCAAGCCTAATGAAATGCCTTATGATAATGGATTTGGAATTGTATATGATACTGGAGACTATGTTGACATTTTAAATAAGGCTAAAAAATACTATACTGAACTTTCTGCTGAAGCTAAGGAAAAAGGATATTGTACAGGATTGGCAATGTATGTTGAAATAACTGGATTTGGGCCTTGGGAAGTAGCTAGAGTATTTACAAAATCAGACGGTAAAATAATAGCCATTACGGGTTCTGGACCACATGGGCAAGGAGATGCTACTGCTTTTGCTCAGATAGTAGCAGAAACATTAGAGATCCCAATTGAAAATATTGAAGTAAAATGGGGAGATACTGATATTATAGAAGACGGAATAGGCACGTGGGGAAGTAGGACTGTAACCGTTGGCGGCTCAGCTATGTTGAAAGCTGCTCAGGAATTAAAATCTAGATTCATTGAAATAGCATCCAAAATGATGAACGCTGATATAGAGGAGTTAGAATATAAAGAAGGTACAATAACTCATAAGACTGAAAATAAGAAATTGGAGCTGAGTGATATAATAAAATATGCTTATAAAAACGGAATATCTTTAGATGTTACTTCTGTTTATGCAGTATCTAAACCAACTAGTCCTTACGGAGTACATATGGCCATGATAGATGTAGATAAAGAATTGAATAAAATGAGGGTAATTAAATATATTGCATTAGATGATATTGGAAAAGTAATAAACCCTATGCTAGCTGAAGGCCAAATACACGGTGGTGTATTACAAGGTATAGCTCAAGCTTTGTATGAAGGAGCAAAAATAGCAGATGACGGATCTTTACTGAATTCTAATCTAGGAGATTACGGTTTTCCAACTGCTGTTGAGTCTCCAGAGATAAAGTGGTATTATATTGAAAAAGGATTATCTGCTCATCCTACTGGAAGTAAAGGTATAGGCGAAGCCGGAGCTGTTGTCTCTACTCCAGTTATAGTTAATGCTGTAGAAAATTGTTTAGGTAAAAGAATAAAGACTATGCCATTATCATTAGGGGATTCATTATAATGCAAAGGCACTTTTTATCACAAAAGGATTTAAGAACTTTTATAAATCAAATTAGAGATAAATATCATGTAGATATTAAAACTGATAAAGTTGAAGTAGGTAAGGAAAAAAAGCAAGTATATTATTTTATAGAAGGTAAATTATCTTTTTTCTCAGAGGATCTTATACCCACTCTCTGTTGGATTATGGATAATAAGGTTGAATTACCATCTGTTGTAGTTGATGAAGGAGCTACTAGAGCTCTATCTAGAGGAGCTGATCTTTTTGTACCAGGTATATCATTATTTAATTGTGATTGCAATCCTGGAGATATAATTTTGGCTAAAACTACTTCAGGGATTCCAGTATCTGTTATGAAAGTGCTTATTACTAAGGAAGAAGCTTCTGCTAATAAGAAGGGAAAGTTTTCACAAAATCTCCATTGGATAGGCGACGAGATATGGAAAATGTGCAAAAATCCCAAATAGTCTCCATAGTTATTCCTACTTATAATGAAAAAGATAATATTATTAATTTGATTAAAAGAATAAATAGTGAATTAAATGGAAATATTATTATAGTAGATGATAATAGTGAAGACAAAACAGGAGAAGCGGTTAAATCATTAGGTTTAGAAAATGTGAAAGTATTCATAAGAACTGATGAGAAAGGTTTAGGTTCTGCTTTACGATATGGAATTTCTAAAGCATTAGAAATAGGTTCTTCATTTATTGTAACTATGGATGCGGATTTCAGTCATGATCCTATTTATCTTAAATCGATGCTAGATAAGGCAAGACAAGGATATGACCTTGTAATAGGCTCTAGATATATTAAGGGTGGTAGGATAGAAAATTGGTCATATAAAAGGAAAATGATAAGCTGGGGTGCAAATTTATTAGTTAGATTATTATTGAGATCATCGTTGAAAGATAATACTTCAAATTTTAGAGTATACTCTAGAGGGGCTTCATTACAAGTGTTACAGTGTAACACAGCAAATGGATATGAATTTCAGATATGTGCTATATATAAAATACTAAAATCCAAAATGAGAGTATGCGAAGTACCTATAACTTTTAGGGACAGGGAAAAGGGTCAGAGTAAACTAAGTTATTCCCAAATTCTTAATTGGTTCGCATATGTTCTTAAACTTTATTTTTCCTCTTAATTTTCATTAATTCTTCTCTAAGCTCGTTAATTTCCTTTTTTAATGAGTTAATTTCACTCTCATGAATTTGAACCAACTTATAGATTTCTTCTTCTCTATTTTCCTCGTTTGACCTTATTTTTATGTTTCCAATTTCGTCACTTTCAATCAATCCTAGCCTTGATAATTCTCTAACATAGCCTTTTGCAGTTTTTTGAGATACTTTCAATTCCAAAGCAAGATCTTTGACGTTTATCTCTCCCCTATTCTTTATAATGCTTAATACGTCTTGTAATCTCGGAGTAAGTTCCATAGTCTAGGGCTTTACTATAAAAGCGCTTTTAAGCAATGGGGCATATCATAACTAGGGCCTTATATTGACAATTATTCTTAAAGAAGAAGAGGTTAATGAAATACTTAATTATCATCAAGCATATAATTACTTAAAAGAGGCTTTTATAGCTCTGGATAATAAAACGGCTGTAAATTATAAGAGAGTGAGAACTTCACTTGGAGGTGCGACATTAAGCTATCAATCAGGTGGAATTAATGGATATTTAGGTTTTAAGAGTTTTATTAGAGGGAACTTTATTTCTCTCCTTTTTTCTAACACCGGAGAACTCTTGCTTATAGCAGAATCAGATAGAATGTCTCAAATAAGGACAGCTTCTCTAGCAGTTCTAGCATCAGACTATCTTAAAGGGGAATACTCTAGTGTAGGGATAATCGGTTTAGGTAAACAAGGTTTGGCTCAAGTCGAGGCATTTTATAATTTGAAATCTATAGATATAAATGTTTATTCAAGAACCGCTGCAAGGATTAATCAAAGTATAGAAATTCTAAAAAATAAAGGAATTAACGTTAAAGTTATGCCATCATATAAGGAATTATGTTCTAATTCTGATGTTATAGTAACCATAACTTCGTCTAAAGATCCTTTCTTAAAACTTGATTATATCAAAAAAGGTTCGCATATAAATCTTATGGGTTCTAATCTAGCCGAAAGAGTAGAAGCTTTTCCAGAAGTTATAAAAGCAGCATCTATTATAGCTGTAGAGGATATAGAGCAAGCTAACGAAGAAGCTGGAGATCTTATATTGGCAGATAAGATGAAAATGTTAGATAAAAGCAAGTTAGTATTATTTTCAAATATAATAACAAGAAAAATACAAAGATATAATAAAGACGATATAACTATTTTTAAGTCAGTAGGAATAGGCCTTGAGGACGTTTCTATGTTAAAGTTTATTTTTGAAGAAGCCAAGAAAAGAGGTTTAGGTAAAGAGATGGAGTTGAGAGGAGTTTGGTCTCAAGGATTGGTAAAGAAATAGAAATTTCCCCGGTAGAACTTGCGTCTAGAATGGCTAAAAAGGCTAAAATTAATTTAGCTAGTGGAAGTCCAGATCCAAAGCTTATTCCAGTTAAGGATATACAAGAATCTTATATTGAAGTTATTGAAAGTTATAGGGATAAGGCCTTTTCATATCCTGGAGCAGGAGGGCAAGAAGATTTAATCAGAGAAATTGAAAATTACCTTCCATTTCTTGGATTAAGAAAAGGCAATAACGAAATAATGGTAACTTCTGGTGCTCAGCATGCTATGGAACTTTTAGGGAAATATTTTCTAGAAAATGATGTAATAGCAGTAGAAAATCCTACTTTTATAGAGACTTTTAATGCTTTAAAATTAAGATCGTCTGTAAATATACCTATAAATTTGGATCAAAATGGGTTACAAATAGATCAGCTTAAAGATATTCTAAAAATAATTAGTATAAAATTATTATACGTAATACCTAATTGCCATAACCCAGCTGGTGTAGTATTAAGCGAAGATAGAAGAAAAGAACTGGTAGAACTTGCAGAAAAATATAATTTCTACATAATAGAAGACGATCCTTATAGACCAATAGCAGGTAAAGTTCCTCCTCCTATAAAATATTTTGATAAATATGGCAGGGTTGTTTACGTTAGTAGTTTTAGTAAAATACTTGCTCCTGGGCTAAGGGTAGGATTTATTTTGGCTAATAAGGAGATTGCAGAAAAAATAGCTTTAATTGAACAGTTAGATTTCTCAACATCTACTATAAATCAATACGTAATTTCCAATTTACTTAAGAAAGGAGTTATAACTTCTAGAATGGAATATATTCATGATTATTATATGAAGAAATTAAATATTTTGAAAGACTCATTAATAGATGAAGGATTTAATGATTTTACAAGATCAGAATGCGGATTTTTCCAACTAATAGATTTAAAGAAGGATAGTTGGAAAGTATTTGAAGAAGCGCTAAAGTTAGGCCTTAGCTTTGTGCCTGCTTCTCCTTTCTTTTTAAAAGGAGGGGAAACTATGGCCAGACTTAGTATCTCAGTTGCTACAGAAGATGAAATAAAAACAGGTGTAAAATTACTAAAGAAAGCTATTTCTACACAATAAAAATTTCTTTTTCTAAGGAGTTCATAACTCTTACTTTATCCTTCATTACAACCATATCTTCTATTCTTATTCCAAACTTTCCTGGTAAGTAAATCCCTGGTTCTATAGTAAATGTCATGTTATTTACTATCTTCTCGCTATAATCTTGTGAGATATAAGGCTCCTCATGGACATCAATTCCTATCCCATGTCCAGTTCTATGTATAAAGTATTTGCCAAATGATTTGGCTGTTATTACATTTCTAGCCAGCGAGTCTATTTCTTTTCCAGTCATTTCTTTTAATGCATCTTCTGCAGACGCCTGTGCATCTTTTACTATATTATAGACATGTAATACTTCAGCTGTTGGTTTTCCGATACTTATTACTCTTGTAGTGTCAGTGGAATATCCATGGTATTTTACACCGAAATCAGCAATAACTACATCTCCGTTTTTTACTTTTCTGTCAGTACATCTTAAATGAGGCATAGACGTATTACTGCCAGATGTTAATATCGGCTCAAAAGAAACATTATCTGCACCTATATCATAGAAAATATCTTTTAATTCTTTAGCTAATTCGCACTCAGTTTTACCTTCTTTTATTTTATCTAAAAATTCTAGGAAAGATTTTTCAGCAATATCTAAACCTTTTTTCATTCTTTCTATCTCTTCCTCTTCTTTTATTGCTCTTAATTTAGAAATTAATTTAGATGCAGGAAGAATATTTGATGGTGAAACTTTGTTTATTATGTTTATTAAGAAAACGGACCAAAGCTGATCATCTATAGACAATGATGAACCTTTAGGTATCTTTATTTTAGTATAGGGATCCTCTCCATCATCGTAAGTTTTAATCTCGATATCAGTTTTCGATAACTGCTCTTCATATATTTTAGGTGCCACGAAGTAGCTTTCGTTTCTACCAACTATTAATAATAGTGGCCTTTCCATCTGTTCATCCGAAAATTGTGTAAAATAAAACATATTACTAGTGGGCCCTATTATAGTGTAGTCTATGTTCTTTTCCTCCATAGCCTTTATCAGTTTTTTAATTCTCATATAATGATATCTAGTTAGAAGAAAAAATAGCTATGCGTAAATTATCAGTTGAGATTGCTATCTATTCATTTATATTAATACTGTATATCGTGAATATTTGTATAAAATATATTAAGTAAAATTAACATGTATAATAGCATTTTAAGGCTAAGTTATAGGCAGCGTTAAAGTCTCTATCAGCTTTGTATCCACACGATGGACATACGAATATAGATCCCATTATTTCTCCTCTTTTATATCCACAATGTGAACATATTCTTGATGTATTATATGGGTCTAATCTTTTGAATTTTATTCCTTTATTATAAAATTCATGTTCTAACATTTCTTGAATTACTCTTAAGCCTTTACCTACTTTAGCGTCGTAAAGTCTTAGGTCTTCTATTGCAACTATTTTAGGGTCTAGACTTTCAATGAATCTTATTGTCTGATGAACTAAGCCTTTAACTTTTTCTTTGATTTCTGTCAAATGTACTACTCCTTGCTCTTCTCCTAGATACCTTATAAAAGGCTGTATTATTTCCTTGTCGCCAAAATATCTTACCTTACATATTTTTCCATTAGAGTTCACCGAAGCTACAGTAAATAAGTGTCTAATACCTACATCTATTCCTATTATCGGTCTTTCATTTTCATAGGCTAAATATATCTTAATACCTTTACTAAAATCGATTATTGCGTATTTTGGTAATCCTTCCCTTTCAGACTCTACCAATGCATTAACAAAATCTATTTTTAGAATTTTATTATTGCAAGATACTTTTAGAGGGCCTAATCTATACGTATTTGGTATAAAATTCAGTTTTTTTAAGGATGGTGGAGGTGTATCTAAACTACCACCATTTCTTCTTAAAGCCTCTGAATATTCTTTGTAGAAAAATATATCATTATAAATTGATTTTAGCTTACCGTAATCTATAATTTTAGCTTGAACTAGTTCTTCTTTCATAATATATATTATAGAAAAAGTTACTTAAGAGTTTGAAGTATGTTCTCTACGACTTTTTGTGGATATTTCTCCAAATATTTTACTACTTCCAATATATTATCTAAATTAGAAAATCTACCTAGTTCTTTCTCTTCACTATTATGTATTTCGTATAATATGGCTTCCTTTACAGAATTTATAGGTATATAACTATATTCTATTTTATATCCGTTTTCTGGCTTGTATGAGACTTCAAACCCTAGCTTATCTAGGTATATAGAAGATTTTGTTGCTACTGCTAAACTTTCCATATTATACTTTAATAACTTTCTTAAGTATAAGTTTACTTTCCTAAAATTCATACACTTACTCTAAAGTTATTATATCTCCATATATTAACTCTTCTATATCATTATCAAAATAAAATTTTAGAGTAGATGAAAATACATAATCCTTGAATCTATATAGTTTATAATATTCTTCTATCTCTTTTAATCTTTCCTTATTGTAATAGTAACCTACATATATTTTAGGTCCTTCTGCTTCGTTGAATGTTAATAATACGGAGTTTAAGCTCGTTGAAAAAGGCTTTAGTCTATTAAATACAATGTTATATGCGTCTAATGGAGAGTAACCATTTTCTATTTCCTTAGAAATTTCCAATAAAATAAGAAAACTATCAGTATACGGTAATAAAGGATTTTGAAACGCTTTTCTAGATACTGATCCATTATGAGCAAAATATAATTCATAATTTTTAACTTTAAGATGATATGGATGAGAATGTGTAACTCCATGAAGAAATTTTTTTCCTGCTTTTCTGGCGTGAACTAAACCTATTATTTTTTCTCCATTTAGTAGACCTGATATACTTTCGTAAAATGTGTCTTTATAAATTGGATCTTTACTCTTATAGAAGAGATTTTTCCAAGA
The DNA here is from genome assembly GCF_003201835.2 of Acidianus brierleyi. NCBI lineage: Archaea > Thermoproteati > Thermoproteota > Thermoprotei > Sulfolobales > Sulfolobaceae > Acidianus > Acidianus brierleyi. The sequence goes on along the minus strand of NZ_CP029289.2, from coordinate 1,224,957 downwards.
ATTATTATATATGTACGTTGAAATTCCCCAGCCATCAGAGTGCGACAATGTGGAAGATAGAAAATCTTTTTCAGCTACATTCGAAAATATCTTTAAAATTTTAATATCCACATTTTCCCTAGTATTAAATGCCAGTAACCTACACATTTATTCTCATTCCGTCATAAGCTATTTTAGCTCTATTATTCACTTCTTGGAATATATCCTTTTCTTTTTGTGAGGGTATATGAGTTAATATTAACTTATCATTTGGGAAAATGGATAATGCGTCTTTTACAGAAGTATGTCCATAAATTTCACAACCTGCCACACATGTAGCCTCATGAATAATCAGTTCCGCGTCTTTACTTTCGCTTACTATTTCATTACAAGGCTCTGCAGTATCTCCAGAGTAAATTATTTTATTATTGATAATATACGCAACGGCATATATCTTATGGCATGCTTTAACAGATCTAACTTCAATATTACCTATTTTAGCACTGGGTAATTTAGATTCTATAACTTCTGCGTCTATTTCATTACCTTCTGTCTTAAACTGATTTAGTATGTTTCCAAAACCAGGTGGAGAATATATTTTTATTGGATTCATGCCATGTATTTTTCTTTGTACTAGATAATCGAAAATTCCGTTTATATGATCTATGTGAAGATGAGAAATAAAAATAGCATCGATATTTAGTTTCCCGATATCTTCAAGCTTAAAATTAGCTCCAGTTCCTAAATCTAGTAATACACTATTTCCAGAATCTTCAATCAAAATTGAAGATTTCATTCTCTTACTTCCTAAAGTAGATCCTGCACCAGTTCCAAGAAAAGTTATTTCCATACTTTTTTCACCTTACTCTATATAGTTTACATATCGTCTCTATCATCAGCATCTGGTATGTCACAGAGTCCTATACATTTATATTCCTTTTTTCTTTTTTCATTCAGCCTAAAATTTTTCTTCTTCGACAAAACTTTTCACCTCTTCCCATCTTGGTCCTAAAGCACCAATTTGTGTAACTGAAAATGAAGCTATCTTAGTTGCTAAGCTAACTGCATCTTCTAGATCTTTATTTTTTTCTAAGTAATAAGCTAATGCTGAATTAAATACATCACCAGCACCAGTAGCGTCTATTACAGGTACCTTGGGTGCAGAAATAAGTACTTTTTTTCCTTTAGTAGCTATTAGTGCTCCTCTTTCGCCTAGCGTAACTATTACTGCTTTTTTAACCTTTTTTAGTAAGAGATCTAATCCATATTCTAGATCGTCGGAATTAGTTAGTTGTTTAAATTCTATTTCGTTTGGAGTTAATATATCTACATAATCTAAAATAGAAAAATCTGTTAATATAGCTGGAGCAGGATTTAATATTTTTGTACCATCGAAATTCATTAATGCTCTCTTGACTACGTTTTCCTTTATTTCCATTTGTGTTAACAATATATCTCCACTTAAATCGTCTAAATCGTCTTCTTCAAGAAGATAATTTGCACCTCTATTTACGATTATCATGCTCTCTCCTTCATCATTCAGAAAAATATAGGCATTTCCTGTTCTTTCATTCTTTATCTTCACTTTATCTATATTTATATTCTCAGATTTCCAGAATTTTATAGCATCTATGCCATAGGTATCATTTCCTATTGCAGAAACTAAACTCACGTTAGCACCCAGGCGCGATGCTGAAACTGCTTGATTGGATCCTTTTCCTCCATGGCTTATTATATATTTTTCACAGAAAACAGTCTCTCCAGGCTGAGGAAATCTTTTAACTTTTAATATAAAATCTACATTATAACTGCCTACAACCTCAATCATTAGTTATCATCTCAATTTTTTTAATTAAATCATTTAAATCGTCTGCAACTAGAATTATTTTGCCATTTCTTATTATAGTATCAGAATTAATACCACTTTCAGAAATTTTTATTAAACCCTTTTCAGAAGCAGATAAAATTCTATTAGACATGGAAAATGAAATACCTATTTTTTTATTTGTTTCCTTTAAGATTGATGTAACTAAATTATCGTAATAATTAATAACAATAGGACCGTCAACTTTTATCCAGTTTATATATCTTATTATTCCTCCTGCTAAAGTGGCAATATCTCCATAAGCTGTTCCAACACCTATATTTAATTTTTCTTCTTGATCTAATAATTTTTTAACTATATCTTTATGAGTTTCTAGATATTCGACAAGTTTTTCGGCAATTTCTCTTGAAATTTCTCTTTCTATTATAGATTCTGGATAAGCAAAAGGATCTACTGGTCCATGTCCGTTTCCCAGATCTAATGAATATTTTATTGAATAACTTACAAATTGCTTAGCATTAATCACTGCATCTTTCAAACTATATCCCTTTGCTAAATACGCTGTTATAGCTGCAGAAAAGACATCTCCACTTCCGTGCGTATTTTTGGTATTTACATTTTCGTATGTTAATTCTAACTCTTCTCCATCTATTATAGCGTAATCCATTCCTCCTAATTTTGAGCCTCCTTTTATTACAACGTTTGTAGAAAAGGAATTATAGAAATTTTTAGCAGCTATCTTTAGGTCTTCTGCTGATTTTATTTCTCCTCCAAGAATTTTCTCAGCTTCAAATTTATTCGGTGTGGCTATAATGGAATTTTTTATTAGATCCTTTATAGAGGGAATGACATCCTCTTTTACAAGGAGATCCCCAGATTTAGCTATCATTACAGGGTCTAGAACAAGATCTAATTTGTATTCTAATATCTTCTTTTTTACTATATTAATAATTTCTTTTGAAGCTAACATACCTGTTTTGGCGTATTTAGGTTTAAGGTCATTTATCACAGAATCAAACTGAGCTTCAACGAATTCTGGAGATACTTCATAAATCTTGGAAACGCCAATGGTGTTTTGTGCCGTTAGTCCAGTTACTATGGTTGCACCGAAGACACCTAACGAAGTAAAAGTTTTAAGATCTGCTTGAAGTCCGGCACCACCACCAGAATCACTTCCAGCTATTGTTATAGCTACTGGTCTGGTTCTCATATCGGTCTATTAATATAAGAAATAAAAATATTTTATCTGCTTTAAAGGTTAGAAAGTAATCATTTCTTTTTATTCGGGCAAATTATTGAAAATATACAGTATTGGCACTCCCATGGAAATCTAGGCGATGGAGATTTTTGTATATTTTGTTGAACTAAGTTTATTACTGTAGCATCATCCATAGGTTGATTAATTTCGAATTCTGTAAAGCGATCTGGAGTAATATAAAATAATATTCCTTTTTTTGCTTCAAATAACCATAAATATAATTGTAACTGCATTATATGATGTTTATGCGGTATACCATTATCGCTTCTTGCGCTCTTAATTTCTACAATTATTTTTTCCTTTTCATTCTCTAGTATAATATCGCTTCTTCCCTTTATTTTAAAGGGTTTTTCTAAATTGATTATTTTCTCTCCTTCTATTTCAGTTCTTGTAGTATAGTTTTCTATTTGAATAAGCGATTCAAGACCCTTATGGATCAGATCACCTAACATGGTTGCCGGCGTATATACCTCACTTAATGCCAATTCCTTGTATTTTGTTTCAAATTCTGTTTTTAACGGGCACCTAACTAAATCTGTTACATAAAATGTATCTTGTTCCCTTATGTGAGATAAGTAATCCTCCATCTTCTTCTTAGCTAGAAACTCAACTATCATGTATTTTCACCGTTATGCCTCCGGACCTATCAGTTTTTATCCATATCTTAGGATATTTTATGAATTCCATAAATACTGCAATCAGATTCAGAATTATTACAAAGTTCATATATATTAGTGAAAGAAAAGGGAATATGAATTCTATCATATGTCTTCGTGAAATCATTATAGCCAACAATAAAGAAATAAATGAAGCTGCAGAAACCAATGTAGCTGCTATAAAATATATTTGAGATGGATAAACTAGAACTAAAGAGTAATTTACTAAGCTTAGTACCATAAATATCGGGCTAGCTACTATCATTAAACCATCAATAATTCTTAGATCAAATTTTATCTTGTTAACTTTTAGTGATACTTCAAAATGACCCCTATACCACCTTAGTCTTTGCTTTATTAAAGAGCGTAAACTTATGGGAACTTCTCTCCAGGCAACAGTTGATGGCGAATATATTATTTTATATCCTCTTGATATTATCTTAAGGCTAAGATCTAGGTCCTCAGTTAAAGATTCTTCATTCCAACCTCCTATTTCATTGAGTACGGATTTCCTTATGAAGGTACATGTTCCTTCTAATGGAACAAAAAAGCCTAATCTTGCTCTCCCAGAAATTGAATACTCGTAAAATAATTCTTCTAATGATGCAAATCTAGCTGTAGCGCTTTCTCTAACATTTATAGGTATCAGTCTACCCTGAACAGCTGCTATGTTAGGATCTGAAAACTTTGAAGATACATAAGCTAATGTATCTAATTTTGGAACAGTATCAGCGTCAAAAATTCCAATTATTTCTCCCTTAGCATTTTTTAATGCATAATTCAAAGCTCTACTTTTTCCATTTACTACATTAGTAGAATTCAAATGAATAACAGTTAGATTATCATACATTTTTTCATAGTTTTTGCATACATATAATGTATTATCTGTAGATCCATCTTCTACTACTATTATATTAAATTTAGATCTATCATATTCTTGGTTTTCAAGTCTGTCTAGAAGTCTACCTATAACGTTTTCTTCATTTTTAGCAGGCACTATTATAGAAAACGTATATCCAGAAGGGCTTTTAGATTCGTTTGGATTCCACTTTAATCCTAGAAAAGCTAAGAAGGAATTATAAACGCTCCAAATAGAAACTATTCCACTTACAATAATTAAGATATAATATATCATTGGTTGATATTATTTAATCTTTCAATATATTTTTTATCTTTATGCATTGATTAGCATTATACTTTAAAACTTACTTTTTCTATATCATTGAAGGACTAGAATAACGCCTTAACTTTTATATTAAGCTATTGGAATAAGATGCACATCTTAGGACAAAATATTCGAGAAGCATATAGTTAGTGAACTACCTGCCCTAACCGGTAGACCCGAAATCATTTTACAAATATGAATTCAACACTAAATCTCATATTTTTTTCTTCATAAGGAACATATTTTATTATACTCATAAACATGAGCATTAAGAATAATGTAATTAAATAATTGATACAAATAAAGCAGATTTCATTATTCATGTCTTTATCATTTTCTAATATTATAATAATATTCCTCAGTTTACTTTCAGAAAATAAAAGATCTAATATAATTCTTAAAAATTTCTAAAAAATATTGTAAAGTCAATTATCTAATTTCATTAAATTCACATGAATCACTAATAATGAATAAAAATTATTTTTACTAATCAGATTTTGGGTCTACCGCATGGTGGGGTCTTCCGCCCCTTTGAACCACTGATCATGATAAATCTATTTTTTCCATTTTGTTTTTGGCATTATTGAATCTTTATATCTTTCTAGTCTGCTTTTATAAGGAATTAAATCTTCTAGAATTATTTTAACTTCGTCTTTTAAATTCTTCTTCGGTTTGAATCCTAAACTGGGTAGAATTTTTATTTCTGGATTGTAATAGTGTTCTTCTGCCTCTATTCTTGGATTATCCACGTGTTTTATCTCTGTAGACATGCCTAGACTTTCTGCTGCATTTTTCACTACTTCAGCTATTTTATTTACACTATATATTTCTGCAAATTGATGAACTAACCTATATTCTCCTGTTTTAGGAGGATTTTCTATTAACGTTCTAAGGGCTTCCATGCTATCTTCCAATGAGATAAATCCTCTAGTTTGGCCTCCTTTTCCGTAAGGCGTTAATGGCAGTCCTAACACCGCTTCTACACAGAATCTATTTACTACCGTTCCCCAAGTTTCGTCAAAATCAAATCTAGTACGTAATCCTTCTTCTGTTATCTCGGTAGTTCTAGTTCCATAAACTGGACCTTGCATTATATCTGTAACAGTAAGACCGAAAATTTGATTAAAATATAACAAGAGGTCTGTATCAAAGATTTTGGACCAGTGATATATTGAACCTCCCCATCTAGGAAATATTATTTTATCCTTCTTGTTATTTATATTTGCCTCCACAAATGGGCTTTCTGGTATATCTAGACTAGGCGTACCGTATTCCCCCATTGTGCCCATCTTCAAAATATGAATGGAAGGATCTATCTCATTTACTGCGTAAATTAACTTTAACGTTGTTCCTAAATTATTATCAAGAGTATACTGTGCATGATTATAATCCTTCATTGAGTATGGTGCAGATCTCTGTTCAGCAAAGTGTACTATAACATCTGGCTTATGTTTCCTTATTGTTTCTTTAAGAAATTCCATATCATTAGCATCTTTTACGTAAAAATCAATGTTTATTCCAAGAATCTTCTTGGCTTCTTTAACTCTATCAGAAGGTGAAGGTAGTGGAAATGCTGAATCAGACCCTACTTCTTCTGAAAATTTCCTAGTAGATAAGTTATCTATACCTATAACTTCATGTCCCTTAGAACCCATTTTAAGTGCTAGTGGCCATCCTAAATATCCATCTATACCCAAAATAAGTATCTTCATCACTCATTTTTATTATAATATATTAAAAACCTTTTTGTAATATATCATATGATAGTTGTTGGTGTAGACGCAGGTGGAACATCCACTGGAGCGTTAGCATATACATGCGAAGGAAAATTTATAGGATATCATATAAGTGGCCCTGGCAATTACCATAATATAGGTATAGATAGAGCTGTAGAAAACATAAAAGAAGCAATAATGTCAGCTACTCACAATAAAATTCCTGATGTAGCCTGCATAGGTCTAGCAGGACTTGATTCTAAATATGATTATGAAGTTTTATCGAGAGCATTAAACGGCATGGCGAAAAAGACTGTATTAGAACACGACTCTTTCATAGCATTATATGCGGAAACACGTGGTAAGCCAGGTATTATAACGATAGCAGGTACTGGGAGTGTAGTAGTAGCATATGATGGGAAAAAACGAATTAGATATGGGGGAGAAGGTTGGTTATTATCTGATGAAGGATCAGCATATTGGATAGGAAGGAAGGCTTTAAGAACATTGGTAAAAATGCTTGAAGGCAGAATTGAAAGAACTAGAATGGCAGAATTAATTATGGATGATATCAAAATATGGGATCTGGATGATTTAATAAGGTGGGCTTATCATGAAGGACATAAGATCGATGAGATTGCAAGCCTAGCGAAAACTATAGATAAGGCTGCGATAGAAGGAGATAAAATAGCTAAGAGCATTTTATACTCTGCTGCTAAAGACCTAGCCTCTACCACGCTTTACGCTGCAAAAAAAATTGAGATGGATAAAGCATATTTAGCAGGGGGAATGTTTACGTCTAAAATATATACTGAATATTTTATAGAAGTATTAAAGGAGGAAAAAGTAGAAGGTATAACAGCTAAAAAAAGTCCTGAAATGGGGGCTTTACTCATTGCGCTTAAAGAAGCTGGGTGCACTACTGAACCGGAAGAGCCACCCCTTCACTTCTAGGATCGGCTACTGCTATATAGCTATTGTTTTTTCTTTTTAGAGCATGAACTACTCCAACTTGTGTCGAGTAATACCCTACTTGAGTTAATGGAACTTCTAATCTTTTTTCGGCTATTGTTTTGTTACCTAGATACATAAATCTCGGCGCATCTACTGATTCATCTATCTCCATTCCGTAATCTGCATAATATTCGAACACTTCAGAATGTATTTGTGGTCTTAAATCTCCTCCTGCACAACCTATTATTAATTCTTCCTTATCTTTTTCTGCATATAGGATTGAAAGAGTATGCAATGGTCTTTTACGGCCTTCAGGTTTATTAACCCCACTTGAAAATCCGTATCCTCTATTGCTGAATACTATTCCATGCGAAACTATTCCAGATCCAAAAGGGTGAAATAAACTTTGTATAAAGCCAATATGATTCTCCCCATCGCCTACTACAAAGAAAGTAGTATCTCCATCGTTAACATTAAATGATTTCCCAATGTTTTTAACTCTTTCTGTTAGATACTTTTCATCTAATATAAATCCTGGAATATTATAAAATCTAGGATCAGCGACGTATTTATCTCTATCTTCATAGGCTAAAATTGACATATTTACATGTTCATTTATTCTTTTTATATCATTGTACGCTAATTTGTTTATTTTGGATATTTCTATCATTTTTAGAAGTTCTAATGTTGTTATTCCTTGTGTGTTTGGAGGTAATTCGTAAAGATTGAAATCTTTATAAGTAGTTTTTAATGGATTTACCTTTTCTCCATGAAAATCATAAAAATCTTCATAAACTAGAGGACTTCCCTCATTATTTAAATCCTTTACTAGGTCTTCTGCAATTTTTTCGTAAAAAACTCTAGGTTCTTTGGAAACTTGCTTCAAAATTTTTCCTAGTTCTAGATTTTTAACTTTATCTGAGAATTTTTTATTTCCGAATATTTTATTCCATTCCGAATTCCCACTACTCACTTTAATTGCATTATGTAGACTTCTGCCAACATTGAATCCATTTATTGCTAGTTTTATAGCAGGTGACAGTAGCTCTTCATAGTCTTTACTTGTATAGCTTTGTAAAAAATCCCATAAGTCGACTAAGCCTGGTACTGTAATGGAAAAAGGACTTTTTTCATCTATTTTTTCAACTTTTAGATTCTTTGGAGCCCAGCCGGAGGCATTGTATGCTAAAAATCCTTCTGGAGTTTTAGCTAGAAGAAATGCATCTCCTCCTAAACCGCTTGTATGTGGCATAACTACAGATAAAACACCGCTAATAGCTACAGCAGCATCGAAAGCGTTTCCGCCATTTTCTAGAACCTTAGCTCCTATGTAACTTGCTATATAGTTTTGTGTGGAAACTATTTTCTCGCCAGATGCAGAGATCATGAGTGTTTTTAATATATCAGTATTAAATAGATATGCATTGGACATTCCAGAAAATATTAGAAATAATCTTAAAGAAGGAGAGTGTGTAATATGGTGTGATAACTTAGTTTTGTGCATGACTGAAGACGTTCCAAAAATTTCTAATCCTCCAATAGATATAGAAGTAGATAGGGAAGGTAGAGATGTTATATTAAGAAATATAATAAAAGACGATCCTAACAATCCTTTATATTTAGAATACGCAATAGATAAAAATTTTGTTGACTATATAAGCAAGAGTAATATAATCAGAATTATTTTTGTAAATGATAAATTTTCTCAAGAAAAGACAATCTTAATTCATTTAGATAAGGAAGATTTATCTGTAATTAGAAGAGAAGTAGGTTTAGGAAGTTTTTGAGTAGAATCTATTAACTAATACTGTGAAAATAGCTGGTGAATGAGGAAGAGTTCCTAAAAACGCTAAAGTCTTCAGTTAAAGATTCTATAGATAGATTTTATAGAAACTTAGTATATATAGAGAAAAAAGATTACTTAAATGACCTAATTAATGTATTAAAAGCTTACTTAGAAATAAACTCAAATCCTAAAGTAGCTTATGCATTTCATCCATGGGTAACAGAATCGAAAGAAAGAATGTTAAAAATAAGAGAAATTTTTAGTAATTTTGATGATATAGATTACTCGAGCTCTGATAAATATTTAGGAAATACTTACGATATTGTTATTCTAGATCTTGTAGATAATTTTCAACCTAATTATATTGGTAGACTTGTAGACCTAGTAAGAGGTGGAGGCTTAATAGTATTATATACAAATAATCTTGTTGAAAATAAATTATTTAAAAATACTATAGTAAGGAATGGAATGGTAAGTTCACTATATGAAGAAAGATTTAAGAACAAAATAGCTGAGCACGAAGGGACTTTTATTATTAATGAACAAGGTTATTTTGCAAGAACTTTTTCTGGAAATTTAGGAAAAAGAACTAGTGCTGTAATACCCAAAAATCCTTACATGCCTATAGAGTTACATAGACTATCTCTTAGTGAAGATCAGAACAACGTAATAGAAAGTTTTGAATTTCTATTGCGTGGTGGTAAGCGAATTTTAGCATTAACTGCTTCAAGAGGAAGAGGGAAAAGCGCAGTAACTGGGTTATCCTTAGCTGGAATAATTTATAAAAATCTTGAAGATAATTTTAAATCAAGAATAGCCGTTACTGCACCTTCAATATCTTCATGTTCTCAAATAATGGAATTTTTAAAGAAAGGTTTAGACGCTTTAGGCATAAAAAATAAGGTTATAAAGTCAGATAATGGGTTTATTAGGGCTATAGATGGAAATGATTTTAGAGTATATTACGAATCTCCAGAAGCTACATTAACAGATCAAGGGAATATATTGGTTGTAGATGAAGCAGCAGCTTTAGGTATTAATTATATAGATATAGCGACTAAGGTTTGGCGTAAGGTTGTATTAGTTACTACTGTATACGGATATGAAGGATCAGGTAAAGTATTTCTAAAATATTTAAGAAACATGCTAGTTTCGAGAAAGCTTAGCGTGAGATGGTTGACTATGGAAAAACCTCTTAGATATGCTGAAGGAGATCCAATAGAGAATTGGCTATATAACGCATTAATGCTTAACGCAGAAGTTTCAAGGCCTTTAAATGATATAAATGTAACATATTTTGAAACTCTGAATAAGGAAAAATTAATCAATTCTGATAGCATACTTTCTCAAGTATATGGCATTTTAGTTACAGCCCATTATAGAAATAATCCAGACGATCTAATGATAATGTTGGATGGTGTCCATCATCATCTAAAATCGATATATTATGACGATTCCTATATTGCAGTAGCCCAAGTTTCAGAAGAAGGTGAATTATCTGATCCTATGATAGAATATGCATTAAAAGGAGGTACTTTTGATGGGGATCTAATACCCGATAGAATGTTAAAACATGTAAGAATTAAGGAATTTGGTAAAATGAAAGGTTGGAGAATTGTAAGAATAGCTGTTATACCAGAACTTCAAGATAAGGGAATAGGTAGTAAAATGCTTCTAATGTTGTCTAAAGAAGCCGAAGAAGAAAGAGTAGATTGGATAGGATCTTCATTTATGGGAGATCCTAAAGTTCTTAATTTCTGGATAAAAAACGGTTTTTATCCTATACACGTTTCTCCAAAACGTAACGAGAAATTCGGTGACTTTCCAGTAGTAGTAATTAAGCCCTTTTCAGAAGAAGCTAAGAAAATAGTTAATATATCATCGTATATTTTCAAAGAAAAGCTTCTTAATACTCTTCATGATGTGTATTATGATATGAACCCTAACCTCGCATCCATATTGTTAAAGGGTTCAAGATCTCATAAAGACGTTAAATTAACAAAGATTCATTTAGCGAAAATTTCTGCCTTTTTGCAAGGTACTAGTCCATATGAATCTTCTGCTGACGCTATACATTTATTAGTGCTGAAATATTTCTGGGACTCGAAAAGAAATTGGAATCTAGAAAATGAGGAAGAGCAAGTACTAATAGGAAAGATTCTACAGGGTAAACCTTGGGGGTATTTATCATCTACTCTTGGGATAAACAGAACTCATATGAATGAGATTATTTATGAGAGTATTTACGATTTGAGTAAAAAATATTATAACTTAGATGCAGATTCTACTCTAGGAGTTAGTTTAGAAGATTTAAGTGATGAGTTCCGGTAAATGATTTAATGATTGCATGCACCTCGACTGACTTCAAATTGCTATACCTAAGCTGTTAATTATTATTGCAGTTACAACTAATAACGAAAATAATTGATGTAAACCTACTGAAATACCGGGTTTAGCAGAGTTTCTATTTATTGTGTCATAAACAAATAAACCTACACCTATTTCTATTGCAGTGAATACTAGTGTTAGCCAGTAATGTAATATTGCTACTGCTATAATGAATATTGCCGCTAGTATAGAGTGTAATACCCAAGATATTTGAATTGCGTTCTTTGGTCTAGTAACATTTCCAATTTCAAATTTCATTTTTCTCATACCAGTGACTACACCTCCCATGAAGATCACAAAATACAAGAAATGAGGAGGTACAACTGCGTCTATCATAAAACTTAGAATATTTACGTGATATCCCAGACCTTCTAAGAATAGAAGCAAATATACGGCATAAGTAGTATATGCAGCAATATCATGTAAACCTTGAAAATATGATGGGAGTTTTCCTGCAAGTACGTAAAGTGTAGCCATTCCTAAAAGTGCAGTAGCTACTACTGCCGAAAATCCTATTGCAGTGATTAACGACGGATATATAATCACATACCCTAATGCTATGAGACCAACTATAGTAGCGCTTATCCTATGTATAGCTTCTGGATCTTTCTTGCTAGCTAGTTCCATGATATTTCTTGTGTAAGGCCAATTAGTACCTAAGGATAATCCATACCCATACCCTTCTACTATTCCTCCTAGAACTATGGTTAAACCAGCTAATAATGCTGCAACTATACTTATTTGATATATCATGGTATTTTAGTAGTATTTACAATGATATTTACAATGATAAAAAGTTTGTTAAAGGAATGTGGAGCCTCCTACGGTGATTTTCACGAACAACACTCCTAAACAAGAAGACAAGCTTTACAAGGGTGAGACTAAGAAGACTAGGTATAGGAGAGGAGGTAGTGAAGGCCCTCAAGTTGACCCCAATCAAGTAGTTCCTTCGGCTCTTCAAGCTATCGCCTAGCCATGTTAGAGGCAAAGCATGTGGAGCCTATCCATCTCCACGGATGGAGTCTTCCGCCCCCTTTGAACCTATATAGATTAATTAGTTGGGGAGGGTAATACTCTCCAACTGGGAAACATGGTCGACCCTTTGACTGAAGCAAAGTCTTCGAACGGGGGCGTGACAAACCCCTACCATCGGACTGAACATTGTGATAATATGCACGGATATAGGTGTGATAAAGAGGTAGGGATCCTAGGAATAGACATATCAAAAGATCATCTAGTAACGAGTGAGGGGAGGGTCTACGAGAACAACAAGAAGGGTTATGAAGAAATACTAAAAGTGAAACTAAACACAATAGTGGTCGAACCGACAGGAGCATACTCAATAAAACCATGTCAATACTTCAAGGAAAAAGGGATCAAGATACTACAAGTAAGCCCAAATATACTATGGAAGGAGAAGGACTTGAGAGGAAAGAAAACAGATTTTTACGACGCACAAAAACTAATAAACATGGCAAACAAGGCAAAGGAGTACAACTACAACCCATTGAAAGAACTAGTAACACTATATATCTTCCTAAAAGACCTTGAAGTAAAGTACAAGAACAGGGTAAAAAGAGCACTATTCCTAGTCAGTGACGAGGAAAAAATAAGCAAGGAAATGCTTGAAGAATTCTCTAAAGGAAACTTCAAAATACAATTATACAACTTAGAGTACACAAAGATCGTACTTGAAGAAATCGAAGTATTATCTAAAGCACTACTGGAAACAAGCGAGAAAATAAAAGAAGTAGAGAAAATGATACAATCACAGTCTGAAAATCACGTTCTATTAACTATACCGGGAATAGGAAAACTTTCTTCGGGAATAATAATAGGCATTGTTGGGACATTAAACGCTTTCCTAACCCTGAGTCCTTCGTAGCCTACTGTGGTTTAGACCCAATAGTTGAGAGGAGCGGTAAAGCTACTGTAAGGGAATATCGAAGAAGGGTAATAAGTACTTGCGCAGCTTGTTCTACTTCCTCGCTGAGATGAATTACTCTCGTAATCCTACATTACTAGAATTTTACGAGAACCATAAGGAAAAGTTGAAGGGAAAGAAGTTGTACACTGCTTTAGCCAGGAAATTGGCTAGAATAGTTTGGAGTGTTTGGTATAATAATAAGCCTTATGAGCCTAAGTGATCCTCCCCAAATCGCCACGTGGATTGAAAGGTACACGTGGCAATCTTAGTTGACATTATGCTTGAAGTTCAACCAAAATATTTATTACTGAACGCCCCCCTGAATCTGATAAAGATGACTAGAAGATAAATATATCTCTCTTTGTTATTTATCTTGATGATTTACGAAAAACTATGGAAGGCCATAGATCTTGAAATTCCACTAGTGTTAACTGACATGGAAACTTTCTTAGTTAGGGACGGAGAAATAACTGAGGATGACTTAAAAAATGCTAAATTAGCAGCAAAGAAGGTTAGAGATGCATATGAGGCTAAAAATAAAGATGCCTCAATAAAGCTCGTTCAAGAAGCAATTTCCATTTTAAATTCAATAAAGCCTAAAAAACCATTCCCTCCAGAAATGAAAATAAGATTTGAAGATCTAAAGAAAACATTAGAAGAGTGTATTAACGATTCTAAAGAATGAAAATACTTTTTTTAGTGGAAATAAATTTTTTGAAAACTATGAACTAATTTAACTAAAAGATTTTTAGTCTCCCTTTAAGCCAAATTTATACTTTTTATGAGGATTGTCTTTTAAGCTTTCATGAAATTGATGATAACAAAGTAGGAAAGACTTATAAAGTCTAAGGAGCGAAAAGCTTAAAGGGAGATTATGAGACTCAACAAAGCTTCTATTTCTTTAAGGGGAACCTACGGCCAAGCTATGGCTGTTACTGCGCCTTTAGGCAGTGTAGTATCTACATCAACTGCGGCTATAGTTTACGCTGGATATTCTGTAGTATTTACCACATTATTAGCTCTTTTAGGAAGTGCTTTATGGATATTTACATTAACTGGTTATACAAGGAAAATAGCTTCTGCAGGAGGATATTACACATATGGATATAGTGCATGGAAGTCCAAGAGAATATCTTTCTTTGAAGCGTTAACAGAATCATTTGCTTACTCTTTTCTAAACGCAGTAAATGCAATCACTCTCTACTTATTGGTTTCAATATCTTACGAAATACTAGGCTATTCAATGCCTAGTTGGGTTGGTTATTCTGTTCTTATTTTCGGAATATTATATCCAACCCTAATTTCCCTTACTCACATAAAACAATTATTAGGTTATGTTGTTTCAATTAGTGCTACATTAGAAGCAGCTCTTCTAATATTTTTATTTGCAACATCATTATCAAGAGGTATTCATGGTAATTACTTTGTACCTAGTGGGGTTTCTGCCCAAAATCTAGCAGATGCATTCGTATTATCTATGGTTAGTATTTCTGGAGCTGGAGCTGCAACGTATTTAGGAGAAGAGACTAAAAAACCTACAAAAACTATTACGCAAGGAATGTGGATTTCTTTACTTGTAGGAGGGATCTCCATGCTTTTAGGAACATATGCATTAGTAGCATTATGGCATGGTTCTCTCTCTAATTTAGCCAATTCTCCACAGCCTTTGCTTTATGAGATGTTCTATTTTGGTTCAATACCAATGGTAATAGGCCTAATTTTGTCTATAAACAGTTTATTATCTTCTAACATAGGAACAACTATAGGCGCAGCAAGAATTATATTTAATCTATCTAGGGAAGGATCAGCACCTAAAATATTCTCAAAAGTAAATAGGTCAGGAGAACCTCTCTTTGCTACTTTATTTGTGGGGTCTTTAACAGGCATAATTGCTTTTACTTCTGTCTTTATGGTTGGTATAACAAATGCATTTTTAGAAATAAGTGTAATAAGTAGTTTACTTTGGTTAAGCGGAAGAGTTGTAGACGGTTTTGGAGTCCCAGTATTTTATTATAGAATAAGACAATTAGGAATATCTACAATAATAATTCCTATAGCAGCAACAAGTTTAAACTTATGGGGAATATTGACTTCTTTGCAAGCTCCAGATTTACCTCAGACATTATTTTTAACGTCTACTTTATCCATAATGTTAGTATGGTATATATTTAAAGGTAGAAAAGGAAAACCTGGTAGTTTAGTTGTAGATGAAAATAATGAATTAATAAATATAGACGAATATATTGAGCGAATAAAGAAAAAAGTCGAAGCTACCGCATAGTTTATCCTTAACTATTATTTTAATATTATTTCATTAAATAACATAAGGGATAATTTATTAAAAACAAAATTCTTGAGTTATTATTCAGCAGTCATTTCTTTATCCGTTATTAGAGATCCTATAATTAACATTGCTAAAGCGAATATACCTAGATATGCTAAGTATGTCCAGTTTGGATCATTCAAAAGTAATGCTTCTCTGCCCAGTTCTGCAGAATAAGTGATAGGATTAACGTCGCTTATCAGCTTAAGCCATACTGGGAAAAATGTTTTAGGGAATAATGCAGTACTTGAGAACATCAGAGGTAAATTTATTAGATTTGCCACTACCCCTGGAGCCTGCCAATCACTTGTTTTTACAGTAAGAACTGAATACAGTGATGAAAATCCTATACCTACAAAGAATAACGCTAAGAATAATACTGTTATTGACATAGGTGTAAGATTTAATGAGACTCCTAGTGCTAAACTAGCTATAATCATTATCGGAGCTTGAAGTATTCCTCTAGTTGCACCTCCTAGTGCCTTGGCTAGAAATATATTATACTTTGGAGTAGGAGTTATTAAAACTCTCTTGAGATATCCAAATCTTTTATCTTGTATAAGACTCATAGAGCTAAACATACCTACAAAAAGCATTGATACAGAGAGTTCTCCAGGTAAGATAAATGCAATATAGTTATCGGTATGAAAGAATGTTTGAAGAAACTCTTTGGGTACTCCAGAAAAACTACTTCCAAAAAATACTAACCACATTATAGGCTGAGAAATAAGCATTATCCACATGTATATACTTCTATAAATTCTCTTAATTTCTCTCATATATAGTGCAGAGAGTTTTTCCATCATCATGATCACCTTCTTGCTCTTCTTAACATTGCATAGAATTTCTTTGCGTCAAAATCTTCCTCCTCTATACTTCCTCCAGTTAGCGTTAGAAATACCGTATCTAAACTCGATTTATTTACTTTTAGAGATTTTATGTTATTTCCTCCTATAGTGTTTATTATTTCTAAAAGAGTATTTTCTGCATTAGGAACTTTTATTCTTAAAGTTCCATCTTTTTTAACTATAGTATAAGGTAATTTCACTTCAATATCTTTTTTAAGTTCTATTTCTATTACATCTCCCCCATATTTTTCTTTTAGATACTCCGGGGTTCCAGTAGCTATTATTTTTCCTTTGTTAATTATGCTTATTCTACTACAAAGCATATCGGCTTCTTCCATATAATGGGTGGTTAATAATACAGTAACTGAGTAATCCTTATTTATTTGTCTTATTAATTTCCACATAGACGCTCTAGTGTTTACATCGAGTCCAATAGTAGGTTCATCCATGAATATAATTTCTGGAGAGTTAAGTAATGCCATAGATACCTCCAATTTTTTTCTCATACCAGTAGAAAATTTTCCTGCTTTTCTATTTTTGAACTCTTTAATTCCAAAGTAGTCCAATAATTGATCTCCTCTCTCCTTCCAATCCTTAACGCCTTCTAGCTTTGCTTGTATTTCCAAATTTTCCCATGCAGTGAGTTCATCGTCTAAAATTACCTCAGATGAGATCCAACCTATTCTCTTTTTTACCTCTATAGGTTTTTCCTTAACACTGAAGCCAGCTATTATTGCATCGCCTTCTGTAGGCGGCACTAGACCAGTTAACATTTTTATTGTAGTAGTTTTCCCTGCTCCGTTGGGTCCTAATAATCCATAAATTTCTCCTTTTTCTATTTCAAAATTAATATGATCTACTGCAGTAAAATCCCCATATTTCTTTGTTAAATTCTTAGCTATTACAGAGCTCATATTATTAACACTGTTATATTAAGTTAAAAAAGATATATCTTTTACTTAACAACAAGTACAGGATAAGGAGATTTATTAACAAGACTGCTAGACACACTGCCCATAATGGCTTTTTTAATCCCCGTTAATCCTCTACTTCCTGTTACTATTAGATCGCAGCCTATTTCCTTACAGTATTCTATTATGGCATCGGAAACGTCAGTACTTTCTAGGACCTTAGTTTTAACATTGAATCCTTCCATTTCACTTTTAATCTCTTCGAGAGTCTTGGCTCCTTTTTCTTCGGATTCTATTATTTTTTGTTCTGGAGATTTGGGAGCTTCTTTTACTACAGTTACAACGTGTATTTCGTCCTCTTTTTTTACAAATCGCAAGGAAAATATAACTGCCTTTTTTGAATTTTCAGATCCATCATATGCTAAAACTATTTTCATTTAGAGAAAGAGTATAATATATGTTATTTAAATATTTTCATCAATATCACTAAACATTTTATATTGTATAATTTGCTTTTTAATTAAAAAAGGATTTGCTAAAAAATATCATGCCTGTAAAATAATTTTTGCTTTACTTCCGCTCTTTGGCCAAGTGATTATGCTCACAAATACCATTACTATTGCAGTAAAGCCTATAATATTAATAGCTTTACTAAGAGCGTCTATGCCGTAAATTGATTCAATTGCTCCTAGTATTATGTTGGCAATTCCTCCTGCAAGACCGCCAAAATTATAGGCAAATCCAGATAGGAAACCCCTAACCTCTAATGGTACTGCATCAGCTAATAATAGAGGCATTACTGGCCAAAAACCTGTAAAGAAAGAGAACATGAGAGTGCCTAGTACCATTATGTAGAGATTTACTAACTGGGAAAGTGCAGGAACAGAAAGTGGGAGAGATACTAATAATCCTATTAAACCCATAAGTATAAGCTTCTTTTTATTTACTCTATCAGCTAATCTTCCAAATAATATGAAAGAGAACGCTAGAAGCAAGTTTGCTATTGTCATGAGTATTCCTAGGATAGCTTCTGGCATTTTTGCATAATCAGTAGCTATAGTAGGATAATTTCCAAATACTGCAAAGTATGTTATAAACATTCCAGACATTCCTAATGTAGCTTTTAATAGTATACTTAAATATCCCTTGTAATTTATTCTTATTTTACTAGTTTTTACAATGCTTTCTTTAACTTTAAGTTGAACGTAAGGCAGTAAGATTAAAGGTGTTGCACCCATTAAAAGGAATAATCTCCAATCACTTATCATTGATAGAAATACTAGGTATGTTATCCCAGTAAGAGCATAACCTATTCCATAGCCTGCTTGAACTATTCCTGTGACAAAACCTTTAAGGGATCTAGGCGCTTGTTCATAAGCTATTACAGTTCCAGCAGTCCATTCTGCGCCCATGAATATCCCTTCAATAGCTCTAAATATAAAAAGAAGGAAAACATTAGGAGAAAAAGCCATTAAACCTTGAAAAATTGCATAGCCCCCTGTTCCAATAATAAGTACTGGCTTTCTTCCAATACTGTCAGCATATTTTCCAAAAATAATTCCTCCTATAACTCTTCCTATTAATCCCAATGCGAACAATATTGATACTTCAAAATATGATAATGAGAATGCTCTCATTATGTAGTAATATACGTATGTCATTAACAATAAGTCGTATATATTTCCTGCCCATGCTAACGATGATGATATCGTAGCATGTATATAGGATTTCATAACTTTAGCAGACTTTAACTTAAAATATAAAGATGCTCTATTTTGACATTAAAAAGATAGTTTATACTTTATGCATAGTGTACACAATTTAAATTGTGAAGAATATACTCTTTACGTTTATTTAAAAATATTTTATTCAATCTATCATTATGTTAATGTTAATTCGATATAATTTAGCTTCAATCTAATTTCCTTTTTAATGGTTTTTCACAAGATATTTTTATGAAAGTTTTAGTTACAAAAAAGCTCCCTGGAAATTGGATATCTTATTTATCAGAAAATGTAGAAGTTGCATTATGGGAGGAAAATTATCCTCCACCCAAAGAATGGATAATAGATAACATAAGAGATAAGGATGGGATTCTAATAACATTAACAGAAAGAATAGACAAGGAAATAATAGATTCAGCACCTAAACTAAAGGTAATAAGTACATATAGTGTAGGATTTGATCATATAGATGTAGAATATGCAAAAAAACGTGGGATTATTATAACATATACTCCTGAAGTTCTTACAGAAGCTACGGCAGATCTTATATTTGGTCTATTAATTGCAGTCTCAAGAAGAATAGTTGAAGGAGATAAGTTAATTAGAGAAGGAAAATGGGAAATTTCATGGTATCCTACTTTTATGCTAGGAAGTGAAGTATATGGAAAAACTTTAGGTTTATTAGGCATGGGAAGAATTGCTAGGGCTGTTATGAGGAGAGCAAAAGGGTTCGACATGAACATTATATACAATAGTAGAGCTCCTCATGATGTAGATGCAAAATTTGTAGATTTAAATACATTATTCAGTGAATCAGATTTTCTAGTTATCGCAGTAGATTTAAACACAACTACTTATCATATAGTTAATGAGGAAAAATTAAAATTGATGAAAAAATCGTCTTTTTTAATAAATGCTTCTAGAGGTCCAGTAATAGATGAGAATGCTTTAATAAAAGCTCTAAAAGAAGGTTGGATAAGAGGCGCTGCATTAGATGTATTTGAACACGAGCCATTACCTAAAGATAGTCCATTAATATCTATGAACAATGTTGTTTTAACTCCTCATTTAGGTAGTGCAACAATTGAGACTAGAGACAAAATGGCTGAAATAGCAGTAAAAAACTTGATTTTAGCATTAAGAGGTGAAAAACCAATCTATGAAGTTAGATAATTTGTTTTTAGATGCTAAAAAAGGGTATTATAGGAATTTAGCTTTTATACAAGGTGATGATAGTGTTTCAAAGGCTATTGTAATTTTAAAAGAGTACTTGAAAATAAACCCTAGAGCTACTATTGCCTATGCTTTCCATCCATGGATAGAAGGAAGTAAGGAAAAATTAAAGAAGTTTATGAATGTAGCTAATGTAAACGACATTGATTATTCTTCTTCAGAGAAATATTTGGGAAGCACCTTTGACGTAGTAATATTAGATTGTATAGACGATTTCAGACCGAATTATATAGCAAGACTTTCAGACATGGCTAGAGGAGGAGGGTTAGTTCTCTTATATTCCGATAATATATTTAAAAATAAGCTCTATAAATCGTCACTAACTAGACATAATATAGTAAAAGACCTTTTTGAGAAAAGATTCTTACAAAAGTTACTTCAAAATAGAGGAATAATTTATCTTGGAGATAAGGAAATAATTAGACCTTATTCTTCTTCAGAGACTTCATTACCTAAAAAGAAGGGTATTTTTAAAATACCCAAAAGGCTTTACGATCTTTGCGTTACCGATGATCAAGCTAAAGTTATAGAGGAATTCAACTTCATAGAAGAGGAAGGTAAGAGAGTTTTTACTGTAATAGCTCCTAGAGGTAGGGGAAAAAGCGTTGCTGTAGGATTTGCCTTATCAAATTTCATGATTAAGAATATTGAAAATACTATCAATATTATAGTAACGTCTCCTTCTTATTATTCTGCAAAAGAGTTACTTGAAGCATTAGTTAGAGGTCTAAAATTGTTTAAAGTTGACATTAAGGTCTTGAGATCTAAAGAAGGAAAAATAATGTCAATAAGAGTAGGCAATGTTAGGATCAGATGGACTGCCCCAGAAATCGCTAAAGACGAGGATGGAGACATAATAATTATAGATGAAGCAGCTTCTTTAGGTATAGAAAATTTAGATTATATTTTGAGAAGATGGGAAAAAGTTGTTATGATAACCACAGTTCATGGGTACGAAGGTTCTGGAAAAGCTTTTCTAAAATACATTAACAACCTAGAAAAAAATGTTAAGTTACAAATGGTTAAGTTAGACTATCCAATAAGATATGCAAGAGGAGATCCTGTAGAGAAATTAATATACGACATAATGCTTTTAGATGTTGAACCAGAGGTTGCCGAATCAACAAACAATTTAACTGAAATAAGTCAAGAGACTCTTTTTAGTGATGAGCAATTACTTAGGCAAATATATGGGATATTAGTATCCGCCCATTATAGAAACTCCCCAGACGATTTAATGCTTTTAGGAGACATGGCATTTCAAAAAATTTTCACAATTGATCCTGGCATTGCAGTAGCTCAAATAGTTGAAGAAGGAGGTCTTAACGATAGTGAAATAGAATCAATGTTATATGCTGAGGGAAATGAGGGAAATTTGATTCCACATAGAATAATAAAATATCAAAGACTAAAAAATTTTGGAGAATTAAGAGGATGGAGAATAATGAGAATTGCTGTAATACCTTCTCTCCAAGATAAGGGACTTGGATCGTTATTATTAAATAAAGTTACTGAAATTGCATTAAATTATTCTTTAGATTGGGTAGGTTCGTCTTTTGTATCCGAATTAAAGGTTCTTAATTTTTGGCTTAGAAACGGTTTTACTCCAGTATATTTAGCATCAAGGAAAAATGAGGGCTTAGGAGGATATTCCATAATTGTATTAAAAGGAATGTCAGAAAAAGGGAAGAGTATTACTTCTTTCTTATCTGCGAATTTAAAAGATAAGATTCTAAGAACATCACATCAAGTGTATTTTAATGTAAGTCCATTGGTCTTGGTCAAAATTTTAAGATCAACTCCCTCGATCGAATATGGCAATATTTCAGACCTATATAAGGCCAAAATAATTTCATATTTAAATGGTATTTTACCTTATAATTCAGTTTCTGAAGCTATTCATGCTTTAGCTACAAAGTACTTTTTTGAGAATAAATTTGATATAGACGATGTTTTATTAGCTTCATTATTTGCAAGAACATTTCAAGGTAAGAGCTGGTATCATGCAGGTTTATCGTTAGGATTGAAACCAAGACAAGTCGAGGAAAATATGAAGAGTGCTATATCACAAATATTTAGTAAATATTATAATTCGTTTGAAGATTTCGCCATTTTTTAAACATAATCTTTTTAAATAAGGAATTATAATTTGTTACAGATTCTTGTTTTTACGCGGTTATACTTTTCTGTAGAATATATACTTTTTACTAAACAAAGTTTAATAGACATGGTGAGATATGTTATTTTGTGAACAAATATGCCTAAACCTTACATAGCTATAAACATGGCAGATTTGAAAAATGAACCTAAAACTTTTGAAATGTTCTCAGCTGTAGGACCAAAAGTGTGCATGGTAACAGCAAGACATCCGGGTTTCGTAGGATTCCAAAACCACGTTCAAATAGGAGTATTACCGTTTGGCGAAAGATTTGGAGGAGCTAAGATGGACATGACTAAGGAAAGTAGTACTGTAAGAGTTTTACAATACACAATGTGGAAAGATTGGAAAGATCATGAAGAAATGCACAGACAAAACTGGAGTTACCTATTTAGACTTTGCTACTCATGCGCCTCACAAATGGTTTGGGGACCTTGGGAACCAATTTACGAAATAAAGTATGCAGACATGCCAATAAACACTGAGATGACAGATTTCACTGCAGTAGTAGGAAAGAAATTTGCAGAAGGAAAACCATTAGAAATTCCAGTAATCTCACAGCCTTATGGAAAAAGAGTAGTAGCATTTGGAGAACATACAGTAATTCCAGGAAAAGAAAAGCAATTTGAAGATGCAATAATAAAGACCTTAGAGATGTTTAAGAGAGCACCAGGATTCCTAGGTGCAATGTTATTAAAAGAAATAGGCGTCTCTGGAATAGGAAGCTTCCAATTCGGGTCAAAAGGATTCCATCAGTTATTAGAGAGCCCAGGCTCATTAGAGCCAGATCCAAATAACGTAATGTATCAGGTACCAGAAGCTAAACCAACACCACCACAGTACATAGTTCACGTAGAATGGGCTAATCTAGATGCGTTACAGTTCGGAATGGGTAGAGTATTATTAAGTCCAGAGTATAGAGAAGTTCATGATGAGGCATTGGATACTTTAATTTACGGACCATACATAAGGATAATTAACCCAGTCATGGAAGGAACATTCTGGAGAGAATACCTAAACGAGTAAATTTTTTAACATCTATTTTTCTATAATTTTATTTTAAATTTTCGCCATTATCTTTTTCAATGTTATATTACTTTTCTAATAATGCATAAACAAGAAGAATAGATTTTTAAGTAACAAAGTTACCTATATCTACTGCAATGAGTGACAAAAGATCTTTCATATATATGGCTTTAGTTTTATCATTAATTACTATAGCTACAAGAGCAACAAATAATATGGTTACAACAACCTTAGCTCCTTTGGGAAAGTATGTCTTTGGTTTTGACAATTTGTTAGCTGGAATTATAGATGCTGTAGTCTTTCTCTCAACATTTATTTCTACTTCCTACATTAATCCTACGTTGCAATCTTCTTCCAGAAAAAAGGCATTCATATCTGCCAATTTGATAATATTTGTTTTATTAGGTATCTTTTATCTATCTAACGCAGTCATAATATGGATAATAACTGGTATAGCTGGGATAGCTTTTGGTCTTATATTACCTAATTTAATTACTTCAGCATCTCTTGTTGACGATAAAAGAACTGCAGAAAGATTACTCTCGCTCTATTCCACTAGTTTAAGTATAAGTTTAATAATAGGGCCATCTTTAGAAAGTTATGTTTTATCAATGTTTGGGTATAAATCTGTATTCCTAGCATTTTTGCCTCTAGGTGCTCTAGCTTTCGGTCTTTCGTGGTATGTTAAATTCCCTGAGGTAAAAAGGGAAACTCACGGTATGAGTGCAATAAAGAACAAAGGTTTCATATCTTCAGTTCTTTCTATAACTACATATAATGTTCCCTTTGCTGCTCTAACAGCGTTTTTGACAATATACGCTATTGAAAAATTTGGCGTTCCAAAGGATTTAGCATACTTTTCTTACATACCATTCTTTACAATATCCTTCTTAACTAGACTTTCCATGACAATAAGACCTTTTAACTCATTAAGATATCCTCTTTTGATTTCAATTTTAATAACCTTAATTGGTTTAACTGGGATGGTACTATCTCCTAGTTTTTACAGCTTTTTGATTTTCATGGCAATCTTAGGAATTCCTCACGGTTCAATATTTCCAATGTCTACTATAATGATAGCTAGGTCAACTTCACAAATAGAAAGAAATGCTGTTAATTCCTATTTTCTGGCTTACAATAATATTCTATTTGTATCTATACCAATAATAGTAGGAGCTCTTTCGCAAATAATAGGCTTAGGATATGCTTTCCTAGTGTTGGTAATACCAGTAGTTATCTCTGCAGTAATGTTCTTCGCTAGGTTCTGGAACGATAAGATAATACTATCTTAAAGATTTTACGAAATAATAAAATTCCTTAAAATTTTGAAAAGCGCTTTCTCCTTCTTCTTTATTAGGAGATAATATGGCGAAAGTCTCATTTCCTATACAATAGTACATGACTGTGCTTCCATAGTTGCCGCAAATTTTTGAGAATTTTCTCTCAGCATTAAGATCTATATCCTTCATTTTTGAGTCAATAAATATCTTGGTTCTTCTATAGTAGAAAATATCGTTAGATACCTCACCTAGCAATATAAATAGAGCTCTAGCTAAGTTTGCCTTTAAATTGTAAGGTAATGGAACTCTTAATTCTTTATAAAAAAGATTTCTTTCATCAATTTCTATTGGTATTTCAAAACAGTTATCTATAGCTTCAAAAAATATTTTTCCCGAAATAAGGGATACGTAATTCCCATTAAATTCTATTCCGTAATTTCCATTTTCTTTACAAAATTTCATCAGTTCCCAGCCAAGGTCTTTACTTTCTTTCCATCAAAAACTATTAACAAGTTACCAAGAGATCTAGCTTTCCTATTACTCACTAGTACTACTAGACTTCTCCCCAACTCTTTTTGAAGCATAATTAAACTTTTCAAGTCAAG
The DNA here is from genome assembly GCF_003201835.2 of Acidianus brierleyi. NCBI lineage: Archaea > Thermoproteati > Thermoproteota > Thermoprotei > Sulfolobales > Sulfolobaceae > Acidianus > Acidianus brierleyi. The sequence goes on along the minus strand of NZ_CP029289.2, from coordinate 1,199,196 downwards.
TGTGCCTTTCTTTTCTGACAATTCTTTTAAGTTTCTTACTACCTCCACAAAAGAGTAAGAATCTGATACTCTAAAGACTTTATTCTCATCTATTTCAACTATACTTTTGTCATCCATTATGAACACAGTATCTACTACCTTAAATTTCTTCAATAATCCTTCCATAAATTTGTATAGCGTTAGATAGTCAATCCGAGAATTTAAATCGACTGCTACTAATGGCCTTAGCATATTAGTCACTACAGATTATCCCTTATATATTTTGTCATTATAAGTTTATTTCAATGTATTAAACAGAGTTAAAAATTCCTGTTTTTATTTAGTTATATTTTTATGATACAAAGAATTCTAATAGTATATACTATTATTTAAATCGATTTAGTTTGATTGTAAGTATTATATCATAAATAATCAATAATTGCGTTATATATCTTCTTAGAAGAAAGTTCTTTCATTGCATCATCGTCTTTAATTCTTCCACATGTTATCTCTACAATTTTTCCGTTTTCGAAAAATGCTTCACATTCATCCACAGAAATTTTTATCTTTCCATCATAATTCTTACTTTGTTCTATTCCTTCATTGATCAGAGTTGTAAAATTTTCGAAAGTCTGAAAATGGATCTTATTAGAAAATTTTTCCACAAAATTGTTTAAAAACGATTGCATAGGACTTCCAGCTAATCTTTCTAAGGGACCTTGGTAATCACCTCTAACGATCATATCTAATGATTCATCTCTCAAAGGTATAACATTTACAGAAAATGTAAAAGAAGCTTTAGGGAATTTCATTACACCAGAATGCACTACCGAATATTCAGATATTTCTCTTTTCATTAAGAATCTAAATCTCATAAATACTTTAAATTCTGCTATATACGAGATGGAATCTATTTTTTCTACTTTTTGAAGGTATTTCCATAATTTAGGGAGGTTATCTATATCAAATATCTCGTTTAGAATAACCTTACTGTTAGCGTTCTTCAAGTTAATCTTAACTTCTTTACTAATCATAAATTATAATAAAGAAATTTAACTTATACGTTTTTCTATAAAAAGTTAATGTAATTAGATTTAGTATATTTTAATAATTTAGTATACCAAATATAAAATTCAGAGATGCTTCTCTAAAACGAGATAATATTTAAAAATAAAAATTTAATCGTTTAGTATATTGTGAAAATTTATGATTGATTTTTAATTTCTTTAGAGAACTCTTCTATGACTTTCTTTAGTTCATCTACTGACGTTTCATCTTCTAATGTAGATACATCACCAAGTGTCTGTCCAGAAATTACTGACCTTACCAATCTTCTCATTATTTTGCCTGATCTTGTCTTAGGTAATTTAGAAACAAAATATATTCCTCCAAATATCACTATTGAACCTAAGGTTTTCTTAACATAATCTTCCAATTCCTTCCTAAGTTGAGAAGACGGTGTATATCCTTGTTTAAGTACTACTGCAGCTACTGCAGTTTCACCTCTAACTGGATCAGGGATACCAATTACTGCAGACTCAGCTACTGCAGGATGAGAAATTAATATATCCTCTATTTCCCTAGTTCCAATTCTATGTCCTGCTATCTTTAACACTTCATCTGCTCTTCCTAGTATAAAGAAGAAGCCATCCTCATCCTTTACTGCGTAATCCCCTGGATAGTACACTCCTTGGAATTTTGACCAATATGTTTTTATGTATCTATCTGGATCGTTCCATACTCCTGCTAGCATTCCAGGCCAGGGTCTTTTTATAACAATATAGCCTTTTTCTCTAGGATTAGTAGGAATTCCTTCTTCTGTAAAAACGTCAGCATCAACTCCTGGCAAAGGTAACCCATTGGCGCTAGGCTTTAACATGTAATTTCCTAAGCCTGGCGTAGCGGAAATCATTATTCCTCCAGTTTCAGTCTGCCACCATGTATCTACTATAGGCAAAGAGGAGTTCCCGATATTTTTATAATACCATCTCCATGCTTCAGGATTTATTGGCTCTCCTACGCTTCCTAAAATTCTTAATGTCGATAAATCATGATTCTTTATCCAGTCCTCCCCATACTTCATCAGAGACCTTATAGCTGTTGGAGAAGTATAGAAAACTGTCACATTATATTTCTCAACTAATTCCCACCATCTATCAGGATTTGGATAATCTGGGACTCCTTCATACATTAGAACTGTAGCGCCAGCTTGTAAAGGTCCATAAACTATGTAAGAATGTCCAGTAATCCAGCCTATATCTGCAGTATTAAAGAACACATCGTTATCTCTAAGGTCAAATACCCATTTTGTAGTTAGATAAGTCCATATTCCATATCCTCCATGAAGATGGAATATTCCCTTAGGTTTTCCAGTAGTTCCGGAGGTATATAAGATAAATAAAGGATCAGTAGAAGACGTCTCTTCAACTTCAACTTTTTTATAACCAGTTCTTTTGGCTAGATCTTGATAGAGTACGTCTTTCTTTTTCATTACTGGTTCTTCATTTCTTTTTATTACAAGAACATTTTCTACAGACGGCGTCTGTTCAACAGCTTGGTCAACTATTCCTTTTAATTCAACTCTTTTATTTCTCCTCATAGTGTGCGTAGTAGTTATGACCATCTTAGCTTTTGCATCGTTAATTCGGTCTATTAATGCCTGAACCGAAAAGCCAGAGAATACTATACTATGTATTGCTCCTAATCTCGCTAATGCCAGCATTGATATAGGAAGTTCTGGCATTAAAGGCAAGTATATTACTGCCCTATCTCCCTTTTTTATTCCTAAATCTTGAAGAACCTTAGCAAATCTGTTGACTTCATTATAAAGTTGAGAGTAAGTTAATCCTATATTTTCTCCTTTTTCATTTTCCCAATAAATAGCTATTTTATTTCCTCTACTTTTTAAATTTCTGTCTAGAGCATTATAACTAATATTTATTCTTCCACCACTAAACCATCTATAAAAAGGAGCGTTAGTTTCATCAAGAACCTTCTCATATGGATAAAACCATTCTAATTCTTCACTCATTTTTCTCCAAAATTTTTCAGCATTTTCAATTGATTCTCTATAAACTGCTTTATAAGGAGGTTGATAATACTCTTCGTCAAAGGGAAGGTTTTCTTGTTGTGACATGAGGATATTTGCGTAAAAGAGATTTAAATAAATATAGCTTTTTATAATGCTTAAGGAAATTTTAAATACTTATACATTTTGTTTTTCTTCATGACTGAAGAAAAAAGAGCAAATCCGGCCCCTCTTGGGCTTTCAGGTTTTGCGTTAACGACTCTAGTTTTAAGTGCGTTTAATGCCGGACTAATATCTCAAGGAGCAGGCGCAGTATTAGGTTTAGCAGCATTTTATGGAGGATTAGCACAAATAGTAGCAGGAATTTTTGAATTTAAATCAGGCAATACTTTCGGATATACTGCGTTCTTTACTTATGGGGCATTTTGGGAATGGTTTTTCTTAAGTGCTATGGGAATTTTTGGAAACATAACTTCTGCATCTATAGGTTTAGTTTTAGTAGCCTTCGGAATATTTACACTAGTAATGTGGATAGCTACTTTCAAGCTTAATTTAGGTCTTTTTACAACATTTCTACTATTATGGATAACCTTCTTCCTATTAGGCATTGGAAATATGGAAAACTCAATTTCATTAGTACATGCTGGAGGTTATATGGGTATATTAACGGCAATAGCTGCGTGGTATACGGGATTAGTAGCAGTAGTTGCCGAAGTCTGGGGTAAAAAAGCTCCATTAGGGAATCCGTTATTAAAACGATCTTAATAAGTTAATAAATTATAGATATTAAATCATGTTTGAAAATTATTGTTTTTATTTCTATTTTGTAAAATTAAGCCTAATATTTTAGGTTAAAAATAGTTTTAGTTATGCCACTGACTGTTTTAAAAAGACTTATATAGAACAGATATTAAATAAAGTATATGGCTTTTGGTGTAGGGGAAATTATAATTTTAGCTGTTACAGTAATTATAGGTCTTGTCATTTTTAGTTTTGTTTCAGCGTTTCTTGTTCCCCAATTATCTTTTACAAATGCAGAACAGACTGCAAAAAATATGGGGTCTGATATAAGCGTAACAGCAGGACCTCTATTTTTAGAAAATGGCAAAGGATCTAGTATATTTTATATTTATTCACCTCAGTATTCTGGTAATTTTACTGTAATAGCTTTTGCAGTACCTACTAGTGATATAGCTTCTATAGGTACAATAACTCCTTCTTATTCCGTGTCTACTCTTAATGTTTTTTTGACTAATGGAAAAATACCATTATCAAAAACATTTAGTACAATATATTCTACTTCTGGAGAGATATTATCTACAAACCAGGTTGGTTATGAAGTCCCTTCTAACGAAGCTTTTTCAGTTACCTCAGTTACCGGTTTAATAAATAGTAGTGATATTATTGTAGTATGGATTATTTATCAATCAGGTAATTATTATTTTAGAATATATTATACTTATTCAGGCGTATCACAATGAAAGCTCAAGCAGTGGTTATTTTTGCAATAATAATGCTTTTTTTAATAATAGCTGTAATAGTACCTTTTTTTATGATTATGAATTCGACACCTTCATCTTCACAGCAAGGTAAATCAGCTTATGATCCTTCAATACAACTTCAAGGATATCAAGTAAATGAAGTACTCAAGGGAAATCCTTTTATTTATTACAACTCTTCTTCACTTCCATATATTAGATTTTATTATTATTCTACTATTATTCCTTTTAATATTACCTCAATAATGTATTTTCATGGTACATGGAGTGCAGCTACAGGAAATATTATAGTAAGCGGTAATTATAATTTATATTTACCGAAATATGTTCAAAACTATCCAATATTAATAATAACATCGCTAGGTAATATTTTTCTATTAAATCCTAATACTAGTGTTATAATGTCTTCAGTTATAAGTGGAATTGCTAAACCTGATGTAGCGTTCATAGGAATTGCTATAAATGGAAGTAAGACTTTTGCAGTTTCTATTAATATAGATATAAGTGGAAAAACTCAGATCACTCCAGTGATTTGTGAGATGAAGTCTGGAACTTATATTCTTTCCACTCCGAATTCTACAATATTTCTTCCTCAATATAGTTTAACAGGAAAGTTCGAAAATTGGACTACAATTGGTAGAGTTAGTGTAAGTGATACTGAAAGTAAAAGTACTGAATTGACAGTATTCGGAACTGGCCTAGTTACTATAGTATATTTAATGAATACTCAAAAATATCCAGTTACTATAAGCCAAGAAGGGATAATACTTGAAAATAATTATGGAAACAGCCCTAGTATTTCATCTCTTAATGCATCGATACCAATTTCTATAGATAATATAACATATAGCCTAGAACAGAAAATAACAGTTAATCTAACTTATGGTTATCATATAATAGTTTTTCCTTCTCCTGTAAATATAACATATAATTACACGTTATATGGCTATACAGTAAAAGATGGGGAAATAGACGAATATAAAATAAATAGTTATAATTCAAATTATATGATTAGTAAATCTAATAATGAATTTATCATTTACGTAAACTCTAGCGGATATTTGAATATTAATTATGGTATTCAAGAAAGATATTATTTAGTGGAATTTAAAAATAATTTTCAATTGATTCAGCCATATTCTTTTTTTCAGCATAATTATGCAATATTTATACATAATACATCGCCTGTATATGGGGATATAGCTGGACAACTTCTTCAATTATGTATAAATGGTAAAAATGAAACTTTTGGTCCAATAAATAGTTATCAACTTGAAAAAGTTTATTTAGCACAAGGCTCCTATAATGTAACATATAATTATTTATTTCAGTTAAATGGTAATTTTACTATTGAGTATTATAATTGGCTTGATTGGCCTGTAAGTTCTAATCAGACTTATCAATTGATAATATCTTATCCAATAGGTGTAGACTATGGTTTTGAAAATCCTGACAATATATTAGGAAACGGAACTGGTAATTATACTGCTCTTACTGTTAATTCTCCCCTAATAGTAGTGGATAATCAGTGTTGGAAATATGGCGTTAGTAGTAATCCAACAGGTAGTTTGCCTAGTAGTATTTTGTCTAATTCTTTTAATAGTCTCTATTCATTGGTAATTTTCCCATTTTATTTGATAAGGAAAAATAAAGGCCAAACTAATGCAATAGCCTTCTTTATGTTACTAATAATTGTTATAGCTATTGGAGTTCCATTATTACTTTATGAAAGCACTTTTCATCAAAATTCTATTGTTCAGAACACCATTACTAATAATTATGTAACAATAAAGAACGACGAATATAAATCAGTTACTCTAGGTCATCCTAGTATATATTATAATTACAATGGTTCTATAGATTTCTTGTATGTCAATTCTACAGTATCTTTTCCTATAAATCTTGAAATACGTCAAATAGATTATTTTACTAATGGAATATGGAGAAATCTTACTACGTTTGCTAATGGTTCTTCAATAGATTATCCTATAACTGTAACTCAAAACTCTGAATTTTCTATACCTAAGTCTGTATCAGGAGATCCTATTGTAATAATATCGGAATATGGGAATATGTTCTATTTAGTTCTAAATTCTTCCATTGGTCCAATGCCTCTGCAAAGTACTAAAGGTGGGGTAATAATTCTTTCTCAGATTCAAGGTAATAAAGGAATATATACAACGCGAGTTAATATAACAACAAATATAGATACTAAAAAGGAAAATTTTACAACACCAGTAACTTTTACTAATGATACTGGATCTTTCTTTGTAGACGCTCCAGAATATGCTTATGCTATTAACGCTTCGGGTTTTCCTTATACTGGGTATTTCCATAATTGGATAGTTTTAGGTAATGCTAAAGTTAATAGTACAAAATCTTCTGATATAGAAGTTACATTAGAAGGAAGTGGAGTATCACTAATAGCAAACTATACGCTGATAAATGCCAAGATTAACCTTACATTATATACTAATGCCACCCGACCAATATATATAGGAATAGATGGACATAAATATCAAATTAATGGTGAACAAATAATATCTGTTACTGCAGGTTATGTGAATTTAACAGAACTAACTCCAGCATATAACATTACCAAAAGTACAGAGATATGTACTTATGGTTTTGATGGATGGGAATACGGAAAAACTTATACTATACTACCTTCAATATTGCTCTTTATTCCTCCTAATTCTACCCCTGCTTCGATCTCAATTTATTATGAACATTTATACAATTATTATACGATATCAATAAGCAATAATATTAGCTATAATCCAGTCTTAACTTTAAATTCTACTACCTATAGCTCTGGATCATATTGGATCAAAGAAGGTATGTATAACATATTGGCTTTTGGATACGTGGGGATTGTCAAAGCGACAATTTTCGATTATTGGGGACACTCTACTAATATATATTTTCAAAATTACACTTTAGGATCTACAATAGTATATATTGATGGTCCAGGTAGTATTGAAGCGTATTGGAGTTTTGGGTATATTCAACAATTACCGTGATGATAAATGAGGGCTCTTTCCGATTTTCTAGCTTTTATTATAATTCTTCTAATAATAGTAGGAGCAGTAATTCCTTTATTTCTATATTTAAACTCAATATATCCACAATCTAGTAATATTGATTACAGTAAACTTATATCTAATGAAGTAAATGGTGGTACAGTTCTTATTTACTATAATGCCTCTCCTACAAAGCCAGAAATAGAAATTTTAAAACCTAACTCAAATTATACCTTAATATCAGTTTTCATTCAAACTTCAGTATATGTAAATATTTCTAAAAATATATATGGCAATTCGAAAGCTTTACCTCTTCCTCTAATATATAATTTTACAATGCCCAATACTATTGGCAAGATGCCAATATACGAAATGCCAATATTACTTGAAATTAGAGCGTTTAACACTACTAATTTTATATACATGTTACCTAACGAGACTGGAATAGCAAGCTAATTTTTTATATAGCATTATCTATATAACATTTATGGAGAATAACATTCTACTTTTAATAATAATAATAACAGTAATTCTCATGTCGTTAATAGCTTCATCGCTCTATTTTATTTCAACTACATTCACTATTTCGGCTTCTTCTATTCAAAAGGAAGCTTTGTCGTTAACTGAAGGTTTTACATCAACAGTTTCTCCAATAACGTATAAAGTAAATCTTGGAAAAACGATTTCTCAAAGTAATTATACAGTTAATTTTCTCTTTATTCCTTCAATAAGTAATTATAATGGGAACATTTATATAGTTCCTTTTATAGCATCCCCTCAACTTAACTACTATTACTATATTCCATCAAATAATGCAGAGATTCATTTAAGTTTTCCATCAGTTTCTATAAATAAAATAGAATTTCCGCAAGGAGGAGGATTGTTAGTTAACGTGAATGCTTACAAAATTGACAATGGCAACACGATCAATATTACAGCTACTGTGAAAAACAATGAAATAATATATTTTTGGATTATTGTAAATATTAGCGGGATACTTTATAGAATAGCAACTCCATATGTAAATCCTTGGGATTATGGATTGGGAGTATATGTAGCTACAACTTCAGGATCATATACTGTATCATCTTTCTCTAATTCTGCAGTAACTCCTCATAGTAAGCTTGGTGATAGTTTTGGATTTTGGTTTGAAGAAATAGGTACTGGAAATATTATTCTATCAAACTACACGTACGAAGCAGCAAATAAAGTTAATTTAAGTATAGTCATATATTTAATCAATAGTCACATAAATACTACGATTTATGAAAACGGAATATATAAAAGAAGTTTCACCGTCGCAATTAGTAAGAATTCTTGGTACTATTTTGATGCTAGGTATAATTCTAGAAAATGGCTTTTTAGTTCAATTAATTCTTCAACTCAATTAACTTTTAACTTAAATTCTAAAGAGGCTCCAAATTCTAAAAGTCCTTTATATTTGACACTACTTGAAGGAGATGGAAATGTAGCAACTATGTCATAATTTTTTGCTGCTGATAAGGATGAGAGTAGTAGTCTTCAGGCTGTAGACAATATTATATATAAAAATGGGTATTTATATAATGATACTCCTCAACTAACTAGTATTACAAATACTTATTATATTCTATACGTTTATATGGTATCTCCCTATAATCCTCCTTCGGAGACCTCCTATGCAGTAATAATAGTTAATGGTGATGTAACGTTAATTTCTGAAGATGGAACTAATAATTATGTCATTATATAAATTTTCAACATACTTAGTCTTTTACGTATTCATGGTATAATAATTAAAATATTAATTTTATAGATTAGTTTAACTTATCTTCTTTTGTCTTTATTTAATTTCTCATTTATCTGTTAAGTCTTAAATATTCTATTAAATCTTATTAAATAATATCTAAAATAAATTAAAGAATTACTAGGGATCCAAATTTGAAGACTATCTTTATGTAAATATGCAATAGTTGGTTTGTAGTGTGAATCGAGAGAAACAACATTTTATACTTGAAAAATTTTTAATTTTCAAACAACATTGTTTTATTTCTATATTAATACTTCTTGTCCTTCTCCATTAATTTTTTCCTCAAATTTCCTTATTCTTATTTTCTTAACTTCACCATTAAAATAGAAAAGTGCTTCTCCAGTTTCTAATTTTTTTACCTCATTTTCGACATCTTTTGACTTCCAAGGAATGATTTCCTTATAAACTTTGAGATCTACAGGATGTACCACCTTATGGAGAAAATATATTTCGCTTTGTGTTAATACGTCTTTATTAACTTTTGCAGATCTTTGGCTTACAATTATCATACCAATTCCTCTTTTCCTTCCTCTGAGGGCTATTCTAACTATTGTGTCGCTCAGTTGATTTCTCTCTCCTTGTTGTATAAATTCGTGAGCTTCCTCTAAAAGTATAAAAAAGTTTCTTTTGTATATTTTGGAATTTAGCCATAATGAATTAAGGAAACGAAGTAGAAATTTAAAAGACTCTTCTGACCAATCGTTCATGTCTAGAATTACACTTTTTCCTTCTTTTAATACCCTTTCTGTAGGTATGCTTTCATCTAAGGAAAAGTTATCTATAACGTCTGCATCTATTGAATATTCTCCGTCAGGATCTATTATAACTAAAGGTATTCCTTCCTTGTTTAATTCTTCAGAAAGTACTTTTGCCGTGTTAGATTTTCCTGAACCTCTTATTCCTAGTATTGCTATACACTTCCTTAAGATTTCTGTAGAATCAAGGGTAATTCCAATATCCATAAATTTGAATAGATCTTAAAAGGCTTTTAAAATATTTTACTTGGTAATAGGAAAGATTTTAGCAAGGCAAATATCTTAAAGATAATTAATATTTAATGTAGGTTAGATAAAACTTTTATAATTATTAATATTGCACAATATTTCGTAATCATAAATTAGCGAAATCTAATAATCTCTTCCAATTTTGGTAAAAAGATATAGCTCTCAGATTCTTTTTTAGCCTAGAAAATCTAAGGATCGTATTACTAAATAGTTTATTTTTTACTGAATATAGGAAATATAACAAAAGCTTTTTAACTAAAAAATCATATGAAATAATATGACTCAGCTTAAGATATATAAGACGATTGATCTTACTGGCAATACTTGTTCTGGTCCTTTGGGAGAACTTTCTGGAGTAATGGATGAAGTTAAGGAAGGGGAAGCAGTAGAGGCCATAATATCTCCAGAAAATCTTGAAGTAGTAAAATCTTTTTGTTCACTAAGAGATTGGAAAATTGTAGAAGAGAAAAATAATGGAAAAAATTATATTTTATTAATAACTCTTGCTAAATAGGAAAAAGTCAATAAAAAGACACTTTAAGCTAATATACTAGAATATTGCGAGTATATTTCTATAATAGTCGTTTAACAGGTAATTTCTATGTTTTATTCGTTATTCCTCAGAATTTCTATATAATCTTCGCTTCTACTTTAGAAAACTGGACAAATCATCCTCATATCTAAATAATTCTAAGAATTACTTATAATGTAGTTTTATAGAAAAAATAAATAGCATAAAGATTTTTACTCAATATTTTCTCATTTCAACCAGATTATCAACAGGTAAAAACTAAAAAATAAGGCTTTATTAGCTCATTTTTAAAACTCTTAATATAATTCAATAAATAGTAGATATCAGCTAAAATATTCCTTTATGCTCTAATTATTGAGTACAACAGTTAAAATTCTTATAATTATGACTATTATCCATTATTACTCTATTTATCTAAAATTATTCTACTTTGCCCTTAACTTCTTAGTTCTCTTGTGAACATAACCCTATTTTTAAACTGATCAATTATTTTTAATTTTATAAGATTTTTAAGAAAAAATTTATAAGTAACTTTTATATTCATTACTCATATGAATGAGAATTATTTTTTAAATGCTCAAAATGTATTATTAAATAATTTTGTTAAAGGTGTTAGTAAATGAAGAGAATAGTTATAGCAGGAGGAGGAATATCTGGAACAATAGTTGCAAATAGGTTAGCTAGGAGTTTATCTGAGGAAATAGATAAGGGAGAAGTTGAAATACAAGTAATAGAGAAGAGTGATAAGCATGTATATCAGCCTGGGCAGCTTCTTATGTCTATAGGTCTTTCAGATTCATCAGAGCTAGTAAGAGAAGAAAGGCAACTATTAGATAGAAGAATAAAATTTGTTAATAAGGAAATTGAAAAAATAGATGTTCAAAATCACTTGGTTAAAGCAGGGAAGGATTATCCATATGATTACTTGGTTATAGCTACTGGATCTCATCTACAGTGGGACGAAATACCTGGATATAGGTCAGTTTACTCTCCTTGGGATTTCGATAGCGCTATTAAACTGAGGGAAACTTTAGAATCCTTTACTGGAGGAAACATAGTCATAAACGTAGCAAAACTTCCTCACAAATGTCCAGTAGCTCCAATGGAAATAACTCTAATGTTAGACGACTACTTAAGGAAGAGGGGATTAAGAGAAAAAACCAATATAATCTATACTTATCCAGTTCCAGGAATTTTCGGGATAAAGACAACAAACGATGTTATGATAAAAATATTTGAAGAAAGAGGAATTCAGATAATTTCTCCATTTAACGTTAAAGAAGTTCACGAAAATGTAATCGAATCTCAAGAAGGAGATAAAGTAAAGTTTGATCTTGCAATAGGCGTTCCACCTCATACTGGAGCAAAAGTAATTGGTGATTCTGAATTGGGAGATAGAAGAAATTGGGTTCCTACAGACAAGTTTACCCTAAGAATGAAAGATCATTCAGACGTATATGTAATTGGGGATACTACAGATCTTCCAATCTCTAAGGCAGGCTCAACTGCAGATTTCGAATCTTACGTAGTAGCGGGGAATATTGAAAACGAAATTAGGGGGACAAAAAGCAAAAAGATGTTCGACGGGTCAGTTTTCTGCTACATCGCAACAGGGTTAAACAGTGGAACATATATAAGATTTAACTATTCCAGTCCTCCAATACCCCCACCGCCGTCTTATGTGCATTGGTGGGGAAAGCTAATGTATAATAAACTTTACTGGACTGTAACAGCCAAGGCGATAGTATGACGGAAGATCTTTCACAAATAATGGAAAACTTACCTACTATAAACGAGATTATAAAGCAATTAAATCAGCTAAAGGAAAGCGGAACATTAGACACTTTAGTTAATCTAAGCTTTTTCCTGAAATCCCTTAAAGACATGGTAAATGACGAATCGATAAAAAACATTGGTGAAGAAATTTCATCAATTGCGCTAGTAGTAGATAAGATAAACGAGAAAAAGGAGGACGTTACAGAAGTTATAGATAAGAGTGAAGAATTAAACTATTTAATGCAAAAAATAGAGGAAATGAGAAAATCGGGAGCTTTAGATACTTTAGTTAACTTGACTTATGCATTAAAATCTCTTAAGGACATGCTTACAGACGATATGATAGTTAACTTAGGTGCAACACTTTCTTTGCTTTTAGATTTCTTACCTAAGGCCACTGAATTTCTGAACAATATTTCTCCAGTTTTGGAAGGATTTTCAACTGCTATGAAAAATCCTCAGAGCGTTACTTTAGGAAGTTTAATTTCAGCATTTAGAGATCCAGAATTTCAGAAAGGAATGGGTATTATAGTGTCCTTAGTAAAAACTTTAGGCAAATCTTAATTTTAAAGTTCTTAATAATTTATTTGGAATTATCTAAGTTAATATATTGTAGGATTAGAAATTTTAAATTGAATTTTAGCGTTATAGAATTAAAGAAATTCAGTAGAAAAGATAGTAAAATCTGTTTTTAGAAGATCAAATAGCTTTTAGTCATAAAAATATAAGCTTAAATTTCTATATAAGATATTATGAGAATTTTAGGTTTATTCTTAATATTTATGTTCATAATACTTTTCTTTAATGTCTTTAATGTTAATTCTTTAAGTTATTCTATAAAGCCCGATTCTTTCCTAATATATAATGAAACATCATATATATATTATCCAAAATATTTTGTTCAAAAAATTATAATAATCCAAGAAATAGAAAAAGTATTTGATAATGGTTCTATGCTAGTTAATTCAACAATAATTGCATTAAGTGAGAATACTACCTTACCTTCAACACTGTGCATACAAAACGAGTCGAGTTATGGTGCATTCTTTTATGTTAATCCGTCACTTTTAGGTAAAAATATTTCTTACGGGAAAGGGTTTCTAATATTTAATGAGACTAAAAATGGTCTTTTTCAATATTATGTAACCTCATATATAGAAGGAGTAGAGAATGATTTCATATTATATTTTAATTCCTCAGGAGTAGTCGTTAAATCAATAGATTATCAAACTAATGGTAATATAATAAGTAAAAGTGTTGATATATTATGGAAAGATAATATATTCTCCAATACTACGCTTCCAATATTTCATGTTGGGCATAAGAAACCTATTTCCATAAAACCGGGAGCTGGACTTAATGAGAATCTTGGTTATAAATTGATAAAAATATTTGCAATTACTGCTCTTCTCTTAGTTCTTGTAATCCTTTTAACTAGAAAGACATGATGCTGATACTACAACACTTTCTCCATCAGAAAGTCCTAGATTTATACTATAATATGTTCCATTTGTATAATAAAATCCTTTAGGTAACGGAATTTTTACTAATTGTGAACCTTCCGATAAAGGTACTGATATAGACGAAGTATAACCATTTACTGAAATACTTATTATTGTTATATTTCTAGAAGAAGTGAGATATACATATAAATAATTGTTTTTTAGTTCGCCTGGTCCAGATTGTTTTACAATAGGATACACAGAATTATAACCTCCTAATACGGAGTATGCAAAGGATAAGACTATTAGCGTAATTAAAACTGACGCAACTATTAATAAAAATGCAGTAATTCCTGTATATAAAGCTCGTTTGTCTTTCTTCACAATTATTAGTTGTGAAAAGTCTATATAAGTTTATCTATATCTTGGAGTCTGGGACAAATTAGTCTAATGGGTTCCAAATCTATATAGCATTTTAAGATTTTTAGTCTAACGCTTTTGACCACAGTAGGTCGTGAATCATGACCCTCGCCAAGACCGTTAGGTGGATCCTCTCTTCCCTAACCTTGTTTATAATCCATCCTGTCCTTCTCTTGATGGATGAGATCAGAGACTCTGCCTTCTCGCGCTTGAAGTACTCCTCCAAATAGTCCAACGGGTTCCTCATGAACCTCAATACCGTCTCCCTCCATCTCTTCCCTCCCTTTATCGTAGCGTTAGACTTAGGTATCAAGTAGAGGGGCTACCAGTTATAGTTGTGGTAGTCAAAGGTGAAAAATAATGGTAAAAAGTAAAAATAACCCCAGAGGGGGTAATACTATAAGGGAGAGTAATACCATGAAGGTAATGGAGAAAATAAGAGAGAAGGCAGTCAAGGAAGGAGTTAGCCTAAGGGAGATAGAGGAGATAATCTTGCAAGAGGCCATGATGGAAGAGAGGGAGGCCTACTTGGAAGTTGAGGATAACGACAAGAACGGAACGTACTTCAGGTATTTGGGGACTGGAAACGGAGTATTAAGGCTCAGAGTATCGAGAACCAGAAAGGGTGGCTTCAGACCCAAGATCCTTCCGGAGAAGTACGAAAGGACGAGCCCGGATTACGAGGAGTTCCTCCAGCAGCTCGTTCTTTCAGGCATGCCTGCGGGCCAAGTTAAGGCCGTGTTAGCAGCTAAGGGAATACCGTATAGTGAGATCGTATGGATCGGGTTGCCGAGAGAATATCCAATAAACTCAAGGAATTCAAGAACCGCGAACTACCTCACGATCTCTTGGCCCTTTACGTCGATGTGAAGTTCGTAAAGGTCAGAATCAACGAGTCGATTATGGAGAGAGCCGTTTACATTGCCATAGGAGTTGACTTAGAGGGGAACAAGTTCGTTTTGGACTACGAAGTTAGGGATAGGAAGGATCTTGACGGTTGGAAGTCCTTCCTGGGCGGACTCGTGAGCAAGGGAGTCAGCAGGGTTGACGTAATAGTGCGCGACGACTTCTCGGGACTTAATCGCGTCGTGTCCACGCTCTTCCCCTCCCCTTAACACCAGCTCTACATAACCCACATGGTTAGGAACATCATGAGAGTCCTCCCGGACAAGGAGAAGGAGGAACTCATGATTAGAGTTAGGGACCTAAAGTCCTCCAGGAACGTGGAGGAGGGAAGGAAGGCTATCTCATCCCTCAGCCAACTCGTCCAACCCTTCTCTCCAGCCAGAGCCAAGAGGCTTCTTGACGCTGCTGACAAGTACTGCGCCTTCCTCAACTTCCCTAGGGAGGTTAGACACTACTTCTATACCAACAATACGTCGGAGAGCTTCAACTCGATCCTAGCTAGGTTCGAGGAAGAGCTTGGAGGTTACTTTCCCTCTCTTCGCTCCTTGGAGGTCTACCTCTACGTCTCTATACAGGAAAGCAACTCCCGATGGAAGTTCAGGCCCATGTTGGTGATAAGGCATCACTCATATCACCTCAAACAACTCCACGCTTCGAGGTTCCAGGTGAGCCTTGATGAAGATTTTTAACCTTCTGCTTATATATTTTCTTACACAACTATAACTGGTAGCCCCAGTCAGGGAAGTCATCAAGGGTCGACTTACCATAGTACTTGTCGGCACTCAAAGAGTCCACTTGTACGCCAAGTTCCCTCAGGATCTTGAGGGTCATCTCATAGGCTTCCCTTTCACTCTTGAGCGAATAACCGTCGACAATCAAGTTACTGCCCAGGCCGAAGATGAAGAAGGAGTACATGAAGTCCTTCCATTCCTTAACCTCTTCTCCTGACCTCTCCCTCTCAGTCCTGTAATGCTTGCTTATTATTAGGGAGTAACCGGTCCCGTCAATGACAGCGTCTACTCTGAGCCCTTCTACGGTCTTTGAGAGCAGGTTGTAGAGGATAACGAAGACGTCTGGGTTGGAGTATAACCTCTCCACGGTCTTGTAGCTTATCTCCTCCTTCGTTCAGTAGTGACGCCATTTCTGCAGTCTCCCTGTTCGATAAGCCTAAGTATTCCTTGAGTATTAGTATGTACGCCTTCTCTTTTGGGGTCAATTTGCTTCTCCTTCCTTGCCCTTTCCTGACCTTCACGAATTTTGCTGCTTCCTTCAAGTCTTGTTTTAACTCTTGACCGAACTTCCTTAACCTAACCTCTCCTCCTTGCTCTCCTCATAGCTCCCCATCTTACTGAGCTTGCTTTCCTTGTACAACTTTATCAAGTCCCATATGGACTCCTTAAAGTTGTCAAAGTCCCTCTGAGTTAACTTCTTATTCATAGGTTCATAATACAAAATAAGAGGGTATCTAAATTTTTTGTCCCAGACTCGAAGCAACCACAACGTATATAATTGCGAAAAATTTTTATAGAACATTAGCCTTATATAAGTTGAGAAAGATGAAAACTATAAATAGAAAAAGAAGGAATCAAAAAGGATTATCAGGAGCTGTAACTGCTTTAATTTTAGTTATAGCGAGCGTAGCTATTGCTATTGTAGTAGTAGGATTTGTATTCGGAATATTTGGGGCAGTTACTTCAACGCCCAGTGTTACCGCAGCTGGTACTGGAAGCATTAGCGAAATTGGCAACACCGGCCAATATACATTAACTGTAGTATTAGATAGTACTGGTAGTGCAACTGTGGTTTCAGTGTCAGTAGACGGTTATACTACAAGTGTTTCTACAGCCTTATCTTCTGGCAATAATCTCATTAGTATAACTTTACCTACTGGCTTTACGCCGACACCAGGGCAGACATATACTATTGATTTAGGTTTAAACGATGGGCAATCAGTAGCAGTTGCTGCAGTATATACTACAACGTAAAACGCTAAATAATTTTTTATTTAAATTATAAATATTATTTGTATACTATATATTTAGATTTTTTATAATATAAATCTGATTTTATAGCTTTTTTTATAATTATACTCTAGAATAGAGAGGTAATATTAGTAGTATTCCTTTATGATAGCACTTTTATGCGATATAGTAAAAGAGCTTTAATTGGAATAAATATATTATTATTCAATTTTTACATATTATTATTTTATAATTGTACAATACTTCTTTTAAATCTCTTTTTGCTCTTTATACGTTATCAATTTTAATCTTCTTCTATTTGGGTCTCATCTAAGTAACTTGAGTATTATTGGATTCCTTTCTTTAATTTATCTTACTTTAATATTGTGATTAAGTGGTTACGTTGAGTATTGAATCTAATAATAAGGTAAATGAAGAAGTGCTTGGGGTAAAAGTTGGTGAAGCTGTAGCTCATATAATTGCGGCTGCTTCAATAGTTGAGTCCATAGATGGAGAAATAGACGATGTTAAAGAAACTGTAAGGAGATACGTAGATGCATGGATATCTGAAATGGTTCCTATAAAATATATTCCTGGGACTGCTGAAATAATTGGGGGTAAAATAAAGAGGAGGATAACTGAAATCTTTGATGAAATATCTGAAAAAGAATTGGGTGAAACTTTGGAAGCTGTTTCTGATTTTAAGAAATCTTTGGATTCTGGAGAAGTAACTTATAATTATGATGAAATTGAAGTTAGAATTGAGAGAGTATTAAGGTCTCTAGGTATAGACATTAACGTATTTTCTGGAATTCTTGACGTTTCAGATATAACCGAAAGGTTTTCTAGGTTGATCTCCATATTTACTTTAACAGTTGGTATAGCTTCTGTGTGGGATAAGAAATGGATAGCGGAATCTCAATAACTGCAGAAAAATTAATAGATTATACTGCAAAGAAAGCCTCTTTCATTACGGTAAAGAATGATGAATTGGAAAAAATAGTAGGAATTTCTTCAAAACAGATGGCGGAGAAGGTAGTTGATAGGGTAGCTTTTTGGCTTTCTGAAAAACAGAATGGCCTCTTGTACTGTAAGTTGTGTAATAGGGGACCTTTTACAAAGAAGGGACTTTTCCTTCATTTGACGAGGTTGCATAGGCAAGAAATAAAAACTATGTTGGAAGAGGAATTAAAAAGGGAAGTGAAGGCGATTTTGTAAGACTATAAAAATTACAATTAAAAATGTTATGACGTTTATGTAAATTGGGATTAAAGATTCTTTATCTTCTTCTCCATAAATTCTTCCTAATCCGTTTCCGGAATATGAAAGAGACGTAATGTTTTGGGAATCTACGTGAGAATCTACATTAAAATTTTCATTTTTAGGCACGAGAATTATTCCTAATAAGTAGGATTGATAATTTCCTCTAAATGACAGAGTTAAATTTCCGTTAGTAGAAATATTTCCTAGTATAGTAAAGTTAATATTATTGTAAAAAGAGGATGTGCTTACTCCAAGTTTTACGCTTCCATTACTTAGGCAGAAAGTTCCTCCATTCAGTGTAGTAATATACTCAATTATTACCGTATAAAATCCGGGTTTAACTTTGATATTAAGGCTGGAAGGGCTTCCTACTGTAATAAAAGATATACCAGGATAATTTGAAAGAATATTTATATCATTTACATTTACTGGAATAGAGTTAGTAAAATTTGTTGGAGAAGGTAAATGTTTGACTTTAAGATTAATGGGATATATTCCAGCTTTATATGCCTTAAAAGCTATGTACTCAGCTTGAGTATAATTACCTATTATTCCCCCTAAATATTTTGGCGGTATTGAATACATTAAATAAAACGGAAGAGCATTAGAATTATTTAAATACTCTACATCTTGAGGGAAATTATACAAATATATTGGTGAATTTATTTTATAGTTGAAATCTTCGTTTTGATATATGATAAATTCATTATTGTTGAAAACTTCTTTAAAATCATTTTGATTGAAGTTAAAATCTTGTGGCGTTACCACGTATTGTACTCCAAAGGCATTCAATATTTTTGCAGTATTATTATATTCTAGAATATTGAATGGTAAACTTATTTCTCTCGGTAAAACCCCGTAAAAGTTTTTTATGTCTGGGTTTACGTTTCCTAAAGTTATTACGTTACCTTCTCCGTGATTTTCTAAAAAGTCGGCTACTTGAATTAATGACTGCGGAGGCGTTTGAGGTAAATAATTATTGAAATAATTTCCACTTGCTATTGTAGGTGCGGAGAACGCTAATTGTGAAACTATTATAAAAATCATTAATGGTATAAGTAATTTGTTTTTACTTAGTTTTGCTAGAACTAAAGCGCTTAAGAGAAATATTGGAGCTAAAACCATTTCTGAAAGATACGTTGGAAGAAATATCCATAAATATTGGTAAGCCCATCCATTTGAAAGGTAATTTAAGAGAGGGTAAAGTACGTTAAGTTGTATAGAATTTCCAAAGAATGGGAAATATGATGAAATAACGAGAACAAGTATTAAGTATATTATAAGTAAGTATGTAGCTATGTTTTTCTTTTTATTATTTATGAATATATATCCTAATATCCCTGTCTCTATCATGGAGAATGAAAATATGAAATCTAATTCTTTGTTTCCAGAATAAAATGGTACTAAAGGTCTGAAAAGACCTAATCCCCTCATTGAATCTAGGAGTGGATAATTAAGGTAGTTTAACCACAGTTGTTCTTGAGATATTGAAAAGCTTATTGTTGAGTATTGGTGGAAATTTATAAATAAATAAAGGAACAGTCTAATATTTATAAGGATATAGAATGGTATTGAGATTAAGAAAATTTTTGCGTTCTTTCTGAAAATGAGCATTGTTATGACAATGAATAAAGTGAAAACAAAGCCTCTTGGATCTGTAGTTGTTAGGCTTGAGAAAAATGCCAAAGCTATTGGACTTTTCTTATCTATTGAGTAATCTACTCCTGCTATTAATGCAGGCAATAATGCGTAAAATCCTGCATAATTTGACCAATGACTGAAATAGAAAGCTGTTGGGGTAACTGCGTAAAGAAAAGCTATAATCATTGAAATTGATAGAGTTCTCCAGAAATCGAGTTTTTCAAATTTTTTTAGGAAATGTCTTGAAGCCCAATACATAGAAGGAATTGAAATAGCAAATGGGAAAATAAGGTAACTTACCCAGTCCGCTACCATTGGAGATATTATTTTAAAATAAAGGAGTATTACTATTGGGATGTAAGAATTATCTATTACTTGAGGAAAAGTTAGTAAAGAAAGTGCTGTTTGGGGTCCATTTTGATAAAAGGCTGGATAAGAGTCTCTATTATAAATAAAACCTACATGGAATATTAAATAATGAAGTGCTACAATTGGAGTAATAACTGTTAGAGCTAATACAAATAAAATTTCTATAATGTTATATTTCATTTTTTCCTCACCTTATATAAAGTTAAAAGTAGTGGAATAACAATAATATTGAAGAGGATAACGTATGTACCTAAAGAATCTGAAAGTGATTGATTTGGTAATTTAAGGGACGAATTTTCTAAGCTAAAACCTTTTGGCATAAATGGGGTTTCGTTCTGAAAAATATTAGTCCTAATTAATGTGTAAGTTGTTACACTTACTATACCTCCATTTTCCCCTATCTGAATTATTTCAATTTTGGAAGGAACACCAGTGCTATTAACAAAATAATAATCTTCTATTTCTACATAATCAACAAATTGTTTACCGAAATACACGTAAGTTCCGTTACTTTCGTTAACCAGAGTTAAAGGAATTTGTCTATCAATTGCGGATTTACCTAGTTCATTTTTTGGAATATAAAAGAATGTTTGTGGGTTTGTTAGATTGTCGTAAACAATAGAAGGCTGAGTATATTTTGAGTAGTTCATGAAAAATACTTGAATTGTATATGCGAAGGTTCCATTAGGGAAAGTTTTACTTACATTTTCTAATATTACATTGCATATTACTTCGTTAGAGATCGTAGAATGTATTTTATATTCTACGAACATGTGAGGTGAAAGTAATAAGAATAAAAAGAAAAGTAAGTGCAAATTCATAGTAAATTAATCGGATAATGTCTATATATAATTTGCTAGTATATGTTAATTTTATGTTATTCTTTGATTTATTTTTATATTAAATCTATCCTGCAAGTTGCCTATGCAGAGATTTTTTATTCTGAAGATTTTAAATTGAATTTAATGCCTTATCTAAGTCGTCAGTTAAGTCTTCTACTTCTTCTATTCCTACTGAGAGTCTTAATAGACTTTCGTTTATTCCTACGATTTTCCTCTCTTCTGGTGTTAAGGTTCTGTGACTCATTGTCGGTGGATGGGAAATTAGCGAGTTTACTCCTCCAAGGCTTTGTGCTGGAATTATTACTTTAAGATTCTGCATTACTCTTATAGCATCATTCATGGTACCTCTAACTTCAAAGCTTACAACTCCTCCAAAACCTTTCAGAACTCTCTTAGCGATTGAGTAATCTGGATGAGATTTTAATCCTGGATAGTAAACTTTTTGAACTTTGGGATGATCTTCCAGAAATTCAGCTATTTGCATAGCGTTTTTGTTTATTACATCCATTCTTATTTTCAAAGTTTTTAATCCTCTTAATACCAAATAGGCCGGTTGTGGTTCTAGCGAAGTCCCTAGAGTTCTTCTCATTAAATCTATTTTTGTTATTATAGAGGAAGGTCCTGCAGCAACACCAGCTATTACGTCATTATGTCCTGCTAAAAATTTCGATGCACTTTCAAGAGCTATATCAGCTCCTAATTCTATAGGTTTTTGATTTATTGGACTAGCGAATGTTGAATCTACTATGACGAGACTCCCATTTTCTTTTGCTATCTTAGATAGTGCTTCTATATCTATTACTCTGAGTAAAGGATTTGTTATGCTTTCCACGAAAATTACGTCGTGGTGAATCTTTGATGATTCAAGTAAATTAGTATTTCCTGGCTTTGTTACTTCAACTTCGACTCCCCATTGTCTAAGAAAATCATTACAGAATCTTAGACTTCTTCCGAACATATCCATTGTGACTAGTAATGAACTTCCAGGTTTTAGCAAAGTTAATAGAGTAGTAGATATTGCCCCCATTCCTGAGGAAAACGATACGCCTATTTCTCCTCCTTCAATTTCTGCTATTTTTTTAGATAATTCTAAGGTAGTTGGGTTAGCTTCCCTAGAATATCTGTATTTTTCGCCTTCTGGGAAACGGAAGGCAGTTGATTGGTAAATAGGTGTATTTATAGCTCCAGTGCTATCTTCAAAATCTTCTCTAACTACTTTAGTTCCCTCTTTCAATTTCTACACCTCCAGCTAATTCGGTTTGAATAAAATCACAATTTATATCATTTTTTGTACAAATTTCCTTAGAAGACGAAATAATACCTTCTAGATCTGTTTTATTATCGTAAAGAACAAGTATTGATGGTCCAGCTCCACTTACACAAACTCCTATAGCGTTCTTTTCGATAGCATTTTCTTTTATTTTAGGATAATAAGGGAAAAGTGGAAGTCTAGAAACCTCAAAAATTTCATCATTTAATCCTTCTCTTACTAATTCTCTGTCCCCTGAAGATAGACCTATTAATAACGATGATAAATGTCTTGAGTTATAAACATATCTTTCTATTTCGATTTCTTTTGGTAGCATTTCTCTAGCTTTCTTTGTTTTTCCTTCTTGAGTTTTTTGTGGAACTATTAAGAGTATTTTAAAATTTAAATTGCTAGGAACTCTAATCACTTTCGTAGGAGATACTGAGGTAACTGCAACTATACCACCAAATGTGCTAGCAGCTACATTATCTGGATGCGGTGATCCTGATGATGCTATTTCTCCAATTTTTGCAAATTCGACTTGTTCGTTTAATGAGAGATCAAGGTCTAAAAGTTCATTTACTGCAGCTATAGCTGCAGAAGCTGAAGCTCCGCTACTTCCTAAACCTAAACCGTAAGGAATTCCTTTTATGACTTCTAATGAAATCTCTGCATTTATTCCAAGTATTTCTAACATCCTTTTAACTGCGAAACCGGCAGAATTCTTTTCTACATTTTCTGGCGTATTTTTGGACGAAACTGATATTTTTAAATTTCTTCCTTCACTTATTAACGTAGCTTTTACTTTATCTTTAAAGGCTTTATGCGCCATAGAAAGTACGTCAAAACCAGAGCCTAAGTTTGCTGAGCTTGAATATGCTGTTGCTGTAATTGACATAGGATAAACTATCTATTATACATAAAAGATTTTTTAGGTTGAAAAGTTTTAAAAAATTCCTTGTAGGAATTTTCTTGAATTATTTAGTGTTACTATGTAGAGTCTTTCGGTATAAAACTTATCCCCTTTTATGTAACCTTCTGGAGCGTAAACCTTAGCTTTTCCTAGGAAATGTTCTACTGTGGAAGGAGATTTTAGCTTTACTGTAGGATTTTTAATAATTTTACTTATACCTATCCAATCATTATACCCTATTTCTGGTCCTTTTCCATTTGTTAGAATTTCCCTATCAAACTTAAAATCATAGTTATCTGGTGTACACATAAGCGAACTTATTACTAGTATGTCTCCTACCCCTTTTTCTAGCGCTTTACAAGCTGGATAAGATCCTAAAGTTATTTTTCTTACATTAATGTTTTTCATTTTTAGGTCTTCTTCTCCAAGTAATGTAGGTCTTTCGTCAATATTCTTTATAATAATCTCTGCCTCTTGGTCTTCTTCAATTCTATCTCCAGGATTAAGAGCTATATATCCGTCTGCAGAAGAGAAAGTTCCTATCATATAGCTGTCAAAAGGTATTGGAAGAAAGTAAGTATCTTTATTACTCCTTAAAATGTATATTGGAATATATGTAAATCTCTTTTTATCAGCCTCTACTGTAATTAGTGCTTTTGCTCTAATTTTCTTATTTTCTTCGTGTTCACTATTACTCATTAGGTCTAAATATTTTTTAATTAATTGTTCATAAACCATTATAGTAGATACTATATTCCCTGGTAATCCGAAAACTGGTTTTCCTTTAATTTGACCTAAAATTGTTGGTTTTCCTGGTTTGAACTTTATTCCGTGAACTACTATTTTCCCTTTTTCTCTAATTATTTGGTGCACGTAATCTTTTTCTCCTGCACTTGTTCCTCCAGTTATTATAAGGACATCTGCAAGATCCAGAGCTTTTTCAATTTCTTTTTCGATATCCTCTTTTCTATCTCTAACTAAAGAACTACCTACTATGATGTAATCTCTTAACCTTGTTAAAAGATAATATAGATTACTCTCGTATATTTTTCCTTTATCTAATTTTTCTCCAGGCTCTACTAATTCGTCTCCAGTTGTTATAACGTAAACCTTTGGGCTGTAAACTTTGACCTTATTTATTCCGACAGAGGCTAATGTTGCTATCTTTTCTGGAGATATTCTTTCTCCTTTTCTAAGTATTTCAAAATCTTTCGGTATATCGCTTCCTATCCATGCAATGTTTTGTCCGAATCTCAATTTTTTGTCTATAAAGACAATATTATCTTCTCTTTTTGTATCCTCGATTTTTATTACTGCGTTAGCTCCCTCAGGTAGCATTGCCCCAGTATCTACTTCTACTGCTTCGTTTTCCTTAATCTCAATTTCTTTATATTCTCCTATATTTATTTTTCCTATAATAGTAAATTTACCTGGAGTATTCTCATATTTTATTGCGTAACCGTCTACTGTTGACCTAGAAAATGGCGGAAGATCTATAGGTGAATAAACTACCTCACCACTTACTTTATTTAGAGAATCAAGAATTGGTATTTCATTTATACAAAGTTTTGGTGAAACTTCTGAGGTGAATTTTCTAAAAGCTTCTTCTGCAAATAGTAAATTATCTTCTGGTAAAATAGCCCTCATAGGGAAAAATATGAAAAAATATTTATATTTTATAATGAGATAAGCGCGGCTTCTTGTAATTGTTCTAGAACTGTAACTATGGGGTCTCTGATCTGAGAAGTTTCTAGATTAGCTTCTTTGCTTATCTCGTCTAATATTTCAGTTACAGTCTTTTCTCCGTCACACATATTCCATACGTAAAATGCTATTGGGGCTACTTCATAAACTTTGTCCTCTTCAAGCTTTATAATGTAATTTTCGCCGTTTTCTGCTTTGTCTACTACTTCTCCTTTTTTCATTGGTTTCTTATCTTTTATATCGTCATAGCTCATTGTTTTCTTTTCGTCTCCTTTAAACTCGTCTGTCATTCTTCTTCCTCCTCTTGTCTTGGTTGTCTTCTATATCCTCCTCTGTTGAATCTTCTTCCTCCTCCTCCACCGCCTCTGCCTCTAAATCCGCCTCTTCTTGGTTGGAAAGAGTTGTCAGTAGGCATTGTTTCAGGTATTTCTGATTCTTCTGGTATTGAATCTTCTCCTTCAGATATTTTAGATCTACTACCTGCATTTAATTGTACTTGTCCTTTGAAAACTGTAGTCCATCCGTTCTCTATTTTTATTACTTGTCCTTCTTTTACATCTTCGTTTTGAGTTCCCCATAGCGTAAGCTTTACTCTTCCTGTTTCGTCTCCAACAATTAGTTCACGAAGAGTTCTGGGACCATTTCTTGTCTGAACAGTTTTCTGATCCCCTACTTGGAGAACTCTTGCAGTTACGTTTACGTTTTCCATTCCACCTTTTAGATTACCTATCTTTTCATCCATTATATACCGACTCACACGATTTGTTAAATAACTACACTCATTTCAAATATTTAAATCTTGGCTCTGAGGAATATTAGAATAAGACGTA
Source organism: Acidianus brierleyi (assembly GCF_003201835.2). Lineage (NCBI taxonomy): Archaea > Thermoproteati > Thermoproteota > Thermoprotei > Sulfolobales > Sulfolobaceae > Acidianus > Acidianus brierleyi. The sequence continues at coordinate 1,173,026 of NZ_CP029289.2, read as the reverse complement.
CTAAAATTCAATTTTATATGATGTATTCAATATAACTTTTTTAATTTTTGTATTTATGTTATTGTTTGCTGTTTTGCAACATTAATCTTTTAAATCATTATCTCTACAATAGACAGTAACGTTATATTTTCTTAACCTTTCTTTATAAGCTATAATTGAGATAAAATATATGGGAGAAGTAGTGGATAATAGACTAATAGAACTTCCAAAGAAATTTCTTGATTCTTTGTCTGCTCCTTTTGTGGGCAGAGAAGAAGAAGCTAAAGTTATAACACTTGCACTTCTTACCAAGGAACATGTGGTTCTAATAGGAGAGCCAGGTACTGCAAAGTCTGCTCTAGCTAGAAGAGCTGCAGAATTGCTTAATGCAAAATTCTTCATGTATTTGCTTACCAAATATACTGAGCCAGCAGAATTATTTGGTGCATTAGACATAAATTCATTAAAGCAAGGTATTTATAAAAGAATAACTAAAGAAAGATTACCAGAGAGTGAATTAGCATTTTTAGACGAAATATTTAATGCTAATTCAGCAATATTGAACGCGTTATTGTCTTTACTTAACGAGAGAGTAATATATGACGGATATAATGTAATAAACGTTCCATTAAGGACTTTAATAAGTGCAAGTAATAGGGTTCCAGACGAACCTGAGTTAGAAGCTTTATATGATAGACTTCTATTGAGACATTATGCTAGACCTATAGGAGAAGACATGTGGAAAAATTTAATAGATGCGTCATGGGATTTAGAATTTACAGATAAGTGGAAGGTAAGTTCTCCTATTATGTCAATTCAAGATTTAGATAATTTATATGAGTATCTATCAGAAGTGGATTTAACTCCAATAAAAGGAAAGTTATTGAAATTATATGCTATGCTCGAAGAAAAAGGAATACATTTAAGTGATAGAAGAAAAGGGAAAGTGCTAAAAATCGTTGCGGCTCATTCAATATTGAATTCGAGAACTAAAGCTACTGAAGAAGATTTGATAGTTTTGAAATATATTGCGCCAAAGGAAATAGATGATTTCGAAAAAGTTTCCGCTTTATTATCTGAGGAACTAAAGACTCCAATAAAGTATATGAGGGAATTGAATGAGATTTATAATAATATTAAAGAAGCTAGTAAGTATGTAGACGCTGCTACAGAATCCGATCCTAGACTAATAGATCTAATTAGAACTTTAAGGGCTACAAGAGATAGAGTAATAGCGTTAGGCAAAGAGAGCGGAGAAGAAAAAGTGGAGGAGTTTTCCAAAGAGGTAGGAGTTGAGATAGATAAGCTATTAGAAAAAGTGGCTAAAAAGCTGGGGATATATACATGAGTGGTTTATTAATTGGAATAGATTATGAGGATCCTATAGTTAAATATAGGGGAGATAGAATATCGTATACTTTAAGGAAAATTTCTGGGAAAGAGTCAAATATAGATTCCATGTTTTTAATTGATACGTATTATGTACATTATTTACCGTTACCATTATTGAAACCAAAATCAGATGTTAATCAGGAAGATAATATAAAATATTCATTATTAGATATGACCTTATCTTCAGAAGTCGTAATGAGGAATAGGAATTATTCTGTAGCTAATTCTGCAGTAAGCATGGCATTGTCTGTTAGCTATATACAAAATTTAATCGAAGAGCTAGAAAGAATAAGGAGAACTTCTCAATCTCCTGAAGAAAGAGAAGCTGCTGAACAGATATTGAATGGTTTAATGAAAGGAAGTATGGGAAAGGAAGGAGGAGAAAAACAACAGCAGACTCAACAGAATCAGCAATCAATGCAGAAATTAATGAAACAGGCTCATGAAAAAGCCTTATCAAAAGCGTCTGAGGACGCAAATGCTGTAAGAAGTATGCAAAGAATAGTAGGTGGAAATGGGGCAGGTACTGGTAGTGTGCTTAATTTTGAGGGAGAAATACATGAAGTTTTAAGATTAGCTAGAAACACTGAAATAAAGAAGATTCTTGAATTCCTAAGCGGTATACCAAAATTAGGTAGTTTAACTAAAAAGAAAACTACGAGGTATGCTAAAGGTGAATTATTTGGATATGAGGAAGGTACAGATTTGGAAAGATTAGTTCCATCAGAATTGGCTATGCCAGAGGAATTATTTTATGTTAGATTAGCTGAAGGGCAGCTATTGCTATATCAGAAACAGATTAAGGAGACTTTAGGCCCAATATATTTGCTTTTAGATAAATCTGGAAGCATGGATGGAGAAAAAATACTTTGGGCTAAGGCAGTAGCTTTAGCACTGTACAGTAGGGCAAAAAGAGAAAATAGAGACTTTTACTTAAGATTCTTCGATAATATACCATATCCCTTAATAAAGGTAATTAAAAGCGCTAAAAGTAAGGACGTTATAAAAATGATTGAATACATAGGAAAGATAAGAGGAGGCGGAGGGACTGATATAAGTAGGTCAGTAATATCCGCATGTGAAGACGTTAAGGAAGGTCATGTTAAAGGAGTTAGTGAACTTATAATCTTAACAGACGGTGAAGATAAAATAGCAGAAACAACTGTTAGAAGGTCTTTAAAGGAGGCAAACGCTACGTTAATTAGTGTAATGATAAGAGGAGATAATGCAGATCTTAGGAGGATATCTGACAATTATTTTGTTGTCTATAAGCTAGACCAGAACGATTTACTTAAAGTAGTCGAAGCATAAACTTTTTTAAATAAAATTTCTTAAATTTAAATAGCCATACCCAGCTGACATTCCACGTAACCGTGGCAGAGTGATGTTGGGGCCTCCTCTCCTTATTTTTTAATACTTAAAAGATATTGTTTAATGATATTCATATCCTTTTCAATATTTTTTGGATCTTCCTTTATCCATAATAATCCGCCTGCAGAATCTTCTATTTCTCCGGATATTTTCAAATCTTTTACTCTCTCCTTCCAGTTAAACGGAATCTTAGAGATAATATGAATATAAACATCTCCTTCTATCCTTAAATGAACTTTACCCCACATTATTTCATCTATTTTATATTCTATTTCTTTACCAAAAGGTTTCTTTCCAGGTCTTTCTGAAACATCGTACCAGTTACCTACTTCTGCTCCTGCCTTTTTTAGGCTTTCAACTATTTCATCCTCTATCATTTTACTCACCTAAATTACACCTTTTTCTTTAAGGATTTGTTGTGCTATTTTACTTATACCTAATTCTTCTGCAGAAAATCCGAAAGATAATCCTAGTAATTGAGTAATGTAAATTGCTGGCATAGTCCACGGTAAGTTAAATTCTGCTTTAACTTTAAGTTGAGTTACATCTAATTGCAGATGACATAGACTGCACGGGTGAACCATTATATCGGCTTCTTTGCTTTTTGCAGAATTCATTACATTATATGCTAGTTTTAAACCGATCTTTGGATTGCTACCCATTAATGGAAATCCGCAACATGCTGTTTGCATAGGAAAAGATACTGGAGTAGCGCCTGTAACAGAAATAAGATCTTCCATGCTATGAGGATGGAAAGATGGCTCAAAGCCCATTACTTGTTCTGGTCTCAGCATTTGACACCCGTAATACGCTCCTACTTTTAATCCAGTTAAAGGTTTTTTAACATTTGATTTAATTTTTTCTAAACCGACATCTCTTACAAGAATCCAAACTATATGTTCTGCTGTAGCTTTTCCAGAATAATTAATATTAGCTTCTTTCAATTTCTTATCTACCTCTTTTCTAAGGTCTCTATTTTCTTTATATTTGGTCGAAGCTAATCTATGGCTTTGCAAGCAAACACTACAAGGAGTTACCATTTTTTCTAAACCCATTTTTTCGACGTTAGAAAGGTTTCTAAGATTTAAGGCTGTATGAACTTTTTCATCTCTCTCATCTAAGAATCCTCCTCCGCAACAATTCCAATCTTCAACCTCTACTAACTCTAAACCTAAAACATCAGCTACTTTTTTAGTTGCTATGTCAACATCTTTAGATAATCCATGAGTAGCACATCCAGGATAATAAGCTACTTTCATTCTAATCACCCATAATTTTCCTTATTTGATCCATGTTTTTCACTTTCATCTCTTTTACAAATGCATACTTAAGCTTTCCATTCTGGAATGCATAAATAAGATCAGTTAATGACGCTATCACTCCGTATGTTTTTAAGTAAACTTCAGCTTCTTTAATCATTCCTGAATCTTTTATTGACTCTTCTATGGCCTCAATGTGTTTTTCTCCAATTTCAGCTACGGCACTTCTATCCTTAAGAAATCTAGTGTGAGCTCTAGTTTTCTTTATAGTAGTTACTGGTTCTACATCTCTCGGGCATACATTAAAGCACTGATAACAATAAGTACATCTCCATGAACTATCTATAAGTATTTTTAATCTTTCTTCATAAATCGTATCTCTTGGATCTGCCAAGAATCTGTAACCTTTAGCATGGGCGGCAGGTCCTAAAAACTCTGGATCATTACGAACAGATGGACATCCTGATACACATAAGCCGCACCATATGCACTGTTCAAATTTCCATAATTCTCTCTGATCTTCAGGCTTTAGTCTTTGTTCAGCCTTTCCTTCTAGTACTTCCTTATCAGGATATAATCTAGGTTTTACTTTAAACATTCTATCGTAGAAATCGTCCAAGTCTACTACTAGATCTTTTATAGGCTGGAAATAATCCATAGGTTCTAGGGTTATTACATTGGAGTTGTATTTCTTTACTATATCTAAAGCCAAGGTTTTACATGCTAATCTAGGCTCTCCATTTATTTTCATTCCACAGCTTCCACATACAGCCATATGGCATGAAGCCCTATACGAGAGTGAAGGATCTTGTTCAGTTTTAATTCTTCTTAAAACTTCTGTCATTTGAGTGAATCTGTCTACGTTAACCTTATACTCCTGCCAATAGTTTCCCTTATCTTGACTAAACCTTTTTATTTTAACAACTATTTCTTGTTCTTTTTCGCTCATTTTAATACACCCTGGCTTCTGGTTGCCATTTTGTAATTTTTACTGGTTTATATCCTATTTCGACTGTATTTCCTCTTAGGTAAGCTATAGTATGTTTTAGCCAATTTTTATCATCTCTTTCTGGATAGTCTGTTCTATAATGAGCACCTCTTGATTCAGTTCTGTTAATAGCTGCGTTAGCTATAACTAGGGCTAAATCAAGCATATTTCTTAATTCTAGGGCATTGAAAAATTCAGTATTGTAAGTTTTACTCTTGTCCGTAACATACATGTTTTTAGCCATTTCTCTAAGCTTAATTATCTCTGAGAGTCCAGTTTTCATTCCATTTTCATCTCTAAAGATTCCGATATTTTCCCACATAGTTTCTCTGAGTTTATTCAAGACTACACCAAAGTGAACTCCACTCTCGCTCTTTGTAAAAGAATACGCTTCATCCACAATTTTTTCAGCTTCTTTATCAAGACTTTCTGAAGATTCATTAGCTGAAGAAAGGAATTTTACTACAGTTTTTCCTGTTTCTCTTCCGAATACCAAAGTTTCTAAAAGGGAGTTAGATCCTAATCTGTTTGCTCCATGAACTGATACACATGCAGCTTCTCCTGCCGCAAATAAACCTATCAAATCATAATTAGTCCCTGTAATATCTACGTCTATTCCTCCCATATAGTAATGTTGCGCAGGCCTTACGGGTATTGGCTCTTTTGTTGCATCGACTCCAGCAAAGTTTAATGCTGCCTCGTATGCTAACGCAAGTCTTTCCTTTATATATTCCTCACCTAAATGAGTTAGGTCTAATCCTACATATCCTCCCGGGAATCCTCTACCTTCTTTGACTTCTGTGATTATAGATCTCGATACTATATCTCTAGGTGCAAGATCTAATTTTTTGGGTGCGTATTTAGTCATGAATCTTTCTCCTTTGTTGTTTTTGAGTATGGCTCCTTCTCCTCTAGCAGCTTCGCTTATGAGAATGTCTGACGGATATAGCGCCGTAGGATGGAATTGTACAAATTCTGGATCTTTAAGGGCTGCTCCAGCCCTTAAAGCCATGCCATACCCGTCTCCAGTATTTATGTATGCATTAGTTGAATGTGCATATAGCATACCCATTCCTCCAGTAGCCATGACTACTGCCTTAGTTTTGAAGAAAGTCGGTTCCATTGACTTCATCTCCATTGCTACTAATCCTACAATTTTTTTATCATTTCTGATTAGATCTAGAGCAAACCATTCGTTGTAAAAATCTATATTAAGTCCAGATACTCTCTGAAATAATGCGTGAAGTAATGCCATACCAGTTTTGTCTCCAACGAATCTTGTTCTTGGATATGTTTGTCCGCCAAAATATCTTACGGCTACTCTGCCATCCGGCTGTCTATTAAATAGAGTACCCCAACTTTCCATTATTCTTACTATTTCCCCAGATTTCATTGAAAGTAATTCTGCTGCGTCTTGATCAACAAGATAGTCTCCTCCTTTGACAGTATCGTATGTCATATACTGTGGGTCATCATTGGGATCTGAATTTCCTTGTATATATGCGGCTATTCCTCCTTCTGCGGATGAAGAATGAGATCTAGTAGGAAATACCTTTGAGATTACTGCTACTTTATATCCAGAGACTGCTATTTCATGTGCTGCCATTAAACCGGCTAGTCCTCCTCCAACGACGATTGCATCATAAGAAGTTTTGTCCATGCTAAACTATTATCAGTTAAAAAAATAAACTTTAATTAGCAATTTCTGAAAGGTTGTTTACAATGTATTTTGGTTTAATTTCTGACTTCTCTACATCGTCTTTTGTAGAAATTCCTGTTAATACTAAGACAGTATCAGCTCCTATATTGAATCCCATTCTAACATCAGTATCTATTTGATCTCCTATTACCACAACTTTTTTTAAATCTCGTATTCCTGAGATCTCCATAGCCACATCTATTATCCATTTGTTAGGTTTTCCTGCTATGAAATCAGGTTCTCTTTTTAGTGCATAAATTATTACGCTAGCTAATGCTCCTGCACCTAATTTTAAGCCGTCTTTCGATGGCCATAGCCTATCCATGTTCGTAACTATAAATTTTGATCCTCTGGCTACGCAACGCATTCCGGCAGAAAGCTTATCGTATGTACTTAGTCTATCTAAACCTAAAACAACAGCGTCGGGATTATTAATATCAACTTCACTCATAGATATTACTTTAAAATTGAAATTTTTCATTTCTTCAATTAGTCCTTCTTCTCCTATAATAAAAACTGAATTTATTTTCATTTTTCTTCTCATATAGATAGCCGCAGCTAATCCGCTTGTTATTATCTGTGAAGGATTTGCTGAAAGACCTAAATAATTTAATTGCCTAGATAAAACTACTCTACTAAATCCAGAATTATTGGTTACAAATATTACTTTTTTACCAAGTTCCTGTAGGAATCTTAAAGCTTCTATATTTTCCCATATAGGTTCGCCTTCCCTTATTATTACTCCGTCAACATCGCTTATTATTAGATCATAATTTCTTAACATTTTCTTTCAATTCCTCCAGTTTTTGTTTTATCTTAGCATTAACATCTTCATTATCTATAATAAAGCCATATAATCCTACTGGATTATATATTGCTTCTTCACACTCCCATCTCCCTGAGAATATTGGCATGATTTTAAAATAAGGAATTTTACCATTAAAAAAGAAAAGCAAAAAAGTTTCATTATCGTTCTCTAAGACGTAAAGATCGCATTCATCTAATTTATTATAAATGATTTTTTTAACGCCTAAATATTCTTTATCAAGTTCAATCAATTTTTAACCCCCTTTACTTTCTTTTACAAGTGGATTCTGAAAAAATTACCAGAAAGTATTACTCGAAGATAATTAGTCTTCCTAGTCTAAGGTTACTAATTGGAGTGGATGGCATAGAGTCTGCTTTGATTCTATTTAGAGGTTTAGAAATTGGTTTGGCTTTTATTTATTCTTTTATTAGTTATGGTATTATTTTATTTGTAATATTTAGATCAAAAATTAAGACAGGACTTACAATCTTTTCATTTTCTTCAATAATATATCTTATTTTTTCATTATTTCCAGAATTTTATCTTTATTCCTACGGGATCTTCCTTCCGTTTCTAGATTACTCTCTACTTATAGATTACAAAGCTCTATATTCCTCTCTGATATCTTTTGGAGCTTCTATTATACCAGTAATTATATCTGTACCTAATGACATTAGAGTCTTTCTTTACATATTTCTTGTAGCCTTAATAACATATCTTTATATATACTCCATCGATAGAAAGGGAACAAAACTTCTTGGAATCTCTTCACTTACCGTAGTAAGACCATTCCTAAGAGCAATAAATTATAAGAGGGAAGATGAGTTAGAGAAGTTTCTCGATAAATTATCTATACCGTATTATGTTAATATCTATACATTAAAAATTTCCGATAGATTACTTATTTTACCCCAAATACATTACGGTCTTTATGGCAGTGTAGGAAGTTCTAAATTACCATACATTATAGAAGAAAAAATGAAAAATGTAGTAGTTTTTCATGGGCCTGGTAGTCATGATATAGATCTTCCTTCCAGATCTTATTCAAATATAATTGCAAGTTATATTAAGGCCGAAACTGATAAGGGCATGGAACCTAATTCATTTTATGGAATAGAATTTAATGATAGAGGAAGTTTCAAGCTTACTACTCTTGTTTTTGATAAATCTTCTTTAACATTCGTAGAAAGGCCAGGGAAAGGAATAGATGATATGCCAACTTCCCTGTGGAAAGATATGGTCGAAAATAATAATTTCTTGATCGATTGTCATAATGAAAACTTAAAAGAGGAATTTTCTAGAGAAGAAATCTCTACAATTAGGGAATTTATAAGAGAGAAAAAAACAGGCTTTAAAAAACCTCTATACTTTGGTTATGCTGAGGGCACTTTAAGCGAGAAGTGTGAAGGAATATGTTGTAATAAGGTAAAAGTTATGGCTATAGGCGATGGAGAAAAGAAAATATTGATTATATATGTTTTTGGTAATAATGCATCAGTTGAACTTGGTGAACAATTAAAGGATAAGCTAAAAGATTTGGCGGATAGAGTAATTTTAGTAACACCTGATGACCATACTTGTACGGGTACTTCATTATATAGCCTTTATGTTCCTTCACAGCCTTGTGTAAATCTAATAAACATTTCCAGAGAATTAGGGATCAAGGCTATAGAAAACATGAAGGAAGTTAAATCAGAACAAAAAATAATGAAAATAAGAACTAAAGTTATAGGTAAAATAATATCTTCGATGGTCGAAGGACTGGAAAAAGTTGGAAGTTATACTCTTAGGACATTCTGGATACCAATAATATCTCCATATCTGTTATTGTTAATATTCATTTTATTTTATAGCTTGATCAAAATTTAGTAGAGTATCGTTAACTCTGGCTTTCCACTTATTTAGATCTTCTGGTGAAGATGGATATTCGTTATATATTTCTTTTATCTTTTTCATGTATTCTGCAACAGTTTTTAATTTAAAGAGAAGTGATGGTTTACCTAATGCTGATATTACTCTCATTGCTTTATTTACTACGGATAATTGGAAATCTCCTTTAAGACTAGTCTCAAGTAGATCTTCTTCTCTAATAACCCTCCTTTTCATTCCATAATTTATTTCATCATCAGATAATTTTTGGAGAAATCTTCTGAACAACTCTAAACTTGCTTGTTTAGCTCCATATCTTTCTATATAGCATAAATTAGTTCCCCATAAGGAGTTTGCTGAAAAATCACCTGTTTCAAAAGCGTTTAATGCTGATTTGGCGGCGCAGAATCCAGATATCATAGCTGAACCTTTTCCACCTCCATGAACTGGATTTGCAGTATATGCGGAATCTCCTACAACAATTATTCCATTCCATGCTAGTGTCGGTAAGGGTCTCCTAGTAGGGACTAATGCTCCACCTTTTACAATTAATTTTTCCTTTTCTAAATCTGGAGCATAATCATTTAAGAATTTTTGATAAAAAGTATAAATACTAGGATACCCCATTCCTCCTTGTATACCTAAGCCCACATTAACCTTATTCTTTCCTTTTGGGAAATACCACCAGTATCCTCCTGGTGATGCTTTCTGATTTATAAATATTTTTAAATATCCAGCATCCTCTATATCATCTTTTGTAAATCCTACCTCTCTATATGCTATATCTGAATCTTTTTCATCCAACTCTTCTGTAATTGGTAATTCTTTAGGTAATTTACTTCTAAAACTCATAGAATAACCAGTTGCTTCAATAACAAGTTTTGTTCTTACTTCTAATTGTTGATTGCTTCTTCTATCAAAAAGAACTGCTCCTTTAACGTATCCATCTTCGAATATTGGTTTCATTGCTGTTGTCAAATCTAATACTTCTACTCCTCTGTTTTGGGCTTCTTTAAGTAGCCTTTGAGTATATGCCGGAGCATTTATTTCGAAACCTTCTCCTTCAACTTTCCATGATGTTTCGTTATCTGGACTGTAAATTTTTATTCCTTCTATCTTTTGCTCTAGTTGTTCTCCTTCAGGATAAGGCATACCTAAATTATCAAAATGCTCTTTGCTTACAGCATCACCACAAGGTTTATCTCCTATTCTATTCCAAGGTTTACTATCTATAAGGAGAATTTTTAGACCCTTGTTTGCAAGATGCCACGCTGTAGTGGCTCCTCCAAAACCTCCACCTATAATTAGAATATCGTAGTTTAGTTCTTTCAAGTTATTTCGCCTTTCCTTTTCTTTTAAACATTAAAAAATTACTTACAGTAGTCTTTTATTATATTAGCCTTAAGTGATGTGGGAAGATTATCTATTATTTTTCTCATCATATATTTATAATCGTCACTGCAAAAAGTTACAATTCCTTTAGGGTTATTTATTTCTTCTATTTTCTTGATCATATTTTCCGTATCTGTTGTTTTCCACGTATATATTTCAATTCCCAAATCAAGATTATCTAAAATTGCCTCTCTAGAGTTTGAAAAGAAATCCCAATAATTTACATCTTCTATCACATGAATTATCAATTTTTTACCTCCTAAAACTTTCGCTTCTCTTAATACTTTTCTGAATAGTTCAGTAGTTTCTTCATTTTTAGCAGAAAATAAGACTATTATTGGTCTAAAGTCTGTTTCCATAAAGGATAAAATGAAATTAAATTAAAAACGTTGACCTTTCTAAACAGGAATACGCTATAAAACTTTGGTTTAACTTAACGTTCTAATGTAATGATTAGAATCGGTGATTACTAGGTAGCCTCTACTTTCTGGAGGAAACTCTCTTGTAATACCTCCAGTGTATATTACTCTAGCTAATTTGTCTATTTCAAGTTTTTTGTATTGTCCAGTAACTATCCAATCCCATGGTCCAGCTCCTACGTCTTTCCTTAATTGATCGACATCACCTTGATGTCCATGAATTATGTAATATTTTACTGAAGATACGTCAGCTATATACATCGTAGTTCCTATAATTTCTTCTCTATATCTTGGTTCCGCCATTATGCATTTTATTGCGTGGGGATCCATATCTCCTTGGATATAAACTATTTGAGCCCAAGGTGCTATGCTTCTTATAACATATAGAACGTCAATTACTCTTGGACATTCGTAATCCCAATAACATTGTGTAGTATCTCCATCTAATACTATTGCCTCAGGTTCTTCTTTCTTTATTATGGTTGACAAGGTGCTTTCAATATGAGGCTCTGGGAATCTTATATTACTCATTACAAGTATTTTCATTATATTTCACCTTCAAACATCAATATTTTCTTCCCCTCTGGATTTTTGATTCCGCGAGGCATTCCTCTGGTGTTATAGTATGCTGTAGCGAATCCTCTTTTATCTATAGCTATCATGCCAATATTATTTTTCCCAAATATCGATGTTATTTTATCTATAACACTTTTTACAACATCGCATATAGGAAATCCCATCGAAACTAACATATCTACTTCTTTAGCAGGGAGTATTTTGAGTATTATTTCCCCAATACCAGTGCTTGAAACCGCAACGTTATTTGTAGCGTAATATCCTGCACCAGGAATTGGTGAATCCCCTATTCTCCCTGGAAGTTTGCCGTTGATACCTCCAGTGCTAGTTCCAGCTACTATATTTCCATCTTTATCTAATGCTACTGCGCCTACGGTATCACCGTAGTGAATTGCCTTTTCTGAAGGAATTACCTCTTCGACTTTACCAGTCATAAGAACATGTCTACCATCTAACATGACCTTTAATGCTTCTTTTATTGGATTCTTTACCTTTACCGCAGCTACAGCACCAACACTATAATTATTTCCATGCATAATACCCGCATCCATTTCTATTTCTCCTTTTGCGTTTTTATAGCTCCCTTTACCAGCGTCAAAGTATCCAGAATCCTCCATATACGATATACTTTCAACTACTGCCTCAATAGAACTTCCAGTAGAGAATTGATCATAACCATAATCTAACGCTTTTTCAATTTCTCTATTTACTATGTTAGCATCCTTTGTTTCCCAACTTCCAGCTCCACCATGAATTAAAAGTATTGGTTGCTTGTACTTCACAAGATATATTACCATTAGTTATTTTTATTTTTGTTAACTAATAAGCAAGAGCAAAAAATGAAACAGTCCGAAACAGCAGGAATTTCAATTTTACTTATACTGTTGCCAACTATTCCGGCTTTTCTTCACTCTTTTTATGGTTATTTGGGAGCATCAATAGTAGGTCTTGCTATAGTAATTTACTTGTTTGCTCAATATAGACCTTGGGAAAACTCAAATAATGCTATAATAGCCTTATATTTTACGGGAATTTTTGCCTTTGGTTTAGCAATGGCAGTCTTCTTAACTCTTCCTCTTAAACCTAGAGCTTATGCCGGCGTAGCATTAGTAGAATCTATACCTTTCTTTGTAAGCTTTTATTTCGTTGCAAGATTATTCTTAGGAAAGTTCTTCCAAAAGAACGTATTAAAGTTCGCTAATGGATATGTAGCTTTTCTAATAGTTGTAATAATAGGAGCAATAGTAGGAAGATTTTTCCATAACTTCTACGAGCTTATAATAATATATTCAGGATTTGTTGCCTTAGGAATAATAGCCTATCTTTATTTTAAAGAGTGATTAGGAAATGAAGCTTGCAATAGTAGGTGGAGGCCCAGCAGGCATTTCTCTAGCCCTATTTTTAAAGGGTACTAGAATTGATGCGACAGTCTATGAAGGTCTAGGATCTTTAGGTTTAAAACCATGTGCTTGGGGAGTTCTTTCTGATATTGAAAAAATTATACATGTTCCAAAGGAAAGTATTATAAGTGAAATTAAGGGGTTTAAGATTTATTTAGATAACAAGTTATTATACGATATAAGAAAAAAAGAAAAATTAGGATATATAATAAATAAACCTTTATTTCTAAAAATACTATCCGAAAATATAGATTTAAGATTAAATTCTAAGGTAGTTTCAAAAGAAGGAAAAATTCTTATAAATGGAAAAGAAGAATATGCGGATAAGGTAATATTTGCAAATGGACATTATTCTTTGCCCAGTGAAACAACCATACCAGCTATTCAGTATATTACAGATTATAACATAGATCCTGAAATTGTAGAAATGTATTTTTATAGTGACTTACTAGGCTATGGATGGGTATTTCCAGAAGAAGGAGGCTCAAAAATAGGCATAGGCGGTTACGCAAAAGTGGATTTCTTAAAAGAAAAGCTAAACTCCTTAGTTAAAGGCAAAATAAAGAGGTTTCAAGGAGCTAGGGTTAACGATTATGGGGTATTAGAAGAAAGATTAAATGGTGAATATGTGGGTGAGGCATTGGGTACAGTATATGCAGTTACCGGTGAGGGAATAAGACCTTCTATAATATCGTCTAAAATCTTAGCCGATTCTTTATTAGAAAATAAAGATTTTAAAGAAGAATTCAAAAAAAGCAGGCTATATTCTAGTCTTAAGACTCACTCTAGCGTTATTAAGTCCGCAAAGAAATCTAATTCTATAAAAGGTTTAGAGAGGGTATTATTGAAGGCAGATCCAGATTTGGTAATAAAATTCGCCATGGGGGATTTCACTAAAATAGATTTGCTTAAATTATTCGGGAGGATGATTTTTTAATGGATTTCTATTATCTTGATGATGTAGATAAGAAAATACTTTCCATCTTACAACAGGATTCAAGAATATCATATTCAAAGTTAGCTAAGATGCTGAATTTAAGTGAATCAACTATTCATATGAGATTAAAGCGATTAAGAGAATCTGGCGTAATAAAGAATTTTTCAATAGAAGTCAATTTAGAGAAAGTAGGTTTAAACGTATTAGCTTTCGTTCTTATAAAAGCAGATCCCAAGAGATATGAAGAAATACTGAAAGAAATATATGATATGAAAGAAATATATGAAATTTATGATGTTACTGGGGAATATTATGCTTTACTAAAAGTAAGAGTTTCAAGTAAGGAAGAACTCGCTAAAGTACTAGACAAGTTAGGTAATATGCCAGGAATTACATCTACCTATACTATGTTTGTTTTAAGAACAATAAAGGAAAAAAGAATGTTTGATGAAGACGAAAAGTGATCAGGGCGAGAGCTCTACATCATTTTTTCAGACGGTTTGCTTTTTTCCTCATTTCTTAGCTTTTTCTATTACATGATCCACTATATATTTAGCTGGATTTATTGAAGTGGCACTCATAAAGCCCTTCCATAATGGTGCGCCATTAACTTCTAAAATCTTATAACCTCCATCTATATCTTCAACTATATCGATCCCTGAGTAATCAAGCCCTAAAATCTGAGTAGCCTTTATGCTCATTTCTATTATTTCCTTACTAGGAGCTAATACTTGCGTTATTGCTCCTTGGGCTACGTTAGTTTTCCAACTTCCCTGAGAAATCCTGTACACTGTTCCTATAACTTTATCACCTACTACGAACGATCTAATGTCTCTATCGGGCTTTTTCACGTATTTCTGAATGTAAACTGGTTGATTCACTGAAAGAATAGACTTAGCTATTCTAAATACTATATCTGGATCGCTGGCTTTTACAGATCCTAATCCTAGGCTTCCTACTACTGGTTTTATTACAACTTCTCCCCATTCTTGTGTAAGTCTCATTGCCTCAAAAGGATCCTCTACTATTGCTGTCTCTGGAACAGGAATTCCATGCTTTCTTAATTTTATTAGGCTCTCGAATTTGTCTCTTGCCAATAGCATTGAAGAGGGCTTATTTATTATGTTTATACCACTTTTTTCCATCTCCTCTAAAACGTCAACTCTTTTCATTAATTGCTCTGTGGTTAGAATAAACCCTAGATTTCTTAGAATTCCTCCATCTATATTTACTTCTTTTCCTACGTATGTAAATCTTATTCCTTGTTTATCTATTATTCCGTTTAATTTTGATGGTCTTATATAGTAAGCATTATGACCTCTATTCTTTATCTCGAGAAGTAGTTGTTTAGAAGCTTCAGTAACTTTTTGAGATTCGTGAATAACTGCAATTTTTATAAATCTTCACCAAGATTTAACGCAACCTAAAACATTTTATTTTTTATTCCCGCTTCTGACAGTAAACCATATGCTAAAAAATCAGGTAACGAGGATAAAGAATCTTTATAATTTTCTTCAATAGGTAACGAATCTAGTATTTTTAAATACTCTGATTTATTCCTATCAAATTCTACTGCTACTAAAGAATCAACTCTTCCCTCAGTTATTTGGAAGAGTTGTTTTGCACTACCTACGAGTTTTTCTCTTTCCAATTTTACACAATCAACATAATCATCTACTAATTGATAGATTATTCCTAAATATTTTCCTAAATCCATAGTTAAATCTACTGCGTTGCTTTTACCAGATGAGAAAGATGCTAGCATCGTAGGAAGCTTAAACAGACTTGCAGTTTTCAACTCTATAGTTTTAAAATAATCTTTACTTTCTCCATACATATCTTTTAAAGCTCCTACAGCGGTGTCTTTCCATAATTCTATGCTAATATTAAGGGCCCTATCACCATACTGCGAAATTATGTTCAAAGCTGTAGGAATTAGAAAATTTGATACAAAAATTACTCTTCTATTAGTGTATATAGCCCAAGCAGCTTTTTTTCCTCGCCTATAATCATCGTAATCAACTATATCATCTAAAGCAAGCGAAGCAGAATGCAAAATTTCAGTAGCTAAAGCTCCTGGATAAGCGTCTTTTTCATCTCCACCCAGAGCGTTATTTAAAAGAAACAAAAGCGTACCTCTAAATCTCTTTCCATCTCGCATAATGTATTTACTCATCTCGAGAACTTCCCAATCTTTAAGGTCATTCATAAACTTCCCTACTAGATCGTCTATTGTTTCCTTACTTTTTGTCCAAAACTCTAATAGATCCACAAATATCCCTTCTCACTTAATTTTGTTTTTTAAAATATAAGATATTATTGTTAAATAAATAGGTGCCATAAGAGGCTCAGTATCTAGAAGAAGCTCTTTGACATTATAATTATTCTTTTTGAGCTCAAACGAAATTCTTCTCATAACCAATGTATCTATCCCAGTATATATAAGTGTGGAATTAGAAAAATTTGTATCATAATAAGTTTTAACTATTTTGCCCAAATTTTCCTCTATATAGTATTTAGATGGCAATAATACTGGAGAAATTATTATTTCTGGTAAATTTAAATCCACTTCAGAAGATTTTTTTTCTATCCAATCTTTCAAATCTGAAAAATCTAGTTCTTCAAGGATTCTTTTAGATCTAGGTGAATTTAATGATTTTGCTATATTATTTAATATAGATAAGGAAAGATTTGTTTCACATAGTTCACCTTCAAATTCAGTAATTTTAGTATTACCTTTTTCCTTTAATTTTTGACATGTAAAAATGTCTGCGTTTATACCTAAAGACCATAAATTATCCAATACTTCTTTTGACTCTGAAACGTCGTTTAAAAAAATTAAGAGATTTTTTTCATCAGCATAAGCGTCCTCAAGAAAAAGTAATTCATATATAGGTATAGTTTTTATAATCTTTCCTTCAAGATTAATTTTAGCTCTCTGATAAGTAAACGCAGGTAATTCCATACCTTTACCATAAGCTACTAGGGAATAATTTCCAAGATTAATATCTTTAATCTTTAACTTTGAAATTATACTAGAGCTGTCTTTAGAGAATTGCAACATGAACACTCCTCTGGTTTTTCTGGAATTCTTTTTATTACTTCGTATAAAAGTTTCCTAGCCTTTTCTGAATTTTCGTTCATTACTTTACCTACTTCTTCTGCAGTCACTGGAATATCTGCAAAAACGTCGTAATCTGTAACCATACCTATAGTGGAATAACACATTTGAAGTTCGCATGCCAAATTAATTTCTGGAACTAGCGTCATTCCTATTATATCAGCTTTAAAAACCTCCCTCCATACTCTGCTTTCTGCTCTTGTAGAAAATCTTGGCCCTTCAATACATATATACGTACCAACATCATGAGTAGGTATTCCTAGACTTTTTGAAGAATCTATAATAATCTTTCTTAAATGGTTACAAAAAGGATCTGCCATTGATACGTGAGCTACTACTGGTCCATCAAAGAAAGTGTATTGTCTTCCTTTGGTCATATCAATGAACTGGTCAGGAATTACAAAATCTCCAGGTTTATAATCCATTCTTAAGCTTCCTACCGCAGAGACGCCAATGACCCATTTTACCCCTAGTTCATGAAGAGCCCAAAGATTTGCCCTATAATTTATTTTATGAGGCGGTATTCTGTGCCTCTTTCCATGTCTAGGTAGAAAGGCTACTTTTTTTCCTTCTACTGTACCTATTGTTATAAGGTCACTCGTTTCACCGTAAGGAGTATACACTTTTATTTCCTTTGTATCTGAAAAAATTTTAGGATCGTATACACCGGAACCTCCGATTATCGCTATTGGAACTTTTTCGTATTCTAGCATAAAGAAATGTTATTGAATGGATTATTAAACTCTAAACCAAAAGTTTGATTAATGTTTATTAATATAATATTTGGGTAAGGAATTTGCCAAAAATTCCCGTAAAGGTTGTAAAATGGGAAGAAGCAGTAGAATGGTCTACAAGATTAGCAGATAAAATTAGAGATTCTTATTCGCCAGATATGATAATAGCTATAGCTAGAGGTGGATTAGTACCGGCTAGGATAGTAGCTGACGTTTTAGGAATTCTCGACTTAATTTCGATTAAGGTTGAGCATTGGGTAGTTACTGCTTCCCACACTCCAGAGGCAAAAATAAAGTATCCATTTAAGGTGGATTTAGGTGGAAAAAAAGTTATTATAATAGATGATATAACCGATACAGGAGATAGCCTTATAATAGCAGAAAAATATGTTAAGGAGAATTTTAACCCTTCTGAAATTAAAACAGCTACTATGCAGCATATAAAAACTGCTTCCAAGTATGAACCAGATTTTTATGCAGAAACCGTAACAGATTGGACGTGGTTTATGTACCCATGGAATTATTGGGAAGACGAAATTAACTTAACTAAAAAAATATTGGACGAAAAAGGACACATGGAAATTTCAGAATTAGAAAAAGAATTTAAGGATAGTTATGGTATCTTACCTCCAATACCTTTAAGCAAAATAATGGAAGAAATGAAAAGAAGAAAAATCTTATAATTTTTTACGATATTCTATACCTTAATTTACCTACAGCTCCACCAAAAGTTTTCTTTACCCATTCTGCTTCTGGTAGTTCGTCGCCAACAACATATACTTTAGTACCATATTTTTCTGCTTCTTGAGTAATTTTTTGTAATTCTGGATTATCTTCATCATATACTATTAAACTGTCTACTGCCCCTAATTCAATAGCTTTTCTTATTTCTTCCAATCCATATATTATTAGACCATCGTCTTTAGCAAGATGGAATTTAAGTTCCTCCATTAGATCCTGCACTTCAACATATTTCTGGCTCTTTAACAGTTCTCTAGATTTCATTACCATCTCTCTTAATCCTGCTTCTCCTTGATCTCCTATATCCACTAAAGGTTCCATTATTAATTTTTTCAGTCTATAGTCAATATATTCACCATCGTAGAAATCTTTCTTAGCGTAACCTGGACCTCCTAATAATATGCCCTTAAGTTTACCTTCCTCTAGATAAGGTAAGAGATAATGATTAACCTTCTCCCCAGTCTCTTTAAGGAAATTGTCATACATTTCTTCAATTATTCTATCAATTCTTCTCTGTGACTGACCTCCCATCATATGTTTACCAGGTACAAATCCTTCAGCCTCTTCTAAAACCTCTATTTTAGATCCTCTTAATATACCTATAGTAGCTTGGTCTCTTTCAACAATTATCAGACCATAAATCTCGCTTTCTTCCACCATATCTTCAAGAAATTCAGTATGGAAATATTTATCAGTTCTATAGAAGTAAATTGTTATTTTTTCTGGAGGAGAGAAGACATAACATTTAAACTCCTCAGTATCAAAATTCTCTCCACAGAATATAGCAAGTCCATTATCTGGTACTTTATTAAAGGACATCAGTCTATCTATAGCTGAACTAATAGCAGATTCTACTGCGTCTCTTGTTCGTTTCAGTTTAATGTTCTGAGAAATTGACGCTTCTTGCCTTAACATATTAGCAACATCAGCTACTGGTCTACCTGGCGGTATATACAAGGAAAGTAAGACCGTAGCTGGTGCGCTCCATTTTTTCAACTCCCTTAGAATTGTTTTTAATTCCTGCTTATTCAGGACATATTTGTCAAAGACTCATCCCTGATCAATATATCTATTCTTTGCAGGAGTTAAAAAGTTGCTGACATTATTCTATGAATTTTTGAAGTATAATCAAGAATAATACATCATATATTACTAAATAACTTTTCTTATCGCACTATAGAAAACGTTTTTAGTTAAATCATTGTTATTTTTTATCATGCGGGGATGCCCGAGCTAGGCCAAAGGGGGTGGACTGAGGCTCCACTGGCGAAGGCCTGCGTGGGTTCAAATCCCATTCCCCGCACTGCTAATTCCTAGTTATTCTATTATCTTTATCAGATTCAGGGGTTCAAAGGAGGCGGAAGACTCCATGGAGATGGATAGGCTCCATATCCTTTGCCTCTAACATGGCTAGGCGATGGCTTGAAGAGCCGAAGGAACTACTTGATTGGGGTCAACTTGAGGGCCTTCACCACCTCCTCTCCTATACCTAGTCTTCTTAGTCTCACCCTTGTAAAGCTTGTCTTCTTGTTTAGGAGTGTTGTTCGTGAAAATCGCCGTAGGAGCCCCCTTTGTAAGGCTTATATACGTCTTTTTCAAATACCCTATTAATGCCCGACGTAGGGTTACGTTTCAGAGCATACATAGACGAACAAACATTGAGGGCGTTAAAAGCCCAATTGAGGTTAGCGTCAGAAGTATACAACACCCTACGCTGGACAGATGCGTATTTTCATGAAAGAGATGGGAAAGGACTCACTAAGACGGAGTTGAGGCAACTAGCCCTTGACCTGAGAAAACAGGATGAACAGTATCAACAAATATATTCCCAAACACTGCAACAGATCGCAGGCAGGTTCTACGACGCTAGACAGAGGTTCTTCGATGGGTTAGCACGTTACCCAAAAGAAAGCGCACAAGTGGTATTCCCTCGTCTACCCTCAATCAGGTTGGAAAATACTGAGGGTAAGAGGAATAAGGACGAAAAGCAAGAAGAACAAGAAGAAGGTAATAACGCTTCAGCTGTCAAACCTAGGGATCTTCAACGTTATTGTTCATAGGGATTTCCCGCTAGACAAGGTAAAGAGGGTCATAGTCAAGTTAACACCATCAGGCAGATTGTACATTACTTTCGTCGTTGACCAAGAGTACCCTCAACTTCCCAAGACAAACAAAGTAGTTGCTGTGGACGTTAGTGTAGAGAAACTTCTCACTACCTCTGATGGGGAATATGTGCCAAACATGAGGCCTTACGAGAAGGCGCTCAATAAGACAAGGAGACTTCATAAAGCTCTTTCAAGGAAGAAGTTCTTGTCACGCAACTGGTTTAAGGCAAAGATTCGTCTAGCGAGGGCTTATGAGCACTTGAAGAATCTTAGGAAGGACATGTACATGAAACTCGGGAAGTATTTTGCTGAGCATTATGACGTCTTGGTCATGGAGGATATTCATGTTAAGCAAATTGTTGGTAAGTCTCTTCGAAGGCTGAGGATGAGGCTTCAAGATGTCGCTTTTCATGAGCTTAGGAGTATCATGGAGTATCAACTTGGGAAGTACGGTAAGGAGATTCGTTTTGTTAATCCTGCTTTTACTTCAATTACTTGTGCTAAATGCGGACATGTTAGGAGGGACTTGACGTTAGCAGAACGTATGTTTGTTTGTCCTAATTGTGGTTGGTCTGTAGATCGTGACTATAATGCTTCTCTCAACATCCTGAGAAGATCGGGGTCGGAACGACCCTCACTGTGGAGCTGAGACCTCTACCTTTGGCAAGCCTCGGCTTTGAAGCAGGAAGCCACGTCTGTTAGGGCGTGTAGTTCACCTAATAGAGCAAAGTAAGTTTTCTTTGTACTATCTTTTACTTATCCTTTGTGTTGCTTAGCACAGAGAAGCATTATACTGTTTTTCATCACATAAGCTTAAAAATAGATACAAATAGCCTAAAAAAGCATAAAACTGAAAGTATGCATAGAATATTCCTCACAGTAACACTAAGATTAGTTTGCAATATTATTCTTAATATTACAAAACAGTTAAGAATATTATATATAATAATTAATGTTATCAATAATCTAACTTCTTTCGTTTTCAAATTTCAAAATTTTATAACAAAAATCTCTCAAATCTTTATTTGTTGTCAGTTTTTCTATTTCAATAAGTATTTTTTCAATTTCACCATTTCTTAGTTTAGATTCTAAAATTTTTCTCATAAATAAACCCCTATACGTCAATGAGAATCTTTTATTTTTATGAATAACTTCTTCTTCAATAAGTTTTTTTATGTGGCACTTTATTCTTTCACTAGAAACTCCCTTTCTATTAAATTTGAAAAAAGGTTCTTGTATTTGTAATGTATTCAATTTCATGTAAACTACAAAACAAGCTGTAAGGAGTTGTTGTAAATTTAATTCGTGTGCTAAAGAATATATTATTAACTCATCAATTGTAATATCATAATTAACTTCTTTTTGGTTAAAGTAGTTATCAAAGTTTCTTACTATGTCGTTTATTAACAATTTTGTAATTTCTCTACAATTTAGTCTGCCCTCTTCATCAAGTTCATCTAAAAGTTGCTCTAATCTGCTCATTATGAAAATTTTGTGCCGTAAATTTAAATGACTTCTCTGTAAACTATATATCCTAGTATCGTACCGTAAGGTAATAACAATATATCTATAACTGGAAAGAAAGATAACAATGCAGATAGATAAATGATTATAAATGACAAGGCATCTTCACTTATAGCTCTTGTTAGCCATTGTAAACTCTGATTTATACCTCTTATTCCACTTTTGTATACGAATGGGAATGAAACTAAAAGAAAAGCTAATGCTAGGGAATTAAGTAAAAATCCAAAGGGAATATACGAGAAAATAAAAAAGAAAAATCCTAAAATTATTCCTAGTTCTATTATACAGTTTAGTCTGCTGGACGTATCTCTCCACTCTTCATATAAACTTGGTGTAGTCATGTAGCCAGAAAATACCATAGAAATTGCAAAAGAAAACGCTATTCCGTTTATTATGGATATACCAATCCTGGTTAACAATGTAGGGGGAATTAAAACTTCAATAACTAAATCTACCATAAAGTCTAAAATTACTATAATAAGAACTGGCAATATTAGCGTTAACCTATTAGCAAGCTCCTTAAAAGCTTCTTCTACTCGTTGCATGCTAAAGAGTTGTTATATTTTTTAATATAATTTTCTGGAGTAAATAACTAGATACTTCTATAGAGTATTATTTTATATTAATATAAAAAACGAAATTAAATTATCTTACCTCCTTGATAACTTCCGTTATATAGCATTTCCGTAGGTTTATCTAATTTTATAAAAATTAAATGTATAACTCTAGATTCTTTTTTTATTTTAGCTTTATTTAAAGACGTTAGGGCTATTGTTATTTTTCCCTTATATCCTGCATCAATAACAGTTGGAGGTGTTAAAAATCCATTACGTGCTAGAGTGCTTCTAAGTGTCATTAAACCTGCAGTATCGTTAGGCATTTCTATTTCCTCACATGTTTCAAAAAGATACGTCTTAAGAGGTTCCATTTCAGCATAATCCTTAAATTGATGTTCTTTAAGAGAAGCCTTTTTGTCAGGAATTATTATTTCTCCAGTGACTTCGTAATATTTGTCTCCGCATATCCTTAAATCGTATCCATTTTCTCTTACGCTTTCGTCTGAAATATTTTTTATCATAAGAGAGTAAATAGATTGATGGCTTAACATACGGAATATTTATTAAAAACAAAATGAATAAAAACTGAGCTCCTCTTAATCTCTGTCGGTTTAACTTTACGGGGGCGTTCAGTAATAAATATTTCGGTTGAACTTCAAGCATAATGTCAACTAAGATTGCCACGTGTACCTTTCAATCCACGTGGCGATTTATGGTCACTTAGGCTCATAAGGCTTATTATTATACCAAACACTCCAAACTATCCTCAATTTCCTGGCTAAAGCAGACAACTTCTTTCCCTTCAACTTTTCCTTATGGTTCTCGTAAAAATTCTAGTAATGTAGGATTACGAGAGTAATTCATCTCAGCGAGGAAAACAAGCTGCACAAGTACTTATTACCCTTCTTCGATATTCCCTTACAGTAGCTTTACCGCTCCTCTCATTGGGTCTAAACCGCAGATACGAAGGACTCAGGGTTAGGAAAGCGTTTAATGTCTCCAACAATGCCTATTATTATCCAGAAAGTTTCCCTATTCCCGGTATAGTTAATAGAACGTGATTTTCAGACTGTAATTGTATCATTTTCTCTACTTCTTTTATTTTCTCGCTTGTTTCCAGTAGTGCTTTAGATAATACTTCGATTTCTTCAAGTACGATCTTTGTTCCAAGTTGTATAATTGTATTTTGAAGTTTCCTTTAGAGAATTCTTCAATTTCCTTGCTTATTTTTCCTCGTCACTTAGGAATAGTGCTCTTTTTACCCTGTTCTTGTACTTTACTTTCAACTTTTAGGAAGACGTATAGTGTTACTAGTTCTTTCAATGGGTTGTAGTTGTACTCCTTTGCCTTGTTTACCATGTTTATTAGTTTTTGTAGTAAAAATCTGTTTTCCTCTCAAGTCCTTCTCCTTCCATAGTTTTGGCTTACTTGTAGTATCTTGATCCCTTTTTCCTTGAAGTATTGACATGGTTTTATTGATGCTCCTGTCGGTTCGACCACTATTGTGTTTAGTTTCACTTTTAGTATTTCTTCATAACCCTTCTTGTTGTGTAGACCCTCCCCTCACTCGTCACATGATCTTTTGATATGTCTATTCCTAGGATCCCTACCTCTTTATCACACCTATATCCGTGCATATTATCACAATGTTCAGTCCGATGGTAGGGGTTTGTCACGCCCCCGATCGAAGACTTTGCTTCAGTCAAGGGGTCAACCAGTAAGGGCGGGGTTGTTCACTAGTTTAAGAAAATAGTATAATAATCATTGTTTTCCAAGTATATCTATATTAAGGAATTTTCAGTTAGCATGTTAAAAATCAACTAAAAGAGTTATTTGTTATTGAATCAAAATAACATTTTGTGAAAAGGAATACTTTAGACGAGGCAAAGTTCCTTTATGACAAGTTTAAAAAATCTGGTAATGTAGAATATTTGGATTCTTCAATTAAAATTTTAAATTCTTTAAAAAAGGATCTTAACAGTCTTAATCTATTAGGTTTATGTTATCTTGATAAAGAAGATCCAGATAAAGCATTAGAATACTTTGATCAAGCTTACAAGTTAGCTAAAGACGATGAAAGCAAAGGAGTAATATTATTCAATAAAGCTCTATGCTTCTTTAAAAAGAAAAATTATGTAGAAACGTACGAAATCTTGAAGCAAGTAGTATCTTTAAGAACTTCTGTAAGAGCTCATGCTAATAGATTATTAGCTAAAGTATGCATAGTTAGAGGAGGTAAATATCTAAATGAGGCTAGAAGTATTCTTGAAAGTTATGATGAGCCTAACGAAGATTTAGCATTAGTCTATATTTTGCTTTCAAGAAGCGGGGAAAAAGATCTTTATAAAAAGGCTATTGACATAGCCAAGGTCTTAAAAAACGATAAATTATTAGCTGAGGCTCTCTTATCTTCAGACGAGATATCTGATCTAGAGGAATCTTTGGAAATATTTAGGAAAATTGGAGATGTAAGCGGAGAAGCTAAGGCTCTCTTTGCACTCTCTTCTAAAAAGCCTGAGCTTATTTATGAGGCTATACAAAAATTGGAAGAAAGTGGAAAAGGAGAAAGCGCTGAAACTTTACAGCTTTTATTTGAAATGTATAAGAGAACAAATATTTTAGATTTTCTTAAAAGAGCTATAGAAATTGCTAAAAAGATTGATAATAAACTATTTTTAGCTAGAGCATACGCTGAGCTATCATTGCATGAGAATGAAATAGAGAATTTAAGAAAGGCTGTAAAATATTACGAGAAATATATAGAGAGCTGGCAAAACAAATAAGCTAATTTCCATGATTTAATTTATGGATATTGGTTTTGCAGAAGATCTCATGAAACTTGGAGAGGCAATACATGGAGGGAATATTGAGAAGAAAATCTTGGAAATAATTGAAGGAAACCTTGATAATTTCAGAAAAAATGTTGTTAGGACTAAATTCTGGAAAATAGAAAGGGAAGACGTATATGTAAATAACAAGAGAATTGAAGCCAGCCTCCTTCCTTATACGTCTGGATGTATTAAAGGTAAAATTGGAAGAGAAATAACTATAATAGATATGCCTTCTCATCCTTTTAGTTTGTCTCAGCCAGAAACAGAAGGATTATTAGTAGTAGATAATAAATTGCGACGCATTTCCTTATCTAAGAATAAGCCCGTTTCTTTCTTTATAAAGAATAAAATGGAAGGATATGTCGAAATATGCGGTGAAGGTAAGCTAGAAGACGCCACTTCGTATAATTTGGAAACTATAAGGAAAGATGGTAATGATTTTATCGTGATAGGAGCTCATGTAGATCATTGGCTTTCAGGCTTTCATGACAATCTCTTTAGTATAGCGTTAGCATTATCCTTAAGACCTAATCTAAAGAATCATGGATTTAAATTAGTTTTCTTCTCATCTGAGGAAGGTCCTAAGTGTTGTACTGGATCATTACAACAACCTAAGGATAAAACTTTTGTAATGATTTCGCTTGATGCTCTTTTTCCAAATAGAGTAGTTTTTTCTGCTACACCAGACTTATGGGAATTTTCTAAATTTTTTAGACTAAAAAGAATAGAAATGCCTTCTCCATTTTCAGATCATTTTCCGTATGTCGCCGAAGGGTACCCTGGAATGGTACTTTATAATGATGATTTAATACCTTTTTATCATTCTGATCAAGATCTTCCAATAAAAGAGGATCTTTCATACTTTAACTATATGAAAACTAGTTTAGAAAGAATGATTGAATCTATTGATGAGAAGAATTCAGAATATTTAGATAATCAATTCTATAAATATTCAAAAACAAAAATAAGAAAAGGTTCTATTATACCTGATTACAGGAATTTGACGTCAAGATTTAAAATCTAGGTATAATTAAATTGTATTATGATCGAATTTAGAGTTTCAAGAGAAATAAAGAATCCTGAAGCAGTATGGAAAGTAGCAAGCGATGTTGTTTCAATTCCTAAGTATTGGAAGGGAATATCAAGGTTAGATGTTCAAAAGGTTGGAGATCATTATGAAGGCAAGGTTAGGTTTGCCTTTCCTTCAACTTCCTATGTACGTATTTTTGTAGATGATGATAATAAGATCATGAAAATAGAATTTACTAAAGGTATAATAAAAGGTTTTAATGAGGTAGGAGTTAAGGAAAGTGAAATTTACTCTTTTTGGAAAGTTTCAGAATCAATCATTTTAAAACCTTTTGAAAAAAGAAATTTCGAGCACTTTAAATTAGGTGCCGAACATGCATTGGAAAGAATAATAGAGTCTGTTAATGTTTAAATTCCCATTTTTTTATATAATATCTATGACTGATTATGAAAAGGCTTCTATAGAGGATATATTGAAAGAACTATCCACGTCAAAAAATGGGCTATCTGAGGAAGAAGCTAAAAACAGGTTACAGACTTACGGTTACAATGAAATAAAAGAGAAAAAAGAAAGTCCAGTAATAAAATTTCTTAAGAAATTTTGGGCTCCAGTTCCATGGATGTTAGAAGCTGCAATAGTATTAACATATGTATTGGGAAAATATTTGGATATGTATATTATAGCATTTTTATTAGTTTTTAATGCAATAGTTAGTTTTGTTCAAGAAAATAGAGCGGAAAATGCTGTAGAACTCTTAAAACAGAAGTTGAACGTTAAAGCTAGGGTACTAAGGAATGGAAAGTGGGAAGTTATACCAGCGCGATATTTAGTGCCAGGAGATGTAATTCATGTAAGATTAGGAGATATAGTTCCTGCTGATGTGAAAATTTTTGATGGTAAAGTATCAGTAGATCAATCTGCTCTCACAGGAGAATCAATGCCAGTTTCAAAAACAGTGGGTAACGTAGCTTATTCTGGGTCTATAATAAAAAGAGGCGAAGCTACTGGAGTAGTGATTTTAACTGGAGCTAAGACATATTTTGGAAAGACTACTGAGTTAGTTCAGTCAGCTAAGGCGGAATCTCATTTGGAAAAACTTATTTTAAATATAGTGAAATATTTAATAATTATCGATGTAGTTCTTGTAATAGCATTAACGGTATTTTCAATAATATCAGGAATAAGTATTTCAGACGTATTACCATTTTCATTAATAGTATTGATAGCATCCATACCTGTAGCTTTACCCGCAACCTTTACAATAGCCATGGCACTTGGAGCTGTTGAATTATCAAAAAAGGGTATATTAGTTACTAGGCTAACGGCCTCAGAGGACGCTGCTTCAATGGATGTCTTAAATTTAGATAAAACTGGTACAATAACCGAAAATAGAATGAGAGTAGGAGACCCTATTCCTATGCAGGGTTTTAGTAAAGACGAGGTTGTAAAATATGCATATATGGCTTCTGATGAGGCAAGTCAAGATCCTATAGATAACGCAGTTATAACATGTCTACGAGAAAATAAAATAAATCCAGAGAATTTTGAGAAAATAAGTTTTAAACCATTTGATCCTTCCATAAAAAGAACTGAGGCTATAGTAAATTATAATGGTAAAATATTAAGAGTAGTTAAAGGTGCACCGCAAGTTATAGCATCCATGGCCGAGCTAAATAATATTGGAGATTATAATAAGACTTTGGAAGATTTATCGTCTAGAGGTTTTAGGACAATATCTGTTGCAATAGGAGATAAAGAAGGTAAACTAAAAGTAGTAGGTATTCTTCCACTCTATGATAGACCTAGACCAGATAGTAAAAGCTTTATTCAAGAGATTAAGGCCTTGGGAGTAAAACCGAAGATGGTAACTGGAGATACTAAACTTATTGCAAAAGAAATAGCCAAAGAGGTTGATATAGGAGATACTATATGCAATATAAATGATATAAAAGAAATTCCAGATGAACATGAAAAAGTAAAGAAAATAGAGGAATGTAATGTATTTTCTGAAGTTTATCCAGAGGATAAATATTTCATAGTTAAAACTTTACAAAAAGCAGGACATTACGTAGGAATGACGGGTGACGGAGTAAATGATGCTCCTGCACTAAAACAAGCTGAAGTAGGGATAGCTGTGGCTAACGCTACAGATGTGGCAAAAGCGTCTGCAAGTATGGTATTAACACATGAGGGACTTACAGATATAGTAGAATCTATAAAAACTGGAAGAAAAATTTATCAAAGGATGTTAACATATACAATAAATAAAATAATTAAAACATTACAAGTTGTATTATTTCTAACATTATCTTTCTTTATAGTGAGATTCTTTGTAACTACTCCCTTTGATATAATATTATTATTGTTTGCTAACGATTTCGTTACTATGTCTATAGCTACTGATAATGTAAGATATTCACAACATCCAGAAAGATGGAGTGCCAAAAAATTAATTATAGCATCATTGATTTTAGCTTTTCTTGTAGTAGTTGAGTCATTTTTCGCTTTATGGGTTTCGCTGTATCAAGGATTATCAATAAACGAAATTCATACATTCATTTTCGATATGTTAGTATTTAGTGGTCAATTTACCGTATATATGGTTAGGGAAAGAAGAAGTATGTGGGCTTCTATGCCAAGTAAATTTTTGCTGACTTCAAGTATAGCAGATATAATATTTATTACTCTTATCTCATTGTTAGGGATTTTCGTTACTCCTCTACCGCTATTTTATATTCTAGAAGTTTTAGCAATAACATTCTTATTTACTGTTGGAATAGATCTAATAAAGAATATTTCATTTAAGACTGTTGGAATCTAAAAAACTAAAATAAAACTTTTTTAATCTAAAGATCTTCAATAGCTAAGCCATGAAATACGGTCTTCTATTTTTTTCTATTTTATCATTATTAATAGGTATTGTTCTATCATATATTTCTACGATAACTGTATTTTATCAAGATATAAGTTATGGCAATGGTAGCATTGCCTATCCTCCGCAAAACTGGAGATATCAATATTGGTCAGTTCTAAGTAAAGGATTTCCAAATTCTACTATATTTCTTCCTAATAAGGAAATAAACATCACTGGAGTACATGACATTTATTTAAATAAGTCAAGTTTTTATGTATTTTCAGTGTATGGATATATTCAACCATATGCTATTTTGTCAATTCTAGGATTATTTCTAATATTTATAGGTACAGCTTTTGGGTTCAGAAGCTCTATTCTTTTAATGCAAGAAAGAGTATTAGGCGAACTTTCTAAAGGTTATGCAGTTGAAGGGTCCCTATCACGCTATATCTTGAAAAGATTTTCAAGCCTTGTAATATCTATATCTATAGTTTCAGTAGTGGTTTATTTTTTAGAGATTATTCAAGGAATAAATCCTGTTAAGGATATTATAGACCTATTAACATTTAATGAGGGATTAAGTAAACTTGGAATAAGCGTAGATTCTTTGCTTCTTACCTCACTTTCTTATACAAGTCTTTTAAGCGGAATAGCGTTTTCCTTAACTGTTTATTTAAGCGCTTTTCTAGTAATGAGATCTATTGGCAGTAGCGGATTTTTACTAACTTTAATACAAAAATGGAAATATATTGGAAACGCTTTAGCGTCGTGGGTTATTGGCATAGCGTTACTCTATACCTTTCATTATTATCTTGGAATTTTACCTATAGGATCTCCGAAGGGTCATCTAATTTTTTATATAATACTTCCTTTATTATCACTATTCTTTCCTTATATCGGAATATTTGCTAATAGAATAATATATACAGTTGGTTCTACTTCAGATATCAACAAAGCAAAAGGTTTAAGTAAGGACATAATAGTCTATCGTCACGTTGTAGGGAATCTTATGGTAGTAACTTTGTCTACAATATCCTCGGCTTTTATAGAAATGTTGATAGCAGAGTTTTTAATTGAAGCTATATTTTTTTGGCCTGGTTTAGGATACCTATTAAGATTTAGCGTGGATTCTGGAGATATTAGAGTAGTTGAAGGAATCTTATTAATATACTCGACTATAGTTCTTATTTCAAATTTCATTGCAGACGTTATTTACGGAATAGTTGATCCAAGGGTGAGAAGATGAAAGTATCTGTCATAATTTTAGTTTTTATAATACTATTTTCCTTATTTTTTTCCTTCTACAAACTTCCGCAAGGTTCACCATTGACTTCTCCAAATCTAGAATTTCCTCTTGGAACGTATATTAATGGACAAAATATGATAAATGTAAATGCAATAGCAATTATTAACACTTTCATTTTTGGAACAGTAGTAGGCATTATAGAAATATTATTAGCTGCTACATATGGTGTTTTTTCCACTATAGGTAGTAGAACTAGAGTTATAATGGTTAGGTTCTTGGACGCATTGACAATAATTCCTAGAATACCTTTTCTTTTAGCTATAGCTTTATTTTATGGAATTCCAGAAGGGACATTTTTGAGAGCTAATTTTTTCTTAACTGCGATTATAATTGCTCTTACTGGATGGTCCAATTATGCAAGGCAAATAAGTGAAAATCTTTATTTTTCTACATCAATGCCTCTTTTATCAAGAATTGTAGGTAAGCTTTCATTTAGGTTATCTATTTCCCAATATTGGCCATCATTGTCATCTTTAACTAAGAAATTTTTTATTCCAGCTATTATAGACGGAATATCTACATATACTGCAATGGGTGTTATAGCAGGAGTAGGGGATCCTAGTTATCCTACTTTAACCACTCTACTTAATACTTCCAGATTATTACCAGACTGGTGGCTATTCCTTATTCCAGCTGTATTTAGGGGGATAGTAATAGTCATTCTTTATATTATTTCAGATTCTTTAAGGTGAGATAATGCTAAAATATAATTGTATAACTTCAGAAAAATTAAGGTGTTTTGATGCAGAAATTTCCGACAATATGTATCTAGGAGTTCTAGGTCAAAGAGATAGCGGTAAGGAGGACCTAATATATCTTACTTTAAGGCTGAAAAACAAGATATCTGGAAGTATAATACTTGATGGAGTTGATATATTTTCATTATCAGAAGAAGAAATGAATGCAATACGATGGAGTAAAATATCTGCAGTTTTTTATGATCCTTACTCTATGTTTAATCCTATCTATAATGTGGCTTCCCACTTCGCTGAAATAGCCATATCACATAATTTTGGAGATTTTCATTTTTCAGAAGAGATCGCTAAGGAATATCTAAAAATTCTTGGAGCAAAAGAAGATCTGGTATACAGACATCCTCTTCAACTTTCACCATTAGAAGCTAAGAAAATTTCAATAGCGTTAGCATCTTTTATGGAACCTAAGTATATAATAGTAGATGACATAGAGTTTGGTCTTAATGATAATGGGAGAGCTATTATAATTAATTCTTTAATAGATTTAATGCAGATAGTAAAGTCTAGTTTCATAATTCTTGATAACGATCCTGCCGTAATATCTAGGCTTGCCGACTATGTTATTGTAATATATAAAGGAGAAAAAGTGGAAGAAGGTAGTGACGTATTATATGATCATTATCATCCATACACAACTGATTTAATTTCTGGGAATATAAGAGAAAGGAATATTATAGGAAATGGTTGTGTATATAGCGAAAATTGTGCATTTTCAAGTTATAAATGCAAGAGCAATAAACCAGAAGAAGTTAAGGTAGGAAATAACAAAGTTAAATGTTTTCTTTATCCGTGGGAGACATGATATTCGTAAAGAATCTTACTACAGAAAATATTCATGGTATAACGTTAGCTATAGACGGTATTACATGCATTCTTGGTGATTGGGACAAGGATAAGTCAGATTTAGTAGACGTTTTACTTGGACGAAAAAGATTTTCTGGTGAAGTAAGTTATTTTAATGGAATAGAGAAAATTTCTCCTTCAAATATAAGGCTTATTCCTAGAAATCTTGAAAGACCAAAGGTTTTTGTTAGTCAAATTCTCAAACTTTTTTCTAAGAGATATTCAGGAAATTACGAAGTCATAATGAATTTTCTAAATCTTAATGATACTGAAATGAATAGCCTCGAAGAATTTGAAGTATTTAAGGTTTATTTATCATCAGTATTTTTCGGAAAAACAAAGCTTATAATAAGTGAAGATTTTTTGGAATTAATAGAAGAACAAGCTAAGTATCTTGCATTAAAATACTTAATTAAAGCGGCCAAGATGCTTAATTCTACTCTCCTCCTATTTATGAGTTCTGCAGAATATTCTGAAATATGTTCTAAGATTTATGTTATATACGGTGGGAGAGTTTTAGAAGAAGGAAGAAAAGAATTATATCATCCTTATTCTCAAACTATGCAAAAATCTGTAATAACTATAGGTAAAAAATTTGAAAAAATTGATGTTGTAGAAGTAGGTAAGCCAAGTGATAAAGGTTGTCCTTTCCATGATTATTGCTATGCAGCAAAAAATGATAAACTTCTATTTAGGAAATGCGCATTACAAGAACCTCCATTTTTTATAAAGGGAGGGAATAAGGTAGCTTGCTGGTTATATGAAATGTAAACTACACCGTCTTACTAATGTAGCTTCCTATTTCAAAGCTATGCCAATGCTAGAAGTCTTCCATATCCCTTTAGCTTCATTAAGGTGAACTGCCACGCCCTAACGGACGTGGCTTCCTGCTTCAAAGCCGAGGCTTGCCAAAGGTAGAGGTCTCAGCTCCACAGGCACTAAGGGTCGTTCCGACCCCGAGCACTAATGTGAACCCACAGTATCCCAATATGGGACTGTTGAATGGAGCAGAGGCGTACCACATAGACCCTCGCTTTAACCAAGGCGTCTCAGTGACGCTTACTCCGTCAGTGACTGCCATTAATAGAATATTTGAAAAATACGTATTTAAATGTAACCACAAAGGAGGCTATCCATCTCCACCCTTACGGATGGAGTCTTCCGCCCCCTTTGAACCCCTTGTTCAGATAAAATAATGCTTTTACATAAATGGAAAATTCCATGTAAGGAAAAATCTTCTTTAATTTTAGTCATTATTTAAATAGAGTTAATGTTTTATTAAAACACCGTTAAAGTAGCATATGAAAGTAGTAGTACAAGTTTCAGATAATTCAAGAGCCTTACAAGCTATGAAATCAGTACTGAACTTACGAAACGATATAAAAGATGCTGAAATAGAAGTCGTATTTCATCAGGATGCTATAAGATCTCTTATCAAAGGTAACGAAAATGAAAATACAATAAACGAACTATTTAAAAATAACGTGGCTGTGGTAGGCTGTAGAAATAGTATGACTGCTTTAGGAATAAAAGATGAGCAATTAATTGAAGGAATAAAAATAGTTACTGCAGGCGTAGGAGAAATAGTAAGGAAACAGTCTGAAGGTTGGATATATCTTAGATTATAAGATAATCATAATAGCCTTTTTATTTTACTTTTATCAATATAGATTGCGTTGAATGAATTACAGTCATTGTTTTTAGAGAAATATGATAAGGATCCAGATAATAATTACTTACTTTCAGCACCTACAGGTTCAGGTAAGACTTTTTTGGCAAAATATGTTTTGGAGAATAGAGAAAAAATAGCTGTTTATGTATCTCCTCTAAAAGCTCTAGCAAAAGAAGTATATGAGGACGTTAGGCAAAAAAGAAAATCAAGATATATAGATTCAGATGTCTATGAGGACGATTTAGGCTCTTTTGAATCGGACGTTCTTCTTACTACATATGAGAAGTTTGACAGCGCAATTAGGCATAACTACAAATGGCTTTCAAATGTTAGCGTTGTAGTAATAGACGAGGTTCATAATGTAGAAACAGATAGAGGTATTGCAATAGAAAATATTGTTTTATGGAGTAAGAATAATTCTGTACCTACTATTTCTTTGAGTGCTACTTTGCCTAATATAAAGGATTATGCAGAATGGTTAAACGCAGACGTAATATCATACGAAAAGAGAAGCGTTCCTCTTCACGAATGTATTGCTTATCCATATGTACTAAGATGTTATGACAACAATTTTGATATTCCTTTAAATACTTTTGAAGGAATAAGGCAAATAAAGTTACAAATCTTAGCTTCCGTATTGGAATATATAAGGAATCAAAACAAAAACGCATTAATCTTCGTAAAGAGTAGAAGATCTACGGAGCAATTAAGTTCTGTATTATCTAAATTTGGATTTAAGGTAGAAAATTATCATAGTGGTCTTTCGTTTGAAGATAGGAAGGCTGTGATGGAGGCTCTAAAGAAAGGAGAAATAAATTTCGTTGTAGCTACTACTGCATTGGGACAAGGAGTAAACCTGCCTGTTTATGCTACGATATTTTATGATACTTCTTTACCTCAAGTCGATGAAAGAGGAGAATTCAAGGGATGGAGAGATCTCGATTTGATGGAATTTAAGCAGATGGCAGGTAGGGCAGGAAGGCCTATTTATGATAAAGAAGGATTAAGCATAATAATAGCAACGTCAATGAGAAATGCCGACGAATTAAGAAGTAAATATTTTACTAATGTATATCAGAGTAAATTAGTTAATTATAAGCCAGAAAATCTTTCAATAGGTGTAATATCTTGGGCAGAAGGTCTTGATGACGATGAAATTCATAAGATCCTTATGGGGAGCTTAAAATTTAAGAATATGGATAAGGATGATTTTTCCAGTATTTTACATAAATTAAGTGATACTAAATTAATAAGAATAAGCAGGGGAATTTTCCTAACCGCTTTAGGTAAAGCTGTCTCGAGGAGCTATATAGACATTGATTCACTAAATGGTTTCCCTTTAAATGAAGAAAACTTTGACGTATTAGACATAGTATCTAGTTCGAGTGTTGTCCTTCAATCTATGAGAAGATGTAAACTAGGAAAGGAACTATTGAAAAAATGGTCTCAGGGTGAAAATATATCTACTGTATGTCCAGAACTTTCGGCAAAAGATTTAGAAGAAATAATAGCTAACGCTCGTTGGATATCATTTGCTTTATATAGAGTATTAAAAGCTTTAAATAGAAAGTATGACGAAGCGTTCAAGCTTTACATGTCAGTAAAATATGGTGTTCCATATGAGCTATCAAAGATAGCAGAATTAGGATTAGATAGAAATACAGTAATGGAATTAAAAGATATTAAAATAAAGGATTCAGTAGATTTTTGTATAAAAGCAGGTATACCAAAGATAAAAGCTATTCTTAAAGAAAAAGGGTACAGTGCAGAAGGGATTTGTAGGAAATATTACTCTAATGATCCTTCGTTATTTGAAATGAAGAGAGCGTTAGAAAAATATTATAATAAAGAGTTTACACTTAGAGAAATTGCTAGAGAATACGGGATAGATGTCGCATCAAAACTATATAAGATGAAATATATTATAAAGAGTGGAGAGAAATTTATTGTAAATTCTGAATCTTTTTCATAAACTCATTTTCATTTACTATATATCTTTCATGTATTCCTTCACCTATTTTGGTATTTCTCCAATATGCTTCTACACTAAATACCAATCTTTTTCCATCTATCTTGATTAATTCCGATCTAACCTTAATTTCGGCACCTATAGGTACTGGATTTAGATGTTTAACATCCACATGAATTCCTACAGTAGTTTCTCCTTCCTTTGTCACATTCTTAGCTAAATTAAACGATACATCTTCCATAAATGCAATCATCATCGGTGTTGAAAGTACATCTACGGCCCCAGAAGATACTTTACGTGCTGAATATTCAGGCTTAACAATAAAAATTTTTTCTGAGGAATTTTGCATATATTTAATTGAGGAAAAGCTTTTAAGAAATTATTTGTGATGAAAAACGGGGAATACAGATGGAAGAATCCTAGAAGGGATAAATCTAGCTTATAAGTATCCTAACGGTTATGAAGTTTTCAAGGGCGTAAATATATATGCTGGAGAAAATGAGCTGGTTGCAATTGTGGGTCCTTCTGGTATAGGTAAATCCACTTTGCTAAGAATCCTTGGCGGTTTTATAAAACCTACAGAGGGTGAGGTTAGACTTTTGGGCAAAAAAATTGTCTCTCCAACTCCGAAGATTTCTTTGATTCATCAATCAATTGCTACTTTTCCTTGGTTAACTGCTTTAGATAACGTAAAATTAGGTCTTCAATATAGAAAATTGAATAAAGACGAAGAGAATAAAATAGCTAAAAAAATGCTAGAGATAGTTGGCTTACAAGGATTTGAAGACTTTTATCCGAAACAAATGAGTGGAGGAATGAGACAAAGAGTTGCAATAGCTAGGGCACTAGCGGCAGATCCTTTGGTTCTTTTGATGGATGAACCGTTTTCACATTTAGACGAATTAACTGCAGAAGGCCTTAGGCAAGAAGTTTATGGTATGTTATTTAACGATCAAACATCTTTGAGATCAGCAGTTCTTGTATCTCATAATTTAACAGAAGTTATAGAATTAGCTGACAGAGTTTATGTTTTGAATGATAGGCCTGCTAATGTGGTAGGAGAGGTAAAAATAGACATAGAAAGACCTAGAAATCCTAAGAGTGAAAAGTTTCAAGAATTGCTTGATAATCTCTATAGATTGCTTACACCAGTTACCACTAAATCTAAATTAAATGGTGGTGAAGCAAATGTTTGATTTAGGACTAGCGATCCTAGCTACATTAGCAACATTGGCAAGGGTTTTTATAACAATAGGGGCTTCTATAGTTACTGGATGGTTGTTAGGGTATATAGCAATAAAAAATAGAATATTTGAGAATATATACATATCAATCTCGGAGGTTTTAGAATCAGTTCCAGTGATAACGTTTTTCCCAGTAGTTTTGATTTTCTTTGTTTTCGAAATAGGTGGTTCTTTAGGGGTAGAACTTGCTGTATTATTCCTTGTTTTCACGGCAGTAGTATGGAATATATGGATGGGAATATATCAGGCATTTAAAACTGTTCCAGAAAATCTATTGGAAGTATCAGAAAACTATAAACTAGGATTTTTAGATAAAATGATAAAATTATATATTCCATTTTCCATTCCTAGAATAGCTGCTAATTTAATTCCCAGTTTTGCTGATGCTCTATTTTACATAAGTGTAAGCGAGGTATTCAGCGTAGGGGTACATACTTATCAAGTATTTGGAATAGGTACGCTAATTTCTGAGTATACTGCTATGGGAGAATACACTAACGCACTGTACTTATTACTAGTTTTAGCAATATTCACTACTAGTATTACATTTTTACTTAGAGAATTTGCAGCTTTTTCAGTTCAAAGATATGGTTTAGATACTGAGGTTAAAGAGAATAATATGAGGAGAGGAAGATTTAGAGTAGGGTATTCTGCAAGATTAAGTAGTGCTAAAGGTCCTTTTACTAAACTAGCTAAATATGTTACTAGGCCTAGACCAATAGATATAGATGAAGAGGAAAGTAAAAAGAAAATGCCATGGGGAAAAATCGGTGCAGGGATAGGATTCTTGTTCCTGTTTCTTCTTGCATATTCTGCCTTTATAGTAGTTAAAAACGTTTCAGCTAGTACATGGTATTATTTATTCTCCACTGTTCCTGACGATTTGATTCAAATAGGAATGGATTATATTCGTGTAGCCATAATAGCTCTCATATCATTTGTTATAGCCATATTTTCAGGGTATTTTTTAGCCAAAGATCATAAAGCAGAAAGGATTGCCATACCTATTATTCAGAGTATAGCTGCGTTTCCTGCTCCAGCATACTTCCCATTACTTTTTGGTGCAACGTATCCATATTTATCAAAAATTCTTGGAGGCTATACTGATGAATTTTATGTACTATTTCTAGGATTTATATCCACATTTTATTATATATTTTATAGTTATTGGTTAGGAGTAAAAAATATGCCGTCAGAATATTGGGAAGTTATGGATAATCTTAATATGGGATTTTGGCAAAGACTAAGAAAGGTTGTTATTCCGTCAGCTTTTCCTTATATAATAGCAGGACTCTCAAGTACTGTAAATAGCGCATGGGGAGGTTTAGCTATTGGTGAATATTGGCCTCAAATATATAATAATTATAATCTTGAAGTAAGAACAGGTTTAATGAAGGAATTAGCTTTAGCTGACGCTAACGGACAACTAGCATTAGTAGGATGGTTATCATTAATATTTGCAGTTATTGTAGTCATGTATTCCATTTTCTTCACAAGAAAATTGTTAGATTTGGCTAGGAAAAAATACGTTGCAGAGGAAGGTATTTATGCAGCTTAATATAATCTTTTTTAGTGATGTGGAATCCGGGATCCGATTGGTGAGGAGAATCACGAACACTGAATATTATTTTTTTAAGGTTTAAATATTCTAAGGTAAAAATCTTTTAAACAGTTAAAGCAATAATATATGGGGTAAAATGCCGCCTTTTAGTAGAGTTTTAGTTGCGAACAGAGGAGAAATAGCTACCAGAGTGCTTAAGGCGATAAAAGAAATGGGAATGACTGCAATTGCAGTATATTCTGAGGCAGATAAATACGCCGTTCATACAAAATATGCTGATGAAGCTTATTATATTGGTAAGGCTCCTGCGTTAGATAGCTATCTTAATATTGAACATATAATAGACGCTGCTGAAAAAGCTCATGTTGACGCAATTCATCCTGGATACGGATTTTTATCAGAGAATGCAGAATTCGCAGAAGCAGTAGAAAAAGCTGGCATAACGTTTATCGGTCCTTCATCCGAGGTCATGAGAAAAATAAAGGATAAACTAGATGGAAAAAGATTAGCAAATATGGCAGGAGTTCCTACAGCTCCTGGATCAGACGGCCCTGTTACCTCTATAGACGAAGCGTTAAAGTTAGCTGAAAAAATAGGATACCCAATAATGGTTAAGGCTGCTAGCGGAGGTGGAGGTGTAGGTATAACAAGAGTAGATAATCAGGATCAATTAATGGACGTTTGGGAAAGAAATAAAAGATTAGCTTATCAAGCCTTTGGAAAAGCAGACTTATTTATAGAAAAATACGCTGTAAATCCTAGGCATATAGAATTTCAATTAATAGGAGATAAATATGGTAATTATGTAGTAGCTTGGGAAAGAGAATGTACTATTCAGAGGAGAAATCAAAAACTAATAGAGGAAGCGCCATCTCCTGCTCTTAAAATGGAAGAAAGAGAATCTATGTTTGAGCCAATCATAAAATTTGGGAAATTGATAAACTATTTTACATTAGGTACATTTGAAACTGCTTTTTCGGACGTTTCTAGAGATTTCTACTTTTTAGAACTCAATAAGAGATTACAAGTTGAACATCCTACCACAGAGCTTATATTTAGGATAGATTTGGTAAAACTGCAGATAAAACTTGCTGCAGGAGAGCATCTGCCTTTTAGCCAAGAGGATCTAAACAAGAGAGTTAGAGGAACAGCAATAGAATATAGAATAAATGCAGAAGACGCTTTAAATAATTTTACTGGAAGTTCCGGATTTGTAACATATTATAGGGAGCCTACAGGGCCTGGCGTTAGAGTAGATAGTGGAATAGAATCTGGTAGCTACGTTCCTCCATATTACGATTCCCTAGTATCTAAATTAATAGTTTATGGGGAAAGTAGAGAATATGCTATACAAGCCGGAATAAGAGCGTTAGCTGACTATAAAATAGGAGGAATAAAAACTACTATAGAGCTTTATAAATGGATAATGCAAGATCCAGATTTTCAAGAAGGAAAATTCAGTACTTCGTATATTTCACAAAAAACTGATCAATTTGTAAAATATTTGAGAGAACAAGAGGAGATAAAAGCAGCCATAGCTGCAGAAATTCAGAGTAGAGGACTTTTGAGAACAAGCAGCACTGATAACAAAGGTAAAGCCCAAAGTAAGTCTGGTTGGAAGACTTACGGTATAATAACGCAATCTTCTACGAGGGTGATGTGGTAATGAAACTATATAGGGCATACGCAGATACTGGAGATACCTATATAATGGCTATAGATAGTAAAGGTGATAAAGATAAGATAAAAACAGAGAATAATGAATTTGAAATAGAATATCTGGGAAAAGGTACAAGAGAAAATGAATATCTATTCAAAGTTAATGGAAAAGTTCATAGAGCATTCATAGACAATGGCTATATACTCTTAGATAACGCTAGCGTATTTAGATTAGAAAGGCTTACAGAACTTCCTTCAAAAGAAGGCGAGTCAATAGAAGAAATGATCAAAGGAAAGGAAGGTGAAGTAATATCACCATTACAAGGCAGAATAGTTACGATTAGGGTTAATGAAGGCGATGCAGTAAATAAAGGCCAACCTTTGCTTTCTGTTGAAGCTATGAAATCTGAGACAATTATTTCCGCGCCAATAGCAGGAATAGTAGAGAAAATTATTGTAAAACCTGGACAAGGAGTAAAGAAAGGAGATACTCTACTTATAATTAAATAAATTTTTTCACTATACTTTTTTCTAAAGTTTATACAATAAAAATTTTATAAGGTAGATAACTAATATATATGTGAGTATATATGGCTATAACTTCTGAAAAATCAGATATGGATAAAATAATAGCTCAGTTAAGGGAAATAAAAGCTAAAGCTTTTCAAGGGGGTGGAGAAGACAAAATTAAAGCACAGCACGATAAAGGTAAATTAACTGCTCGAGAAAGATTAGCCTTATTGTTTGACGAAGGTTCTTTTAATGAAATTATGCCATTAGCAACTACAAGGGCTACAGAATTCGGACTTGATAAAAACAAGTTTTATGGTGATGGAGTAGTTACTGGTTGGGGAAAAATAGAAGGAAGGACAGTATTTGCTTTTTCTCAGGATTTTACAGAATTAGGAGGTACTCTAGGTGAAACGCACGCAAACAAAATTGGTAAAGTTTATGAACTAGCTCTAAAGGTGGGAGCTCCGGTAATAGGCATTAATGATTCTGGTGGTGCAAGAATTCAAGAAGGTGCTATAGCATTAGAAGGATATGCTACAGTATTCAAGATGAACACATTGGCTTCAGGAGTTATTCCACAGATTACTATAATGGCCGGCCCAGCAGCTGGTGGTGCTGTATATTCTCCAGCACTTACTGATTTTATTATAATGATTAAAGGAGATGCTTATTACATGTTTGTAACTGGTCCAGAAATAACTAAAGTAGTTTTAGGAGAAGAAGTAACATTTCAAGATTTAGGAGGAGCTGTAGTTCATGCTACTAAATCTGGGGTTGTTCATTTCTTAGCCGAAAATGAACAAGACGCTATAAGTATAGCTAAGCGATTACTGTCTTATCTTCCTTCTAATAACATGGAAGATCCGCCCTATATGGATACTGGAGATCCTTCAGATAGGGAAACTAAAGACGTTGAAAGTATTGTACCCACAGATTCAGCTAAACCTTTTGATATGAGAGAGGTAATATACAGGATTGTAGATAATGGAGAATTTATGGAGGTTCATAGACATT
The DNA here is from genome assembly GCF_003201835.2 of Acidianus brierleyi. Classification (NCBI taxonomy): domain Archaea; kingdom Thermoproteati; phylum Thermoproteota; class Thermoprotei; order Sulfolobales; family Sulfolobaceae; genus Acidianus; species Acidianus brierleyi. Next base: position 1,130,904 of record NZ_CP029289.2, on the reverse strand, counting down.
GGGCTCAGAATATTGTAGTAGGATTTGCTAGAGTTGCTGGAAATGTAATAGGTATAGTTGCTAATAATTCCAATACACTAGGTGCAGCTATAGATATAGATGCGGCAGATAAAGCTGCTAGATTTATCAGATTTTGTGATGCGTTTAATATTCCTCTACTTAGTTTAGTTGATACTCCTGGCTATATCCCTGGAACAGAACAAGAATATAAGGGAATAATAAGGCATGGGGCTAAAATGTTATATGCATTTTCTGAAGCTACTGTACCAAAAATTTCAGTTATTATAAGAAAGTCTTATGGAGGTGCACATATAGCAATGAGCATAAAGAATTTAGGTGCAGATTTGGTTTACGCTTGGCCTACTGCAGAAATAGCTGTTACTGGTCCTGAAGGAGCAGTAAGAATATTATATAAGAGAGATATTCAAAATTCTCAAAATCCTGATGAGTTCCTGAAACAAAAAATAGCCGAATATAAGAAACTGTTCGCCAACCCATACTGGGCTGCAGAAAAAGGTCTTATAGATGATGTAATAGAGCCTAAAGATACCAGAAGGATAATTGTTAACGCTTTATCCATGCTTAAAAATAAGAGAGAATACAGATATCCTAAAAAACATGGAAATATTCCATTATAATACTATAAGTTTTTTATTTTTAATTTCACTTTTTACACCAATAGCTAAAAGTAATAGGCTCAGTTTTTGTAATTCATCTTCGTCTCCTTCAAATTCTCTTTTTCCATTAATGTAATCCAGCAATAAGCTTTGCAGCTTCTTTTGCAATTTTTTCACCTATTTTCTGACCAAGTAATGCCTTAACTTTTTCTGGATTCATGACTATATCTTCTGGAGTAGTTATTTTATTATTATATAATAATCTCGCTCTTTTCCTTCCTACACCAGAAATTTGTACTAAAGGTATTAAATCTTCTTTTACGCCGTCTTTAACTCTCTTATTAAGTATTTCCAATTTTCTGGAATGCTCAGTAGCCTCAATTACGCCCGCTATATGGGAACCACTATACGTTAACCAGTCCATAGTTTCCACTATAGACCTTAGATCTCCTGATCCTATTGAATATCGTTCTAAAATTATGTCTTCATCTACTTCATCTATCCAATCTTTAACTATTAATGCTACTTTCAATGCAGATAAATATTCATATAGCTCGTCTTCATCATCAGGTTCATCTATAAATAATGGGCAATAAGCTTCGTCTATTAACTGATCTTGTTCAGCTCTACTTACTCCAATTGATGGTCCATCTGGAGTATAAGCAAGTAAATGGAAATAAGCTAGTTCGCAACTAGTTTCGGCTCTAGATAGATAGTCTCTTATAGTTTTTGCAGTGAATGGATTTACATAGAGATCAGAGACTTTTCTTCCAAATTTAGTTAATCTAAATTTTTCATCTCTTTCTTCAATAAAATCATTTTCATTTAGCCAAGAAATACCTTTTTCTAAGTAATCATCTACTATTTCTCTATCTAATAAAGTTTGATGTGAATAATCATATATTTCGTTCTTATTTAATCCTCCTTCTGTGGAGAGTATTCCTAGTAAAAACGTATAAAACGATGATTCGTTCCCAAGCCTTGACTCTATAGGCTCAGGATCAGATAAGATATATTTTTCAAATATCTTTTCTATATCTCTCTTGTTTCTTAGAACAATCAAAGATTCACCGTAATCGTCATACCCAGGCCTTCCAGCTCTTCCACTCATTTGTTTATATTCCATAATAGGTATTTCTTCCTGATATCCTAGAATTTTTCTATTATATCTGTACATATCTCCAACTATTACTACTCTTGCAGGTAAGTTAACTCCTGCAGCTAATGTAGGAGTAGCTACAATTACCTTTAATTTTCTTTCTCTGAACGCGTTTTCTATTATTTCTCTTAAGCCTTTTGATAGTCCTGCATGATGAAATACAACTCCTTTTAAAGAAAGATTGTATAATTCTTCCTTTTCGTTTCCACCAGCATCGTCTACATCTTTTATTCTATTAGCAACTTCTAGAAGTTCTTTATCGTTCAATGGGGCTTTTTCCATTTCTGCAGCAATTTTTCTCGCAGTAGTTTCTGCCATCTTTCTGGAGTTTCTGAAAACTAAAACTTGACCACCCTTTTCAATAGTATATAGAGTATATGCAATTATAGCGTCGCTCCCGTTTAATGTTAAAGTCAGGTTATCTTGAAATATAACTTGACATTTTCTTCTATCTTGAACTATTACTCCTTCTTTAAGTGGAACTGGTCTCCAATTAGTAGTTACTGCGTCTGCACCTAACCATGATGATATTTTAGCGTAATTACTTATAGTAGCACTTAGAGCTAAGATGTTCTTTTTCTTAGCTCTTACTGCAACACTTTCTACTACTGGACCTCTATCCGAATCATTAAGATAATGAAATTCGTCTAATACGAAATAATTTACGTCTTTAAGCCAAGATGGCTTATGTCTCCACAAGGAATCCAATTTTTCGTAAGTTGTTACAATTATATCATAGTTTCTTAACCATTCATCGTCAGAGTCGTAATCTCCAGATGACATTCCTACTTTGAAATTTAGAGATTCCCAATCTTTGAATGTATTATACTTCTCTGCAGTCAAAGCTCTTAAAGGTGTAACGTAAACTGCTTTTCCTCCTTCTTTAAGTAAGAAGGATATCATGCCTAACTCAGCCATTAAAGTTTTTCCTGATCCTGTAGGCGAGGTTATTAGTAATCTTTTACCTTCCATTAATCCCTTCTTTACTGCTTCAGTTTGTACAGGATTTAATCTTTCTATTCCTCTTTTCTTTATTACGTCTATAATTCTTTGATCAGCATTAAGTTCTTCTAGTGACATAAATTCCATGAAGATACTTATTGCTTTTACATATTTAAAAATGAATTCTATTTAAAGGATATCTTCATTGTCACATATTATATAAAGTTTTCCATAGTATAAGATTTATTACTTCGTTAAGCTTTCTACAAAAGGTTTATCAATATTACACAATACTAATATTGTGATCATTATGGATTCTGTTAAAAAAGTTGGAGAAGGTACTTATGAGCTAGAACTAAATTCTACTGTTACAATCTCCTTTAAGTTGGAAGACGAGTTGCTAGGTAAGGTTGACGATATGGTAAGAAGATTAGGATACACTAATAGGAGCGACTTCATTAGAGAGGCTATTATAGAGTATATAAAGTATAATAAAAATAAAGGTACTAAATAATGTTTATATTTGGTATCCTAATATTTTTGGTTGGGCTAATATCTGCATTTATAGTAGGTGGAAATAACTCAGCAACAGCCCTAGGAATATTAATATCAACCAATGCACTAAAAAGAAAATATTCATACCTAGTAAGTGCTTTGAGTGTTTTCATAGGTACAGCCCTAGGAAGTTACACAATGGCTAGTAGTATATATGGTGAAATAAAGGGAAGTCAAATATATGTTCAAGTCTCAATTTTTTCAGTTATTTTTGCTTCTATTATAGCATTCTATTATTTAAATAAATCAGGAATTCCTTCTTCTTTAAGCCAAATGATTTATCCCTCGTTAGCTGTTTTAGTATTAGTATCAAAAGTTCTCTACTTCAATTGGTTTAAGTTTTGGTTTACTGTAGCCTCTTGGGGATTCTCTCCATTATTGGCTATAGTTTCAGCTCTTGTAATGTACTATATATTAAGGAGACTTACTTCTAAAGAGAAAAGAGTAATAAGAGAAATGAAGATTTATAAGTCTCTAATAATTGCCTCCTCCATTTTTACGTCCTTTGTAACAGGAGCTAACGCAGTGGGAATAATAGTTTCTGCAGGTCTAATTGCACTACCGTATTATATAGTAGCTCCTTTGTATGCATTAGCTGCGGCTATGGGAATATACCTTAGTTCAAAAAAAGCTTCAATAGTTGTTGGTTTCAAAGTAACCAGACTAGGCTATGTAAGTGCCACTTCCGCACTTTTAGGAAGTGATATAATTTCAGAAATTTTTACAATATTCGGTATACCTATATCTATAACGCAGACAACCATGGGGGGAATAATAGGCCTTAGTTTTAGAAGTTTTGGATATGATGTTGAGAAGCAGTTAAAACAAGTAGCTAAAGGTTGGGGAACTTCTCCGTTTATAGCCATAATTGCTTCTTTAGCCGCTTTTGGTATAATAAAAAGTATTCTAGGGTTATGATTTTAGAGTTGCGTAAAGTGTTTCTATACTTAAGGACGTCTCTTCCATGTTATCTAGTATGTCGTCAAGAAATATAGTAACGTCCTTTAATTGTAAAATACTGATAATATCAGAGTCTTTTTCAGATTCATATAGTCTTTGTATTAAACCGTCTTTTATATTATCTCCATTTCTTTCTAGTAATTGAATTTCTTTTCCTACTTTTACAGCTTCTCCTATATCTTTCTGTAAGAGAGATATCATCTCAACCAGCTTTTCTGAGGCTTCGGAAATAGTTGAGAGATACGATAGGAGATTTTCTTGAAGGATCTTGCATAATTTTTCATCTGGCTTTCTTGATGATATAGCTCTTCCTGAGTCCTTAATGGCTTTCATAGTTTCATATAATGATTGTGTTAACATCATCATTGATTCTTTAAAATCAGGTAAGAACGCTTCTCCATAGAGCATAGAAACTATATCTTCTCTAACTAGTGCTATTTTCTCATAAATTCCTTTAATTTTGACCATTTCCATTGTAGAAGCATCATAATTTTGTTTAAATATGTTGATATAAAGGGAAGTAAGTCTGTTACTAGCGTCTTTAATACTTTCTGCTATCTGTAGAACTTTGGAAAATAATAATTGTTCTTTATTAAGGGTTAACTTAATCATTAGTAAAATGTAGTTAAAGGAAAATTAAAAACTCATTGTACGCATTTTATCTTAACAAGGGGCGTTCAGTAATAAATATTTTGGTTGAACTTCAAGCATAATGTCAACTAAGATTGCCACGTGTACCTTTCAATCCACGTGGCGATTTGGGGAGGATCACTTAGGCTCATAAGGCTTATTATTATACCAAACACTCCAAATTATTCTAGCCAATTTCCTGGCTAAAGCAGACAACTTCTTTCCCTTCAACTTTTCCTTATGGTTCTCGTAAAATTCTAGTAATGTAGGATTACGAGAGTAATTCATCTCAGCGAGGAAGTAGAACAAGCTGCGCAAGTACTTATTACCCTTCTTCGATATTCCCTTACTTACAGTAGCTTTACCGCTCCTCTCAACTATTGGGTCTAAACCGCAGTAGGCTACGAAGGACTCAGGGTTAGGAAAGCGTTTAATGTCTCCAACAATGCCTATTATTATTCCCGAAGAAAGTTTTCCTATTCCCGGTATAGTTAATAGAACGTGATTTTCAGACTGTAATTGTATCATTTTCTCTACTTCTTTTATTTTCTCGCTTGTTTCCAGTAGTGCTTTAGATAATACTTCGATTTCTTCAAGTACGATCTTTGTTCCAAGTTGTATAATTGTATTTTGAAGTTTCCTTTAGAGAATTCTTCAAGCATTTCCTTGCTTATTTTTTCCTCGTCACTGACTAGGAATAGTGCTCTTTTTACCCTGTTCTTGTACTTTACTTCAAGGTCTTTTAGGAAGATATATAGTGTTACTAGTTCTTTCAATGGGTTGTAGTTGTACTCCTTTGCCTTGTTTGCCATGTTTATTAGTTTTTGTGCGTCGTAAAAATCTGTTTTCTTTCCTCTCAAGTCCTTCTCCTTCCATAGTATATTTGGGCTTACTTGTAGTATCTTGATCCCTTTTTCCTTGAAGTATTGACATGGTTTTATTGAGTATGCTCCTGTCGGTTCGACCACTATTGTGTTTAGTTTCACTTTTAGTATTTCTTCATAACCCTTCTTGTTGTGTAGACCCTCCCCTCACTCGTCACATGATCTTTTGATATGTCTATTCCTAGGATCCCTACCTCTTTATCACATATCCGTGCATATTATCACAATGTTCAGTCCGATGGTAGGGGTTTGTCACGCCCCCGTTCGAAGACTTTGCTTCAGTCAAGGGGTCGACCATGTTTCCCAGTTGGAGAGTATTACTCTCCCCAACTAATTAATCTATATAGGGTTCAAAGGGGGCGGAAGACTCCATCCGTAAGGGTGGAGATGGATTGCCCCCTTTGTGGTTACATTTAAATACGTATTTTTCAAATATTCTCTTAATGGCAGTCACTGACGGAGTAAGCGTCACTGAGACGCCTTGGTTAAAGCGAGGGTCTATGTGGTACGCCTCTGCTCCATTCAACAGTCCCATATTGGGATACTGTGGGTTCACATTAGTGCTCGGGGTCGGAACGACCCTTAGTGCCTGTGGAGCTGAGACCTCTACCTTTGGCAAGCCTCGGCTTTGAAGCAGGAAGCCACGCCCGTTAGGGCGGAGTAGTTCACTGTCTATCTTCTAGAGGAAGATATTTTCTGCCTATTTCCCCTATATAGATAGCCTTAGGTCTTATTAACCTATTATTCTTAAGGTATTCTACTACGTGCGCAGTCCAACCTACTACCCTAGACGAAGCAAAAACAGCGGGAAACATATCGGGATCAAAACCTAGAGAGTAAAACATTAGACCTGAATAAAAGTCAACATTAGGAAATATACCTTTATTTCCCAATTCTTTAATACCTATTTCGTCAACTGCATTTGCAATCTCATATAAGTTATATATTCCCTTTTCCTTGGTTATTTCCTTTACATACTCTTTCATAATCTTTGCTCTTGGATCATATGTCTTATATATTCTATGCCCAAACCCCATCAATCTCTGACCACTTTGTAATCTCTTATTAATGTAATCTTCAACATTTTTCTTATCTCCAATTTCAATAAATTGTTTTAAAGCTTCTGCATTTGCACCGCCATGAAGTGGGCCCTTAAGAGCAGCTATTCCAGCTATTACTGAAGAATATATATCGGACAAAGTAGAAGCTACTACAAGGCATGCGAAAGTTGAGGCATTCATTTCATGATCCATATGCAAAATTAGTGAAACGTCCATTGATTTACTTTCTATTTCTGAAGGTTTTTTTCCATTTAACATGTAAAAAAAATTCTCAGAATGAGAGAGAGTTTCATCAGGATGAATTATTTCTAGGTTTTTCCTTGATCTGTAAAAATAAGATATTATAGTAGGTATTTTTGAAGTGATCTTAATTGATTTTTCCATTATGTCTGAATTATCAGTATCTTCCACTCCTAGCATACTTATAGCAGTCCGAAGGACATCCATAGGGTTAGCGTCTTTTTTAACTTCTTTTATATAATTTATAATGGAATCTGGTAGTTCTCTATTTGTAGATAGTTTAATCCTTAGTTCTTCTAATTCTTTTTCATTTGGTAATTTACCATACCATATTAAATATGCAGTTTCCTCAAAATTAGAGAATTCGGCTAAATCAAAGATTGAGTATCCCCTATAATATAATCTACCTAATTCTCCATCAATGTAAGTTATTGCAGTCTCTTTTACTGCTACGTCTTCAAGACCTTTCCTTAATTCCACAGCTCAATTCCCTTAATCTATTTAAAGATAAGCTTTTATCTTTTTTATCTAACTTGGCTCTCTCAACGAAGTCCTCTAATGTAGTTACTACCTCTTCTGCTACTTTTATATTTACTGGATAAGGTACTCCGTCCTTTCCACCAACAGTAAACGCATATTTAAACGGGTCATAAGGTGTGGTTACGGGATCATTATAAGAAGGCGGTTCATTATAAATTAGATCGGAAACTAAATATAGAGCTCTAGCCGTGGATGGTCCCATACCTTGCGTTAAAGCTTCTTCTAGTGTAGAAGGTTGAGCCTCATAAATGTTTTCTAAAATTTGTTTAATTCTCTTGGTATCTACTGGTTTCATGTAAATCATTTTAGCCTTCTTAGATAGTCCTATTATAGATCCACCTTTAATCCACATGTCTAAAATCCCTTGTCCTTTTACCATGGCTTGAGCTTTCTCATATTCAGAAATGATATGTCTTGGATCTTCCCTTAATAGATCCAGAACTAACTTTCTAACGTCGTCTTTATTTCTCTCTATAATATTTACTGCAATTCCCTTAGTTCCAGCAATTCCCTCATGTGGTTCTACTGTGAAATTTTCCGTATTCTTCCAATGATATCTTCTAGCGAATTTTGTTTCTGGATTCATTCCTTGTTGTATTATTATCCAATATCCATTTTCTGTTACTGCCATAGTGTGATGATAAAGTTGGTGTCCATCTTGAACCAACGTTGTGTCAACTTTAGCTACTGTTTTGCTTATTATACTAAGCCTTTTTGTATTTACATTATAGTTTTTAGGAAGTTCCTCTAATTCTTGAGGGACCTTAAGAGCATTTTTTCCCTTACCGCCTAAAATTGCGAAACCAAATTCTTTTGGATTTAAAACGTCCTTTAAGATTCCCATTGTTACAGTAGTAGAACCTGATGAATCCCAATCCATAGCAATTGCGTTATTAAAACCCTGAAACCAGAGAGGATTTGCCAATCTTTCCAAGACTTTTTCTGGTCCCCATTCAATAACCATGATCTCAATGATAGACTTTGCCAATCTTTTCATAATTGGAACTAACCATGGTGGAACTTTTCCTCCGTGAAGAGGTAAATCTGCTATTCCTTCTATTTCCATTTATAATTTATTTTAGCATAGTATCTATTAAACTATGATTATAGCTGGTATTTCGGACATACACTCTCCTCGGTATTTAAATGAATTCTTTATTGCTCTTAGATATTTGCCACAAGTAGATCTAGTATTATTAGCAGGAGATCTTGTTGATAGAGGGAGATTTTTACATTTTGATCCCATATATAGAGCTTTATCTAAATATAAGGTAGTTGCTACTTTTGGGAATGAGGATTTTTCAGAATATAGAAATGAATATAGGGAAAAATATCCTTCAGTGATTTGGCTAGATGATGAAAGCGTAAATATGGAGGTTGACGGTAAAAAAATTACGATAGTCGGAAGTGAAGGAGTTATACAGAGACCTACTTTCTATCAGAAAATGAAAGGAATCAATGCCGATTTTTATAAATATAGGAAAAATAAGATAGAGGAAATGTTATGCTCCTCAAATAATTTTAGGATTCTTTTGACACATTATGCTACTACGTTTAATACTGTATACGGAGAAAAGAAATTTGCATATCCAAGTTTAGGTGATAATTTACTTGAAGAGTTATCATGTTTGCCAAATATTTCTGTTCACGGTCATGCTCATTATTCTAAAGTAACTTTCAGTATAGTTAAGAACGTAAAAGTATATAATGTAGCATTACCTGCTACAAAAAAATTTACAATAATAAACATGTAAAAAAGTTTAGATTCTTTGATCTGCAGGTAGTTCATTATACTTCTTGAATACTAGATACCATGCCTTAGCATTTGGTAATTTCATTCTCATTGTAGCTTCATCTAGAGTAGTCGGTGCACCTAATACTACATCTTGACCTGGCTCCCAATTTACTGGAGTTGCTACCTTTGCCTTATATGCTACCATTATTGCCTTAGTTATTCTTAGCATTTCTTCTATCTTTCTTCCTGCTTCTATTGGGTACTGTGCCATGAATCTTATTGTTCCTTGCGGATCTACAATGAATACTCCTCTTACTGTAACTCCAGAGCTTTCTTCTACTAAGTCTAATAATCTAGCTAATTTCTTATCGGGGTCTGCAATTACGGGGAATTTTATAGTTACACCATACCTCTGTTCAATATCGTTTAGCCATGCTATATGAGAGTATATGCTATCAACGCTCAATCCCATCAATTGTACTCCTAGTTTATCAAATTCGTCATATGCTTGTGCAAAAGCTGCAAACTCTGTAGTACATACCGGAGTAAAGTCTGCAGGATGTGCATACAGGAATAACCATCTTCCTTTACCAAAGATATCTTTATAGAAATCTATTGGTCCTTTAGTAGTTAAAACTTGAACATCGGGGAATTTTTGATATATCTTCACCATTTTGGATTCACTACAATTTGATAGTAATAGTTTAATTAAAACGTTTCCACTTTGAATTAACAAGTAAAACCTTTTTAACTTTGTTTAGGAGTTATATCTTTTTGTTTATATTCAGAGAAACCTTCTTCTTTTATTGTTCTGTATACTACTTTAGATACCCAGTTTAAGGCTGGCGAAATTATTCCTAATCTTCTAAGAATTCTATATATTAGAGGAATTTTTAAAGACGCTCCTGCAGCTAGTGGGTGTCCTCCTCCTCCTAACTTTGCGGCATATCTTCTTATTTCGTATGAGTTACTTCTGAAGGATATTGATTTCCCGTTGGCGGACACAAATATTATTGCCCCAGTTCTTGTCATTATGTATTGGCCAGCGTAACTAATATCCGGTGGGCCTCTCCATCTTATTGCTATAGCTACTTTTTTGCCATCTATTTCTATAACTTTATAGTATTTTGGAAGTTTCTGATATCCTTTCAATTCTTCATCAACTTGTTTTTCTAATATTTTTTGAAATTCATCGTTCCATAATGTGCCAGAATAGAAAATTTGTATAAGCTTTTCTTTCCAAGCGTAATCATGGTTATTTTCTACTACTCTCCTTAATTTTTCTCCCATAGGATCATTATGCAACCATATATCTACAGAACAATCTGCGGACGCTAATTTGCCAGAAAAATCGTCGTTAGGATTCAAAACCTTATGAACTACACCTGCACCACATGTAGAAGTATCATGATAAACTTCTATACCTATATCCTTTAATTTATCTTTCCATTCTTGTTTCCATACATGGTGATCGAACCATTGTACTTCAGCTCCTTCGTTCTTTAGCCTAGTTAAGCTTTCCACTACACTTTGGAAAGTAGAGCCGTTTATTCCTATATCTGCAATCATTATTTTCTTTACTCCTCTAAGTTCCAATTTTGCAAGTAAATTATGTATTTTTGTAGGTTCAGTAAACCATACCTTTTTTGGTAAGGAGTTTACGGCTCTTGCATAAACTGCTACAGAAGCAGTTCCGTCAAAGTCGTTATGAACTATTGCATAATAATCCATTTGAATTAAAAATGACTTTTAACTATTATTAAACTTTATTCCTGAGGAAGTTGTAATTTTTCCTTTATATAAAAAATCAACTTGTCTCAGCGTTGAATAATAATCAAAATCATCTAGCGCAGAAATTCCATCTTTTATCATTATTACGTTATACCACCTTAGTGATGCACTTCCTGCAGTGTGTAATACGCAAATATTTGCTACAGTTCCAGATATTACTATGTTTTTTATATTTTTCACTCGTAAAATGTAATCTAAAGGAGTTTCAAAAAAAGCATCATATCTATATTTCTTTATAACGAAATCATCTTTTTCAGGTTTAAGTTCATCAACTATTTCTGCTCCCCAACTACCGGCTAAAGCATGTTCTCCCCATATCTTAAACTCAGGATCGTCTTTCATATGCCAATCCTGAGTATATATTACTGTTACAGATGAATTTCTAGATTTTTTAATTAAATCGTTTATAGGCCCAATTGTTTTTTCAGCGTTAGGAACGTAAAGCTTACCTCCTTTTTTAACAAAATCATTTTGCATATCTACAATTATTACTGCAGTATTTCTAGGATCTAGTTCTATTTCCTTCTCTTCCGGAATTTGAGGAACTCTTATTTCCATAATTAATAAATACGAACAAGTGTTTTTATTCCTTCTTCAACTGTTTAGATAGTCTATCAGCTATCTTCAATATTTCTGGATATCCTTTTTTTGAAAGTTCAATAACGTCGTTCAGATCTGTGCGGTTTCCTGGACTATAAAAATATTTTCCGGATTTTACTCCTACTTTTTCATTATTTACTATGACATAGTTTATTTCCCCCTCGGTAACTATATTTCCAGTAAGTCTGGATTTAGCTACACCTATTGTTGGAATATCCAGTAATACTCCTATCACTGTTGCTATGCCGCTTTTTCTTGGATGAGCTAGTCCATGTCCATCCACAAGTACTAGATCGCATGAATATTTGCTTAGGGCTTTTATCATTATTGGAGCTTCCCTCATGAATAAAAAGCCAGGAATATAAGGAAAATCAACCTTACCTTTAACTAAATAATGTTCGTAATTTTTTCCATCGAATTTTACGGAAACAGCGTAACCTTCTTCTCCTTTATATGCTACATCTACTGCACAAAGCGTTTTTACTTTAGATATATCAAGATGCTCTAATTTTATATTTTTAGCAATTAATCCTTGAAAAAGCTTAAGAAAATCAAGTAAATAGCTTTCCAATCTTCTCATCTTTCAAATTTTGATGATAATTTGATTAAAAATTCGAATTGTTGCAAAGATTGTACTGCTCCTTCTCTATATTTTCTAACTTCTGTAACTGCGTCATTAGGATCATAGCCCTCTTTTATGATCAAGTATGCCGCTATTACAGTTCCTGTCCTACCGATTCCCCCTACGCAATGGACTAAATTTCCTTTTCCTTTATTTAACCATTCATATATTTCATTAAATTGAGACTGAGTTGGCGGGTAATTGTCTGGTATTGGAATATGAAGGTAATCTAAACCGTTTTCCTTTAATATACTGAAATAATAGTCTGCATTACCCCAAGCTTCCTCTATTTCCCATTCTTCTGGTAGTACTAAGACTCTTTTTACACCTTTAGCTTTCCACTCTCTAATTTCGTCTACTGTATAAGGCAAACATGATCCGCCTATTTCCCTTTTCCTCACCCAATACATAGTTATCACTCAGGTAGATCCGCTGATCTTCATCAAGTTTATTAATTATAAAGGAGAACTTTAAACTTATGGTAAGACTCTCTACAGGAATACCAGAATTTGATAAATTAATAGAAGGAGGAATACCGCAAGGATTCTTCGTAGCACTAACAGGAGAACCAGGTACAGGAAAAAGCATTTTTTCAGAAAGTTTCATAGCTGAGGGATTAAAGGAAGGGGACGCATGCATTTATGTTACTACTGAAGAAAGTAGAGATTCCATAATAAATCAAGCTAAGCAATTTAATTGGAATTTTGAGGATTATCTTGATAAGAAACTTATTATTATTGATGCATTGATGAAAGAAAAGGAAGACGAGTGGTCTTTAAGTGAGCTTTCTGCCGAAGAATTAGTAAATAAAGTGATTGAAGCTAAGCAGAAACTAGGTAAGCCTAGAGCCAGACTTGTTATAGATTCAGTCAGTGCACTATTTTTGGATAAACCTGCTATGTCAAGAAAAATAAGCTATTATTTAAAAAGAGTGTTATATAAGTGGAGATTTACTATTCTTGCAACTTCTCAATATGCTATAACAACTTCCCAAGCATTTGGTTTTGGAATAGAGCATGTAGCTGATGGTATAATAAGATTCAGAAGAGTAGTTAGGGACGGAGAATTAAAGAGATATATTCTTATTGAAAAAATGAGGCAGACAAATCATGATAAGTACGTATGGGAAATAGACATAAAACCTGGAAAAGGAATAGTTCTCCTAGGTAAAATAAATGAAAGAAAAGAGGATTATGCGTTACCTGGAAAAATAAATGAGAAAATTAAGAAAGCAAATAAGGATGAAATTTTATAATTTGAAAAATATTTATGGTATATTAATGCTATATGATTAAATTGTTATATATTTTATTTTATGCTTTTTATATAATCCATTAATCCACCAGATTTTAGAATTTCCAATGCCATTCCTGATATTCCTCTTCCTTTAAGTACTCTATTTCCCACAATTATTTCTCCTGTTTCTACATTAACCTTGACATTGTCTCCCTCCTTAATTTCGTCTTTAGCTTTAGGTAATACTACTACTGGAAGTCCGTTATTTATACAATTCCTGTAAAATATTCTGGCAAAACTTTCTGCTATTATGGCTTTTACACCAGCAGCTTTAAGTGCTATTGCAGCTTGTTCCCTAGACGATCCCATTCCAAAAACCTTCCCTGCAACTATTATTACGCCCTTTGACGCTTTTTTGTAGAACTCAGGATCTATAGGTTCCATGGCATGTTGAGCCAAATATTGTGGATCTGTATATTTCAAGTGTCTTGCTGGAATTATAATATCTGTATCTATTTTATCTCCAAATTTCATAACTGGACCTTCTACTATCATTCTACATCCCTCGGATCTACTATTTTTCCTTCTATTGCAGTTGCAGCTGCGACTGCAGGGCCTGATAAGTATACTTTAGAATCTACGCTACCCATCCTTCCTTTGAAGTTTCTAGAACTTGTAGATACTATAGTTTCTCCAGGTCCTGCTACTCCGAAATGACCACCTAAACATGGACCGCAAGTTCCATATGTTACTATACAACCAGAATTTACTAACGTTTCTATATATCCTAAATCCATTGCTTTCTTAAACATTTCATAAGAAGCAGGTATCGCTATGCATCTACTTTTTACTTTCTTTCCTTTCATTATCTTTGCTGCAGTTTCAAAGTCACTTAATCTCCCATTAGTGCATGAGCCTATATATACTTGGTCTACTTCAGTTCCTTCAACTTCTCTTGCAGTTCTAACGTTATCTACACTTGAAGGAGCAGCTACTAAAGGTTCCATTTTATCTAACTCAATCTCATATTCATCTGTGTACTTTGCATTTTCATCTGGCTTTACCGTTTGTGGTTCATATCCTCTCATTGTTTTAATGTAATTTATAGTCTCTTCATCGGGTACAAACATTAGAGCATCAGCGTTCATTTCAATTCCCATATTTGATACGGTAGCTCTATAATCCATTGGGAAACTTTTTGGATTCTCTACGTGCACTTCTATTGACATACCATTAAAATAGTCAGCCTTAAATTCACCTAAAATTTTCAAAGCTACATCCTTGCCATTAATCCATTTTGCCGGTTCTCCTTTTAGATTAACTTTGAATGGCTCTGGAACCATCAACCAAGTTTTTCCAGTAATTACAGCTGCTGCTATATCAGTAGCTCCCATACCTTGTGCAAATGCACCTACTGCGCCAGAAGTTGTAGTATGACTATCTGCTGCAACTATTACTTGACCAGGATTTGCGTATCTCTCTATTAATATCTCATGTAATATTCCAAAATTTATATCGTGAAAGTTTGGTAATCCCATACTTTTTACGAATTTTCTTATGTATTCTTGAATTTCCGCACTCCTTATATCTGGGGGAGGAGCTAAATGATCAAAAGCTATTACTATCTTTGATTTATCAAATATTTTTTCTAATCCAGCTTTCTCCATTACTTCTATAACATGATATCCTGTTAGATCATGAAAAGCTACTATGTCGGTGTTGATTTCAGTTACATCTCCAGGAGATACGTTTTTTCCTGCAGCCCTACTAAGTATCTTTTCTGTAAGAGTTTGCATAAGAGAAGAAAAATAGTTAGGATAAATAAACTTTTTATTTAGAAACGGTTTTTTCTTCGAACTTTTTATCGTTATTTGATTCGATATATCCTTTTCCTATCTCGTACGAAATAAAGATATAACCGCAATTTGGACACATTTTAGTAACCTTTTTACCTTCTTTAACTAGTTTTTCGTCTACAACTTTTTTGCATATTGGACAATATTTTCTTGCCATGAGCTTAAACTTTGCTAAAAAGCTTAAAAGCTATTTTACATAAAATTTTTATTGTATTAATAAAAATTGGTGACTTTTGTTAAGCATGATAATAATCAAACCATATATTTTTCTTTTACATATTTATGGTATGGACGAATTAAACAGAAAGATTTTACTTATGCTATTAAAGGATTATAACTCCTCTCAAAGATTTATAGCTAAAAAGCTAGGTATATCACCTCCTGCAGTAAATTATAGGATTGATAAATTACTATCTGATGGAATAATAAGGAAAATTTCTCTGTACATAAATCCTAATTTTTATGGGAAATATCACGGATATGTAGCATTTAAAAACTACAAAAATTGGAACGGAGAATATATTGCCAAGTTCGAATGTCTGGAAAGAACTACCATTTATGAAATAGAGTCCAAAAGTATTGAAGATCTTAAATCTAAAATAAATTCCATGTCAGAAGAATTAGGGACACCAGAAATGATATATATTCCTACGCAGTATCCTTATAGTCCGTCCAATTTTGATTTTAAATTAGTTTCAATAATGAAGGATGACCCAAAGATAGAAAGCATTCAAATATCTGAGAAAATTAAAGTCTCATCAAAAACGGTTAGAAGACATATAAGATATTTAATTAATAAAAATTTTATGAGATTAATTCCAGTAGTCGACTTGAATAAAGCAGGTATTTCAATGTTTGCTATTTTTACTAAAAACGTGGAAATCGCTAGAAAACTTTTTTCTGAAATAAACTTTAGGGAAATAAGCGACAATAAAGCAGGTATATTTGTTAATATTGCCAATGATATGGAAGAAATAAAAAGATATACTGATAAAATGAGAGAATTTGATAAGGAAGCAGAACTAATGGTAACATATAGCTACGATTTTTCTTAACCTACGATATCTCTTACTCTTTTAAAAGAAGAAGGATTACCTAAAATTATTAATGATTCTCCTTGTTCTAATTCAGTATCTTTAGAAAAGTATGGATTTATTTTTCCGTCTTTAACTATTGCAAGAGGTATAACTTCTTTAGGTAAGTCCTTAATCATTATTTTGTTTTTTATATCAAATACTCCAATGACTATATCTTCCCTTACTTTATTCATTGAGAAAATTAAACCAGCTACGTTATTTGACACTGCTGCTGCAGCTGTTATTCTGCCTACTATTTCCTCATAAGGTATTACAATGTCTGCTCCTGCAGTCTTGAACTCATCTGCTATATTCTCGTTTTTTACTACAGCTATTACACTTAACGGAGGATTTAGCTTTTGAACTTTTAGAGTTACTAATAAGGTATTCATGTCGTCATCCATACATATAATCGCGTTTTTAGCTTCCATTATACCTGCATCTAGAAGATCTTTATCCTTTGTCGGATCACCTAGAATTACTCTATCACTTTTTAATGAATCAGAAATTTCTTTAGACGACGTTAAAACTACGTAATCTACTCCCAATTTTTCTAATCTTTTTGCAGAACTTAGGATTACTTCTCCTTTCCCTATAACTACTGTATGTGATCTCATATGCGATCCCCTCCATCTAGCTTTGGCATCTAACCATGTACTCCTTTTCACTACTGTGGATACTATTGATTGCACCATACTTGCGTACAATCCTACTGCGAATATTATTGTAACTGTAAGGAATAATTTTTCTGTACTTGGCATTTGATTTATATTTGGTGCATATAACCCAACAGTAGTTACTACATTTATGCCTGCGTATATTGCAGATATCCAGTCTAGATGCTGAAAATATACAAATATTAGTGAATTGAAATATACTATTAATCCAAGTAAAAATATTTGAGGGAAAATTCTCCTTAAGACGGAATAAGGAGCAGCAAAATTCTCCATTATTGGTAAAAGAAATTTGTTCCATATTTCCTTCTTCTCCAAGAAATCTCAAATTATAGCCAAAACTTTAAGATTAAAAACTTTTTTTAGACCGTAAAAACCTTCATATAGAGATAAAAATAATTCATATAATTATATATTATGGTAGTTAAGGAAATAATTTACAAACACTTAAGTTCAACTTCTATTTCAGAATTTTATGAAGGCGAATATTGGCCTTCACAAATTTGGAATTGCATGAGGAAACAGTATTATTCCAGAATTTCTCCAATACCTCAAACTTTAGACAGTGCTAAAATAACTATCTTGGGTACAATAATTCATGAATTTATTGCGGATATCTTAAAAAAAGAGGAAAATATAAAAGTAATGAGCGAAGTACCCGTTAGAATACCACATCCATCAGACAATATAGTCATAACTGGAAGAGCCGATGACATAATCTTAGTTTCGGTAGGAAGAACTAGATATGTCATTGAAGTGAAAACTGTAGAAGACGTAGAAGAGAAGAAACTAAAAAGATATATACCTAAAAAGGAACATAGGGCCCAACTGAATCTATATCTTAAGGCATTTCCTAACTCTAAGGGTATACTTCTCTATGTAGATAGAGGGAATTTCGAGATTGAAGAATTTGAAGTAGAATTTGACCAAGATTTATATAATGAAACTGTAAAGCGAGTAGAAGATCTACATAATTATCTTATGAGGAAAACTCTTCCATCAGCAGAGGCTAAGAATAATCCTGAAATGAGATGGCAGTGTGATTATTGTGATTATAGAGCTAAATGTGAAAGAGAAGATAAACATTAGAAAATTTTATTAGTTGGATAGGCTATCCAAAGAATATGAAATCAGAGTATATAGCTATTCTCATTGTAGTTTTAGTAGCTATAGCTGGATTAACATTATATGATTATATTAAAACAAAATCTCCATCATCTGTAATAATCACAGCTCAACAAAATACTCAAAGAATAGTATCTTTAGCTCCTAGTGATACTCAAATATTAGTTTCTTTAGGTCTAGGTAAACATATAATTGGAATTGATGAATATTCTTATCAACTTTTAAAATATCTAAATATGACATCACAATTGCCATCAAATGTTACCATATTTCAACAAATTTATCCTCCTAATATTTCTGGAATTGTTTCATTAAATCCAACAAAAGTCGTGGGAGAGATTGGACTTTTAGGCTCCTATGTAGGAAAACTCAACGCTAGTGGTCTCCACTTAGTTCTAACTAATAATGATTATGCTTCAAACTTTTATCAAATAGAAGATTCCATAAAATATTTAGGAAACATATTTAACTCTACTAATCAAAGCCAGGAATTAATAAACTGGATGAATTCTAAAATAAGCAATTTTACAACGAGTGGAAATTCTACAGTAGCTTATTTATTATGGATATGTCCTAATGAAGAGTTTTATACAGCGGGAGGTAATACTTTCATTAGCAATATTATTTCGTTATCAGGAGGGATAAACGTCTTTGCTGGATATTCTGATTATCCAGTGTTAGATCCATCGCAACTAATAGAAAGTAATCCTCACGTCATAATTGTTCAAGAAATTTATAACGTTAGTTATACCGAATATTTGATCTCACATTTACCGGGAATACAAAATGTAACAGCGTATAAAGAACACAGAATATATATTCTATCCGAAGGAATGCCTGCAAATCTAATGAATGAACCTGGTCCTTTAGCAGTTTACTCCATTCAAATGATTAAGTTAATTATTAATGGCGAGGCTCCTCAATACATTAATACGTCATGGATAATAAAGAACATAAATCCAGATTTACCGGTGTTTTAAATGAAGCTAAAGATAATGTTTTTTGTTTTGATCTTAATGCTTTCTTTTTTATTATCTTTAATTTATGGTTCAGTAAAAATTCCTATTCAGGACATATTTAGACCTGAAGGAGTATACAAAATAATATTTCTTGAAATAAGATTGCCAACAGTAATTTCTGCAGCAATTATTGGTGCAGTGTTATCTATTTCTGGTGCTATAATGCAATTACTTTTAAGAAACCCTTTACTTGATCCATATATTAGCGGTACTGCGTCTGGAGGGGCTTTCGGTGCAGTATTATCTTATTTTTTGCTAGCGTTTAATTTACCTTTTAGTTGGATAATTTATGTTTCTCCTGTTATTGCATTTGTTTTTGCATTATTCTCAACATTCTTAACCATAGCTATAGGTAGGAAAGGTGGGGTATATGGTATAGTTATAGGCGGTGTTGTAATTTCATATATTTTTTCTTCATTAATCACTATTTTGCTAACATTTATGGAAATTAGATATCCTCAAGTTCCTCCTTTAGTTTTCTGGTTACTTGGAGATATTCAAGTAATAGGATGGAATTATGTAATAATTCTTGCTTTATTATCCTTTTCTATTATATTTTTAGCTATTAAATTTTCGAGAAAAATAGATTTAGCATCAATAAGCGATGAGATGGCTTATTCTTCTGGATTAAATCCATCAAAATTCAGAATATTCTGGATTTCCATAATAAGTATAATAACTGGATATATAGTTTCTCAAGTAGGAATAATAGGATTTATAGGAATAATAGTTCCTCATATAGTTAGAAGATTCTTTAGTGGAAGTTCAACGCAATTGATACCGTTTTCGGCACTACTTGGATCTTCGGTACTACTATTAAGTAATTTAGTAGCTGATGGTAGTTTAGGTTTTAAAATACCAATAACAGCAATTACTTCGCTCATAGCATCGCCTATAATTATTTATGTGCTGGTGAAGGGTATTGCTAATCAAGGGACTTAATGTAAAAATACTTAACAAGGAAATTTTAAAGGAAATAAACCTTGAAATAAATAAAGGAATTAATTTAATTTTAGGCCCTAATGGATCTGGGAAAACTACACTATTAAGGACAATAATAGGCATGATAAAACCATCTGGTGGTGAAATTGTTGTAAACGAGGACAAGTCTTATGTACCTGCAGAATTTTTTGAGGTACAAATGAAAGTAATTGATGTTCTTCTTTCTGGTGGAAAGTATACTTTAGAAAGATATAAAAGATATATACAATTTTTAAATGTAGAAAGATACTTAAATCGTGATTTCTCAACTTTAAGTACTGGAGAAAAAAAGATTGTTTTAATAACAAAAGCCCTTTCTGAAGGAAACTTAGTTATTATGGATGAACCTACGTCTGGTTTAGATATGAGAAACTCAATTATTATAATGAAAGTAATAAAAAAGATAAAAGATAAAACATTTTTAATAACTACTCATGATGTTAATATGATACAAATAGCCGATAATGTTATTTTAATTAAAGGTGGAAAGATAGTATTTCAAGGTAATCCAAAAGATGTTACAGAAGATATTCTTTCAGAACTCTATGAGATTCCAATAAAAAAATACGAAATTAATGGAGAAGTTTTCTTTAAGGCTATTTAGACTTTTGAAGCCTTTGGAAAAGTAACCATGATGCAAATGATGCTGATTCAATACTACTTCTTGTAGGATATAAATTCCATTCAACTTCTCCGTGAGCTAAAAGATTCCTAACATTTATAGATAGTCTAAATGCTAAACTAGTTTTTTCATCCATAAAACTTTCAGCCCATGCTAATAAAGAACCTTGCGAATATGGGAAAGCTTCGTTATTTATTTTAACTTTGTATTTACTCCAACCTTTCTTTAGTAAATATAATTTCAGTTTTCTGTAATCAGTATTCTTAACTTTTACCTTCTTTTGCTTGTATTTTATGACAGCTACTTCACCTATCCATTGTGTATATAGCGAACGTAATGCCATTTCCATAATTAAATAAGTCTCTAGGGTTGCTACTTCATTTAATCCTCCAATTTCTACAAGTTTAAGTGCGTCGCCTTGTACCTTAGTCACTTTTTCTGGTAAATCCCAGTGAAGTTCTCCTTCGCCTAAAATTGCGTAGGGTATATTAGCTAAAAATACTCCAAGACTATCTTTTTTCTTTTCAACCTTTATCTCTTCATCTCTTATTTTCACTTTTCCTTTTTCATAACTAACATTGCTTAGAGCTTCTTCTAATATATCATCGTCTCCCTTCTTGTAATACTGAAAGAAACCCTTTATTTCCTTCATTATTTTCTTATCCAGATCCACAGCTAAACTTAAACAAAATGAGAATTTAATAATTGAGTATGCCAGGCGGAAGAGGAAGAATAGGTTTAATCTTACCTTCTAATAACGCGGCGATGGAATACGATTTATGGAAAATGGCTCCTGAAGGAGTTACTATACATACTACTAGAATGAAGCCTACTAAGGGGTGTGAACCAACTGACGTTAATGCGTTCGAAAAGGAAATAAAAGAAACATATTCTCTAATACAAGAAGTATCAGATGTAGTTATTTACGGTAGAACATATGGTACGCATAAGCACGTTAATATTATAAAAGATATTATAAAAAACGTGGTAATACCAGAAGAGGAAGTTATAAGGATACTGAAAAAACTAGGTATCAAAAGAGTATGGGTAGGCACTCCATATATAAAAGAAAGAACCTTAGAAGAGGTAGAATGGATAAAAAATAATGGTTTTGAAGTTACTGGTTTTGATGGATTAGGAAAAATAAGAGGAGTTGATATTTCTAATACTCCTATATTTACGATATATAGACTCGTTAAGAAGCATTTAGTAGAGGTTCTTAAAGCAGATGCTGTTTATATTGCATGTACTGCATTATCGACTTATGAGGCAGCACAATATCTTTATCAAGATTTGGGTATTCCTATTATAACAGAAAATTCTGCAGCAATGTGGGGTGCATTGGAAAGAATAAAAATTAAAATAAAATTTCCTGGGTTTGAAGCATGACCGTAAGCTTTATAATATAATCAATTCTATAATGAGGAAATAGTGGAGTGATTGAAGAAGAGTTTGGTCATTGCGGGCCTCTTAATAATGATATTCGCTATTTCTATTATCTATTTTGGGTATTTATCATCAAAACCTGTCGTAGATACTTTACAACCTAATGAGACATTAAACATAAATTTCAAAGAACCTACAGTAGTATTATTCCATGATGTAGCTAATATTAATATAAACATAAATAACGCATCCTTATTTAAGGAAGGAAATAACTTAGTAGTACAAGGTGATAATGGACATCTAAAAATTGTGAATAATCTATCTCAGCCTATAATTTTGAAATATAGTGAAATAATAGATAATTCGTCGTTAGGTTTAGAATTCTTTCTAGCTATTATCTTATTTATATTAGGTGCCATCATTGTTTTAGCAGGGGTTAAAAAGAAGTATAAATGAAAATTATAGAAAAATAGTTTTTTAAAGGGTATGTAAAGTTTAGAGTCATGGGTTACTTTGATACTCTGCCTTTTGGAGTTAAAATTAAGACTCTATTTGTGTCTTCTGCTGGTTTTCTCTTGGACGGATATGATCTATCAGTAATATCTTTTGCAGAGACCTTTATTTCAAAAGAAATGAATTTAACTGCGCCATTGTTAGGTCTAGTTGTATCATCTTCTCTAATAGGTATGGTTATAGGTTCAATAATTTTAGGTAATTTAGCAGATAAATTGGGTAGGAAGAAACTTATGGGTATAGATCTATTTTTCTTTTCTTTCTTTGCATTAACTTCTGCAATTTCTCAAAATTTTGCTGAATTATTCGCCTCCAGGTTATTGTTAGGTATAGGTATAGGGGGAGATTATCCAATTAGTAGTACTATGTTGTCAGAGATCTCTCCTTCGGCTAATAGGGGAAAATATCTAGTTGCCTCTGTAGCGATGTATTGGGTAGGAACACTTTTAGCTAATGTTGCAAATTTATTATTCTTACCAGTAGGTATTTATTTCTGGAGATGGGTATTTCTAACAGGAGCAATAATATCAATTCCAGTTATTCTTTTACGGTTAAAGTTAACTGAATCTCCACGATGGCTTGTTTCAGTAGGATTACTTAAGGAAGGACCTAGTAAAGAAGATGAAAACAAGGGAGCTGAAAGATTTTTCGATATCTTTAAAGGCAAGTTAATTTATATTACTCTATTTGCTTCATCAGTCTGGTTTTTATTCGATGTTGCTGCTTATGGTATAGGTTTATATTATCCATTAATTTTGAAGCAATTTGCTTTTCCTTCAGCATATAAGGTAATTTATGGAACTATCGCAATTTCTTTTGCAGCCCTATTAGGATATCTATTAGCTGGAAGCCTAATAGATACTCTAGGAAGAAGAGAAGTGCTTTTAATAGGATTAGGCTCTATGGCATTACTTCTATTCCTAGGCGGAATTACAAGAATAACAGGAGGAATTTTAGTTCCATATTTCATGGGTTTCGTAGCACTAGAGCAATGGGCTGGGGCAGTAACATTGTTTTATCCAACAGAATTATTTCCAACATCAGTTAGAGCATCTGGACAAGGTTTTGCAACTGCTGTTAGTAGAATTGGAGCAATATTGGGTGTGTACTTCTTCCCTGAAATGGTGTCTATAATCGGATTTTCGTCATCTCTAATTTTCTTTGCATCAACTAGCTTCATAGCATTCTTTATATCTTTAATTTTTGCTAAAGAGACAAAGAGAAAACAACTAGAAGATACTTCTATTCCATTAAAATGATTTTTAATAAAATAATGTAAAATCAATTACTTTCAAGATCTGGCCAACTTATTTTCAAAATTTGTCAAAATTTTTAAAATAATTTTCATAATAGTATATACTTAAAACGAGAGAAAACGTAAATATTGAATAGTGTTAATATTCCCTTATGAGTTCAGTTACAAAAGGATTGGTAAATCTTGTTAATGTTGTATTTCAATTAGATAAACCTTGGGTATCGAGAATAACTATGGCAATGATCGTAATGAGCCTAATATGGGGAATGCTAGGTTTAGTTGACGCATTAATGGTTAGAATTCAAGAAGCGGCATGGGCTACAACAGCTTCTCTAGTAATAACTTCACAAGAATATTATGCGTCAATAGCATTACATGCAATGAGGGATTTATTTGGATTTGCAGTGCAACTAGAAATGGCAATTTTCATATTTCTATCACTTAGGATACTAAATATGCAACCAAGAATGAAATGGTTCCTCAATATAGGATTCATTCTATTCAATATAGCTTTCATGTTGATAGAAGGTCCAATAGTAGCATTTCCAACATTTAATGATAATTATTTCCCAGCTAACAGTTGGTATTACTTATCACCATACGGTGTACCAAACTATTCTCAAGCAGTTGTTAGTCCATTATGGTTCTTCGGCTGGGAATTAATGGATGCAGGAGTATATATAATGGTAATATGGCTAATTTATCATTTCTATTTGGCAACAAAGACAATGAAAGAAAAATTACCTATATTTGCAGTTTTCGCATTAATGACATCATTAATGATAGCTATTGGATGGAGCGGAGAAGTAGCAGCTAACACTTGGGATATTTTAGCATACTATGGATTAGTAGGGTTAAACGTAATTTCTAACCAAATAGCATTCGGTATATTATGGCATTCAATAGTTTACATTTCTTGGATGCCTGCAGTAGGTGCCATGTATTACCTTATTCCAACTTTAGCAAACAGGCCAATTTATAGTGATAGAAGCGCTAGGATTGCTGCACTATTATACCTAGTATTCTCAAATAACGTTCCGATACACCACTTATACATGGTAAACTTACCAGTAGGAATAAAGATATTACAAGAAGTATTAACATATGGTGTAGTAGTACCATCAATGATGACATTCTTGAATTTATGGGCTACAGTAAAAGGCGTAAATATTAAGATGAACTTGATTGCTGCATGGATATCAATTAGTTTTGCTGGTTCAATAGCCGCAGGTGTAACTGGGATAGCTAACGGAGATTTAAGTTTTGATGCTATAATCCATGATAGTATGTGGGTGCCTGGTCACTTCCATGCTATGATATTCTGGTCAATAGTTCCAGCAGGATTTGCAACATTGTATTACATGATACCAATGTTAACTGGAAGGCAATGGTATTCTAATAAAATAGGCTGGATTCACATGATCGGATATATGATAGGAACTACAATGGTAATATATGGTATGGACGCTTTAGGCTTAACTGGTTTAATAAGAAAGGCTGAGATATTCCCCTTAATACCTGCATATATAACACCAGAAGTAATAGCTACAGCTGGAGCATTTATAGCAGATATAGCTACATTAGGTTGGTTAGGTAATGTAGTATTAACATTACTGAAAGGAAGAACTGGAAACTTCGAAAATCTAAGTATTGATGACGCTGTATCTACGGTAGCAATGTACTTAAGTGCACCTTCATTAACCGAAATAAAGAACGATCTAAAAATAACTAGATTTGAAAAAGTATTAAAGATAAACAAAGTAAAACAGTAAGTTATTTTTAATTCCTTTATATTTCTTTTTTAATGCATGTTCTGTATGATCTAAATGGGAATTATTTTTCTTTAACTTCTGCACTTTTTCCTGAAGGGATTTCGTATGTAAATAAGGTTATGATAATCTTTGTAGATCATAATTATTGTAGTGATAATCCTTGGAAAGACGCTTATGAATACTGTTCTAAGTTTATAGACTGTAAGAATACTGTTATTTTTATGACTGCTGCTAAGAATTACATTTTTAAGAAGACTGATTACGGTAAAATTATAATAAGTGCAGGAATAGGAGAAAGTGCTGAAAACGCAGGAAAGACAATAAATATTGGAGTATTTCTAGATGAAGGAGTTAATATAAACGGGCTTATTGATTTGATTAGGACAGTTACAGAAGCAAAAAGTGGAGCTTTAATGGATCTATCAATGAAAATTACAGGGACAGTAAGTGATGCTGTAGCTGTGGGAGCTAAAGTCGGTAATATATCCTTCTTAGGTCCTGGAACTCCATTAGGTAAAAAGATTGCTCTCGAAATAAGGGAAACATTAAAGTTTTTACTCCGTAAAGATTAAAAATTTCTTTAAAGATTTTATTTTATGCTGTCGGAAGCTCAAGTAAGGAATTATATTTACACCATTTCGAGAGAGATATCATCTATAAAAAATACTTTACCTCAAGTTATTAGAAATTACGAAGAGTCTGCGTTCGGAGAGGAATTTTCAATAGTATCTCTTTCTGAGCTTAGTAATAAATTTAATGAAATTGAAGAAAAACATGTTAATGAAATATCTAGTGTAGATTCATCAACGAGATATCTTAGGGATACTACTGTAGGGATAGTGATGACTGGGATGGCTACTTTCTCTACAAAAGAGGGATTGATTTTAGCCCCATATGATAAGGAAATAAGATTTCTTGGAATTTCTGCAAATAAAGATATTTTAACGAAAATAGAGGATATTATAAATACAAAACATATAGCTATAAGAAATTATATAGGAGACTATTTTGATCAAGATTATAGATTAGACGATGTTGCTGACGAATTAAGGTTAGAGTCAGAAAATTCGGCCATTGATGATATGAACGGATTAATAATAATGGATGGTCCTATATATCCTACTCCATTAGAATTAACGAATGTTTTTGAATTTAGAAATATGTCAAGGGAGACCCATAGGAAAGCCTATGCTTCTTTAGTTAGGGATAGACTAAATAAAATAAAAGATAAAGAAGTTATTGGAATAGTAAAAAGATTAGAAAATTCTAAAAAACTGTATAAACTAGACGAAATCCAAAAAATTCTAGGTAAGCTACCTCCTATAACTGATCCGGAAGTACTTAGATTACTTTATCATAAATTATGTAAAGGTGAATCTATATGTATTTTAGGTCCTTTTATGTTATCATATCAAATTAATGTTGAGGGAATATTGAAAGACGTTCCTCCAAAATATGCTTATTATGTTATTGTAAAAAGAATAGTAGGGCCATCATCTTTTTTCAGAGTGGAGTCCTTAAATTTAAATACATTACAATATATAAAAAGTATATTTTCAAGGATTAGTTGTAGAGGTATACCAACATGGATAGAAATAGTAGATACTGCAAGTAAAAAAATCTCTTCTTCGTTATTTATAATAGGATATGAGATTTCTTCATCTTTCCTTGATATAATACATGATGATAAATTAGCTTTTGATACTGAAGTTAGATCATTTTAGATCTAAATACCACATTAGAGAATTTTATACTTCTTATTAAACCTACTCCAGGCTGTGCATTAATTAGGAGATCCGCAAACTCGTCTGCGTACATTTTTCTAATTATCTCTAGCTCATTTCTCATGATTATTTTAGTATTTGATAATTGTAGTATAAGTGGATTAAGATCGTCTGGAACATGCGTAGCCATTATAACTCCTATGTTTCTAACTCTTCCTAACCTCATGAGTTTATTTAAGAATTCTTCTATTATTTCTTTTGATACTTCCTCTCCACCTTGAGGGAAGTATTCGTGTGCTTCATCCATTATAAGTAAACTTAAAATATCATTTTTTCCTTCTTTATATTTTTTATCTTTTAAATCAAAGAAATCTGACAAAATCTTGTATGTTATAGTACTTAATGCTTCTATTGATGCAGTATAATCAAGAACCCAGCTAAGATCAATTATTAGATTTCTGGATTGGAGAATTTTTTCTGAGAGTTTTTGGTAACTGCCTTCAACATTAAATATTCCGTATTCTCCATACGCTTTTAATGTTCTTTCTATGGCATCAGTAGTTTGGCTAGGAAGCTTTAGTTCTTTTTCAGAGTCAAAGAATGCGTCTTTAGTGGATATGATTATTTTGTCTCCATTAGTAGATATTAACTGAGTTTTCTTACTTTTATTTGTAGGGAGTTTTTTAGATTCAAATTCTATATACCCGGAATACAAATTCTCTATAGATATTCTAGGAAGTATTTCTGTAATAAAAATTATATATGAATCTTTATTAGGTAAGGAAAAATATTCCGATATACCCTTTATAATTTTGTTTTTAGTTATTCTTATTAATGATTCCCATGCCATGCTAGCTCTTAAGGACATATACGGTGTAAGTTTATGGAACTTATTCATTATATCTCCAAAATTTATAGAGTATGGAACTAAACGTATTTTGTTTCCACAATCTAAGACTACACTATTGTCTGTGTATTCTACATCCTTACAATTAGAGTATCTATCAATGAATTTTATTACATAATCCTGAATTTCCTTTCCTTCCATAAGTTTAGTTACTGGCATTATTATTGTAGTATCATCTAATTTCGAAATGGAAAATCGTACGAAATCTCCTTGTCTATCGAAAATTACGTTCTGTTTTTCAATGTTTTCATCGTTAACTATTTCTTTTAATGTAGTAGTTTTTCCAGCTCCAGTAGTTCCTATAAGTAAGGAATGATGTCTTAAAGTATCTTCGTCTAATCTAACTTCAGCATCTATTTCTTCGCCTCCAGAGTAGATATTTCCTATAACTACACCTCTCATAGGTATTCCAAGAGCTTTTTCTAACAATTCTGCTTTAGGTCTAAAGACTGGAGATTGCGGATCTATAGGAGAAACTGCAGGCCTTACTTTCTCTTTATCGTCTATTTCAGCAATTGGAGAAAGTTGAATAGTTGTAGGAGTCATTATTGTAGATGGATCTCTATTGTTAGTAGTTTCTCTAATTTTTAAAGATGCTAACATATCGGATCGTGTTATTGTATCTACAATTCCTACTATCGTAACTTTAGGTATTATTGACCTGATAGCTAGATATTCTCCTCTTCTTACTTGAGTTTTTAAATAATCCTCAAACGAAATATCTATAGAAACATAATGGGTTTCTCCTATTTTTACACTTTCAAATCTAGTTACTCTTCCAATTATTCCTTCTACAGAATTTTCCTTAGCATACTTATCTGCCTCATCAATGAGAACTGCTAGATCCATAAAATAATAAAGATTCTTCGCAAAAATATAATATTATGAAAATAGCTATCATAGGGGCTGGACATAATGGGCTTATCTCAGCATATTATTTGAGGAAAAGAGGTTTTGATGTAACTGTTTTCGAAGGGAGTAATAAAATAGGGGGAATGACTGATACCCAGATCATAAATGGAGTCAAAATAAGTAGAGCGTCTTATGTTCTTGGTTTGATGCCTAAGAATTTAGTTAATGAATTTAAAATACCTGTAATAGAGCAAGATCCAATACAAACGATTTACCTTGATCAACCTATTCCTTTTTGGAGAGATAAAAAGAAAAGAATAGAGGAACTTAAAAAAGCAGGGGAAGAGAAGTTTGAAGAATTTGAAAATAAAATAGAAAAATTTAAAAAATTAATAGAAGATAAATTTACTTTCGTAACTTCTCCACCATCAAAAGAAATGATAATAGAAGAAGCTGAAAAAATAGGGGTAGAGGAGCTAATGAGAACCTCTGCTAAAGATTTTCTTTCTAAGTACTTATCGAGAAAACTGCATAGATTCTTTATTTATCCTGGAATGGAAAATTCTCCAGCTTATTTAGTTTCGTATTTTTATGCAGACTGGTCATTTGTTGAGGGAGGAATGGGAACTGTAGCAGATAGAATAGCTAAATCTGCTGAAGAGATAGGCGTAAATATAAGAACTAGCTCAAAAGTTGATAAAATACTTATTAGCAATAACAAGGCTAAAGGAGTAAAAGTTAATGGCAAAGAATGCGATTTTGATATAGTAGTTTCGGCTACTAGTCCTGCAGAGACGGTAAAACTTGCAGATTTAGATGCTAAGTTTCATCTAGGAAAAAATAGATGGGTAAAATATAACATAATATTTAAAGATTCGCCTAAAGTGCCTAAAGAATTGGAACCATTTGCTTCATCTATTATAGATTGCGATGCAGGTGAGATCGTAATACCGTCCCTTTTAGATAAAACGTTAGGGGGGAATGTTATGGAAATGATGGGAGATTTAGACGAAGCTTTATCGCTCATTAAAGGAGAGGTGATATATGAAGAGAAAATTACAGCAGAAGATGCCGAAAAAATGTATATATTGCCTGCAGGCAACATTAATCATTTGCCTATGATTGAACCTTACTTATTTGATGGTAGGCCAGTAAAAGGTTGGGGATATAAGTCTCCTATAGACGGTCTTTATATTACTGGTGCTGGAACTTATCCAGGCGGACAAGTGACGGGTATTCCTGGTTATAATGTAGCTATGAAAATTATTC
This sequence comes from Acidianus brierleyi, assembly GCF_003201835.2. NCBI lineage: Archaea > Thermoproteati > Thermoproteota > Thermoprotei > Sulfolobales > Sulfolobaceae > Acidianus > Acidianus brierleyi. Next base: position 1,100,301 of record NZ_CP029289.2, on the reverse strand, counting down.
ATGATTTATCTCTTAAAAATTCTTGAAGCAAGGTATATTGTACCAGCAGCTAAGCTTATCCAGTAAGCTGAGCTTGGATAACTATAAACTATAGTTGAAATAAGTGTATTTTGATATGTAAAATCTACTTTTTCCTTTCCTATTATAAAAAATGGATAGTGAAATCCATAACCTATAAGGGGAAATAGATAATTAAATATTATATAAAATACGATAGGATCTAAGATATATAAATAGCTAGTCCAGAATATTAATCCGTATGTTTTCTTTTGCCCTTTTATGACGTAATATATGTATATTCCTGATACTATAATTACGTAAAATCTAAAAGCTAAGAGAAATAGATTTACTATTTGTATTATTTCCAGCTGAGATCCCATAAAAATTATGTTAAGCATAAATGGTGAATCGGCTACTTCTATTAAATTTCCAGTTCCATAATACCACCAATAAAATGGCAATAATGCTATAATGATATTAGATATTAGGCTAGCAATAGTAAGTTTATACATCATTACTAAATCACCGAGTAAGATGTTACGTTAAGTCCAAGAAAACCAAGTTTTGTAGTTAAATTATATGAATTATCTTCATAACTTTTAATAAATTCATTCCAATTAGTAACTACTATCGTTATATTTTTCGTTGTATGTGGAAGTACTGTTTGAGGAGATTTTATATATGTATATTTACCAGATATATTATAAATAGTTATACTAAAATTGTTTTGATTATTTGCGCATAATATTAAATCTCCTTTATAATAGTAAAATTTAAAATACAAATTCTTCAAGGCATTCGGTAAACTAGTTATTTGATATATACCTTGTGTTAGCATCTCATTAACATTTAGTACAAAAATTTCTATAATTATAATGCTAATAAATACTATTACACCAATGACTTTTGCTATGTCCACTTTAGTAATTCATAAAACTCAAAAATAAGCTTTGTTCGAATGGAATTATGAACAAATATTTTACCCTCCTTGTATTTGGGGGGATATCATTTGGTACTGCCGCTATATTTATTAAAATATGCGATCTATCTCCTTCCGCTATAGCTTTCTTTAGATTTCTTATAGCTGGATTAATTCTCTCTTTTGGAAAGATTAATTTAAAACAGATAATTAAGGTAATGCCTTTTGGATTCTTACTTGCTATTCATATGATATTATTCATAATGAGCGTTAATATTACTTCAATAATAGACGCTACAGTTTTAGTCTCTACTTCTCCTCTTTTTGCCATATTGCTATATCCATTAAGTAAATTTACTCCAAGCAAAATGGAAATAATATCTGCACTAACTGCGTTTTTAGGAGTTATTATTTTAAATTATCCAATAATTCCAGGAGAATTTGAAGGAAATGTATTTGCTATAATTTCAGCATTTATGATTTCCCTTTATACCATTTTTTTAAGCAGAAAAGATGCAGGCGACCCCATTTCATTAACTTCTGCAATATACATTTCTTCTTCGATATTTATGATACCTTTAATGTTAATAAATGGAGTAGGTAAAATAAACATGATTTCTATTATTGCTTTAATGGGGCTAATAGCTCTTCCTACCCTTTTAGGACATACATCGGTAATAGTATCTTCTGGACATGTAAAACCACATGTTATAGAGACTATAGGTCTATTGGAGCCAGTTGTAGCTACTATTCTAGCAATAATTTTCTTTCACCAAATACCTAATATTTATGAAATAATAGGAAGTGTTATAATAGTATTATCAATTTTTATCATACTTTATAGGAGTAGTTGAATCTTGTTTTTATAAGATAATTTTTTAGGTATTTCTGAATAATTAATAATAATGTCACAACTAGAAGACATAATTTCTCAGTATAATTCTGGCAACTTGAATTATGCTTTGAGAAAAATTCAAGAACTAATTTCTTCTAATCCTTCTAAAGAAGCATATCAGCTATTAGGTAAAATACTTTTAGATATGGGCAGAGAAGAAGAAGCGTTAGAAGCATTTAATAATGCAGGGGATAAAATTAATGCTGCAAAAATATTAATTAATAGAATAAGATATACAGATGCCTTGCAGTTATTAGAGGGAATAAATGAGCCAGAAGCTAGATTGCTTAGAGCTATGGCATATCTAAAGTTAGAACAATACGAGAAAGTTTTAGATGAATTAAAAGAGATCTCTGGAGAATATCTGAATTCTCCCATTTTTTATAAGATCAAGGGCATAACAGAGTATTTTTTGGGAAATTATTATGATTCCATAAAAGATCTGAGTAAGGCAATATCACTGTACGGCTTTGATGCAGATCTATTTTACTATAGGGCATTATGTCATATGTCCTTGAATAATGATAAGGATGCAGAAAAGGATTTTGATACTGCTATTAATCTCAATCCTTACTATGCAGAGGCGTATTTTGGTAAAGGGATAATGAAAGAGAAGAAAGGTAAGTTTGAAGAAGCTGTTAAACTTTATACTCGTTCTATTTCAATAAATCCTAATTATAAGGGTGCTTACGTTAGAAGAGCTAAGACTTACATGAAAATGGGTATGGAAGACGAGGCCATAAAAGATATAGACAAGGTAAAAGAAATAGAAGATAGCAAAAATAAAAAAGATATTCATTAAGTAGATAGCTCTTTTATTATATCTTTCATTTTAGGTCTTTTCAAAGGATCAGGGTTCACTGTGGATATTATAATTTTTTGAAGAGAAAAATCTACATCTGGGATTTTTAATTGTGAATAGAAAGTAGCATAGGTATTTTCTGCTTCTTCTATAGACTTTTTAAAGTTACGACCCGATAATGAATCTGTTATCGCTTTATCCATTAAATTTACCACTTCAGGTGGATTATATGAATATCCAGTTAATGCTTTATATAATGATGCACCGAAAGCGTAAACATCCATTGAAGGATCTGCTCCTTTTCCAAATAATATCGATTTTACTTGATCGACTGGACAATACTCTGGAGTATATTCAAAGAATCTTTCACCTATTTTCCTTGCAGATCCTAGATCTCCTAGTTTTACAGATATTTCACCAGATTTTATTCTATTATATATTATCTCTCCATAGTTACCAGGAGACTTATTAAAAAATATGTTAGCCGGTTTTACATCTAAATGGACATAACCTTCTGCATGAATAAAACTTAATGCGTATCCTACTTTAAGGAAAATTAGTTTAACAATATTAGTCCAATATGTAGAATTAATAACTATCTGATTTTTTATGAGGTCGTTTAATGTTCCTCCTTCCATTAATTCCATTACTATCGCAGGAGGTGACTTTAGATAATCTAACGTGTTATTTCCTGAAGTAATACTTTTAATCGTATTAACGTCTACAAATGTTCCATATACTTTTACTATTTCATTATTTTTTTCTGACATTTCCTGTAATTTTGAGGATTCTTTAGATAGATCATCGAAAGTAGTGAAACTAGCCCTTGTAGCTTCGTTTTTCTGTACAGATAATTTAGGTATCTTAATAGCATAATTTTGATTATTTCCTGATCTACTTCCAAGTAAAACATATGATGTTCCTCCATTTCCTAGGACCTTAATAATTTTGTAGCCATAAATCTCTCTTCCTACCCATATATTAGGATCCCATTTTTCTAAAGGAGGAGTTTTCTCGTCGTTCGGTTTGCTTTGAACTTGAGTATTTGTATTATTTTGAGCTGTTTGGGTATTTCCAAGAATTTTGGCGATTATCGTTTTTGCTTTTTCTTCCCTATAGTCCTTAGTTCCTTTAGATAATACAAAACCTGCTAATTTTTCAGCATATGATAGATCCTTATTATATAAAATGTCAAGAATTACATCAATATCTCTAGGAATCCTGTTTTTATACATTATGCAATCCACAAGACCTCTAAGGTTAGAACATTTAGAGTAATTTATTTTATACTTTTCTTGCATCCAAAGGATAGAATTACAGTTTCTGCTTTTATTGATTAACTCACAAAATAAATCTGTCTCTGAAATCCCTAGACTACGCAATGTGTATATAAAATCTCCAGCCTTTCCATACTCATTTTTGCTTAATGCTGTAAATAACTTTTTCTTTATACTAATTGGATCTAAAATCCCTCTAGGTGAAGCTATTCCGCTTATTGTGATTAGAAATAATGGAAATATTATTGATGATAATGGCAAATTTTTTTCAATTAAAAAAGGATATGTAGAAGTAAACGATAAGGAAAAGACCATCTCTAATACAAATAATATCAATAGAGAAAACGATACTGCAGATATAATTAGTCCGTAAATATTCTTTTTGTTATAGAATGCTAATAAAACAGCGGAAAGTATGGCTATGGCTATTATGTTATACTCGAATAGCCCATAAAAACTTGAAATATTACCTAGTAAATTATACGATAAGAAAGTAAAGGCTGAAACTAATATTACAGGAATAGTTATTCTAGTTAAGTTAGAAACAGGCGTAAAGGTTTTTCTTAAACTCGCTAAAATGTAGCCTATACCACCTACTATTGTAGAGAAAATACCATATAAAGATACTTTACTCATAGGTTCTTTAATAAATGAAATAAATGGCTTTGGAAGGTTATATATCGAATTGATAGAAATAACTGATAAATGAAATTTTGTCAAGGAAAGCGTGAAGCTCGGAAATACAATAATTATTAGTAATATTATTGTTGTTACTACTATTTTCAAACCTCCTTTTTTTCCTAAAATAGGGAGATATATTGCATTAAAAATAAAAAATATCAAAAGTGCAAGAATTTCATATATTCCAAGCTTTTTTACATATGAAATTATAGCTAATGTTAACATAGGTATTATTAGTGTTCCTATAACTAAGGAATATCCGAATGCTTTTGGTATTGGAATAGCTATTGCGATTGTTGCTAGTAGGAATAGTGTATACAATATCGTAAACTGAATTAAATTACTTTGCTGTATATTCAAAGGATTTATCTGCGTAAATAGTATATAAGCTATAAAAATCAAAACTAGAGTACTTGTGATTCTTATAGCTCTAGAAGTCAGATTAAGTATTCTTAGGTTCATAAAGATTCATCAGAAATCAGTCTATTAAATTTTATATAGAATTAATAATGTTAGAATATTTTCAAGAAAAGGTATATGTCGATTAATATTAAAAATAACAATATTATTGAATTTTTCTAAAAAATATATAGTATAATAATGGGTCAAGTATTGAAATTAATCCACCTAGAAATAAAGCGGATATAAATAATCCAAGACCTAATAATATTCCTGATGCAAGACTTCCTGCACCATAAGGTAATCTTCTAGCTAATCCAGTTATAGAAACTCCAGTAGCTCTTTCAGTTTCACTGAAAACGTTCATAGATAATGACTGCCTCATAGGAATTGTTACTGTATACATTATACTTCTGGAAAGAAATAATATTTCTACTATGAAGAAGGATGGTACGAATGCCATTGCTATTAAAATAATAGAAGATAGACCTCTCATGATTGCTATAGCCTTTACTCTACCTAACATTTTTTCTATTCTACTTGCAAAGATGAAACTTATACCAACTAATGCATAACTTATGGAATATAAAAAAGATATTTGAAATTCTGTTGCATGAAAATAAAGTTTAAACCATAGAGGAATTAATGGCATTATCATACCTAAACCAAGGCTACCAAGACTACCTGCTATAGAGATCTTCGAAATAGAAGAGTATGAATTTTTAGGTATTCTAATTTTGCCTGTTCCATAGTCTTTTTCTATAAAATATGTAAAAATTAGTGATACTAAGGAAAATAGCAGCCCAATCAAAAATAGTATATGATATGGAGCTTCTACTTTAGAAACGCAATCCGCAATTAAACTTCCTGCGAAAGCAGATATTGTAGATGCTGCAAAATTATAGGAATATACTTTAGTTAGCTCTTCTTTTTTTGTGAATTGTGCTATTAATGAGGTCTGCAAAGGATTGAAGGGTCCACCACCAGCTCCCCCACCTACTCCTCCTCCAGAACCTACACCTACTCCTAGTAATGATGTTATAAATATTATATATGGATTGTAAGAAAAAGTGAATATGGCAAAGTTAATTGAAAATAAAATTGAAAATACTATAAGAATATTTCTTTTACCAAAAGCATCTCCTAAAAATCCACCAATTATAAGGTAAAAGGATATTGATAATGTAGCAACCAGAAAATATAATCCTATTATAGACGGAGGAAATCCTATATAGTGCAGGTATAAAGGTACTAAAAAGGCCATATAACCTAATGGTAAGCTTCTAAATATTCTAGAAATTAGAATAAAAAGAATGTTCCTTTCCATTGGATAAGTATGTATGTTACCCTATTTTAGAGTTATCTAATTCATTTATTGCTAAAATAGTCTGTGCGTGAACAAAAGCTTGAGGATAGTTTCCAGTATATTCTTTCTTTGTAATATCAATATGTTCTCCTGCTAAGTAAAGTCCATTAGAAGGTAAATACGCATTTTTAATTAATCCTATAGCCTCGTTAGTTCTTCCTAGTCTTATATAAATTCTAGATAGCCATATCCCTGCTAAGGTAAACGGATGCATTGCTTGCCCTAAAAAATCCTTAGAATATCTTTTTACGTATCCATTTATATATAGTTCATTTTCAATTCTCTTTAATGTATTGAGAAATATCTTATCTTTAACGTCAATAAAATCATATAAAGGTAACGTCAGTAAATTAGCGTCGACGTCAGTAGTTTCAGATGTCTTTACAAAACTTTCGTCCTTAATACAATTACTAAATATCCATTCCTTTAATTTATCTTTTTCACTCCAGTTAACATTTTTTCCGATTTCATTGCTAATTTTTTCTGCCCTATCTAATGCAACCCACATCATTACTTTAGAATGGGTATAATGCATTGTCTTACCCCTCTCTTCCCACATCCCTGCATCTCTTAATTTCCAATTCTTAGAGATCCAATCTGCTATATAATTAATTTTTTCCCAATTTTCTTCTAAAAACACTTTATCTTCAGTTTTCAAATAATACTTATAAATAACGTCAAGCAAAAATCCTTCAATATCTAACTGTATTTGTGCAGCTGCTCCATTACCTATTCTAACTGGATGAGAATCCATAAATCCAGATAACCAAGGTATTTCTATCTCTGGCGGAGGATCTCCGCCATCTACTGTATATAAAGGATGAACCAACGGTTTTGTAGTAAAATTAACTAATCCTAAAATAAAATTTATTATTCTTCTAGCCTCAATTACATATCCTGCATATAATAGACCTTCTGCAATCATAGCTGAGTCTCTAACCCATGCAAATCTATAATCCCAATTTCTGCTTAATCCTACAGCTTCCGGTAATGACGTGGTAGGTGCAGCAACTGGTGCGCCGGTAGGAGAGTACATAAGTCCTAGTAAAACCCCTATCGACGTATAATATATTTTTCTTAATTCATCATTATTTTTATCGTTTATTTTATTTTTCCAATGATTTAGAGTAAAGTTAAATGACCTTTCTAGATCCCTTTTTAATTCCTTACCTTTGTGGAAAGGACCATAAAGATAGTCTGGTGAATATGCAAGATAAACAATGGAAGATTTAGGTAATATTTCCCATTCATAAATTCCTATTCTTTTGGAATTTTCTACAAATAACGCTAAACATTCTCTACTTTTTGGATTTAAAAATCTAGTACCGTCTTTTTCATCCTTAACTATGGCTCTATAAAGCCCATAATAAAAAGCAGGTTTAATTTTCATTATTAGAGGTATATCTGTTTTTATATTTCGTATTATAGAGTTCTCGCCTAATGGCATTATATCTATGACTTCCGCATTCCCCAGTTTGGTGTGAAATTTAGTGCTAAGAACATTTGGAGCCAAATAACTTATGGAAGCACTAAACTCTTCTAAAGGGAATATTGAAAATTCTCCTCCTTCTATATCCAATAGTTTTCCGAAAACAGATGGAGAATCAAATCTAGGAAATGGTAGCCATACTATTGATCCAGAATCAATCAGAGCCGATGAGATTCCATTGCTTATAAAGCCTAGTGGTTTCATATGTTATTCTATGGTTAGTAAGTAAAAAAATTTCCATTATTTTTAGTAATTAGACATTTTATTTATGATAATTGTAGGTTTGAAGAAAATTTTAATAAAATAGTCATTGATATTCCGTCTTGATGAGTAAAGAAGAAGAGAAACATTATGAAGAACCTAAGCGTGTCATTGGGCTTAGAGATTTAGTGTTTTTATCATTAGGCGGTCAATCTCCTTTCCTTAGCGTATTGACATACGGTGTTTATGCGTTTCTATTAGCCGGAGCTTTTGCTCCAATAGCAATAATTTTAGGTACGTTATTAGTTTTAATGAATGGATTAGTTATATACAAACTTTCTACAAGGTTTACTAAATCTGGTGGATATTATGTATATGCTTACTATTCATTAACTAGAAGATTAGGTTTTGAAACTGGTTGGATTTACCTTGTTTACTCCACACTTTATGGTGCTGCTTATGTATTAGGCTCTGCCTACGTGATTTCTCACGTACTTCCTATAAACCCTTGGATAGCTGTAGGCATAATTCTTGGAATATCATCAATTTTTGCAATATCTGGAATAAGACCTACAGCAAAATATGCAATAGTAGCAAGTCTTATTGAGATAGGCATAATGACAGTCATAGCGCTCCTATTTTTAAGATCGACAGGATTCACTTTTTATAATCCCTTTAATTATCATGTATCTCTAGCAGTTTTAGCATTGGCAATACTTTTTGGATCTAGCATACCTACTGGTTATGGTTCTATAACTCCATTGTCAGGAGAGGTAAAAAATCCAAAACGAACCGTACCAACTGCGATAATTACTGTAATATTATTAGGCGGTTTGCTTGCATCATTTGATGTATATGCTATAGCAGATCATATATTGTATTTTAATATTGCAGCATCAAGTGTAGATTTACTACGTTTAATAGAAGATAGGCTAGGTTTAATAACATTCGTATTTGTGCTTTTTGCAGCCGCCAATGACGGTATACTAGCTACATTATCTTTTATGTTAGCTACGTCTAGAACTGCATATGCTATGTCTACAAATAATTTCTTGCCAAAAGTATTCTCTAAGTTTGATTCAGGAAGAGGACCAATAGCTTCTATCGCTCTTGCCATAATTTTATATGTAATAGCAGTAGTTTTTGGACTATTATCTGTTGATAGCAGGCCATTTCTAGCCTTTGAGTATGTTGGAGAAATTGCAGTATTATCTAATCTATTTGTGCATATAGCTTCAGACTTCTCTCTATTCAAAATATCTCTAAAGAGGATGAGAAGAAGACTTGTTGAAATAAGTTTAGCAATAGGTGCTATAATTTTTACAGGATATGATTTAGTATCATCTATTGGAGCTTCAGAGCCAATTCTTGTTTATTTATTTATGGCAATGATTATTATGGGGTTTCTTGCTGCAGAAATAATTTATATGGATAGAGGAGAAGAAGAAGAGAATAAAGAGTAATAATTTTTATAATACAAAGTGAGTTAGATATATGTTACTCTCCTTAAGATCAATAGCTTCTCTCCTTATATTGGGCGCTGTTGTTGCCTTTGGGGTTATAGGAACATATTTTCTAGGAAATACTGGACATAATTTTAATGAAAATATTAATTTAATAAACGCAATTTATTTCACTATAATAACACTCTCTACTGTAGGCTACGGCGATATAGTGCCTTTAACTCCAATAGCTAAGATGTTTGTAGTTACATTAATAGTATTTGGTATGGGTGCTTTCTTAACAGCATTAACTAGTATCTCTAGTGATTTAGCCAGTAAAAGAATACTTTCCTTGACATCAAGATTAGCTACAATTGAAGGCGAGATGCTTAGGGGCCATATACTTCTTATAGGAAGTGGTACTGTAAACATGGCTATGATAGAAGATCTTAAGAAAAGCAAGAGTAAGTATATTATGATAATAAATGATATTACTACAGCAGAAAAATTATCTGAAGATGGATATAAAGTTAGTGCAATAAATTTATTGTCAGAAAAAGAAATAGAAAAATTCAATCCAGAGAAAGCAAAGAAAATAATAATTGATGTTAAAGATCCTTCTGACACAATTTACATTACGTTGATTTTAGCAAAGATAGCAAAGGATATTCCGACAATAGTTATTGCACATACAGAAGATCTGGAAATGAGATTAGAGAGTGTAAGAACAATTAAGGACATAACGATAATAAATCCAAGTAAACTAGTAGCTAAGAATCTTATACAGCAAAATATTTAAGTATCGAAATCGATATCGAATATATGAAAGTAGCTATACCAGTTACAAACGGACTAGTAGATGGTCCTGGAGAAGGAGAAAAAGTTCAAATTTATTTTTTGGAAGGAGATAAAATAGAATTAGTAGAAGAATACGAAAATCCTGCATTAAAGGCAACTGCTGCACCAGGAGCTCATATGTTAAAGTCTGCACTAGATAAAGGAGTAAATGCAGTAGTAGTTGCAGAAATAGGTGGACCTGGAGTAAGACTATTATCAGGTAAGGCAAAAATATTTCTAGCACCGAACATGAAAGTTGAAGAAGCTTTAAAAAAATTAATTAAAAATGAACTTATTGAAACAGATAAGCCTACTCATGAGCACGGTGAGCATCACAAACTATAACTTTTTATTTTTTAAAATATAAAAACTGCTATGGCCAAAATATTCGTTATTTCTACAGCAGGAAAAGATGATATAAATAGAGCAATGATGGCTATGAATTTTGCTCTTGGAGCAAGGAAAAATGCAGGAGCTACTGTAGCATTAATGTTCTTGGGTAGAGGAGTAGAGACATTACTAAAAGATTCTGGAAATTCAGCTCAAATGAAAAAAGTAATTGAAGATATGCAAAATTCGGGAATAGAAATTAGCTATTGCGGAATTTCATTAAAAAATATGGGATTAACTAAGGATCTTATTTTTGAAGGAATAAAAGAAGTAATGGGCGGTGTCGAAACAGTAAAGAAAGTAGAAGAAGGATATTCTGTAGTAAGTTTTTGAATTTTTTTATAAAATATTTATTTCGCTTTTTAGTATTTGTGTTATATTATTTAAGTTTAGGTATCCATACGTTCCTATTTCTATTACATACTCGTTATAATATGATATTGTTATCGTAGAATTATTAGTAATTGTTAGTGTGAAATATTTAGCTCCACTTATACTACCTTGCGATATATTAGTATGGAAATTAGACGTATTTATTACGCTATAAATATGTTCATATACATTTTCAGCATCGGTACTATTTTTGTATTGACTTATTTCCATCTCTACTAGAGTGTTGTTGTCAGAATAAAATCCGACATATCCTTGATTTAAAGGTATTTTATTAATATTTTTAATAAAATAGAAACTAGAGTTATTTATTATAGAGTTATTTATGTATCCCCAGCCTATTAATGGAATTGAAATATTTGCTAAAATATCTGGAGGTGCTGGAGTTATGCTTCCATTTATAATTAGAGAATCGATCTGTTTTAATAATAAATTTTTAACATAATAGACGTTATTAGAGGTTCCATTCAAACTAATACCAATGAAATATGTTCCATTATACGCAAGAGCGATTCCTGATCTTGAGGTATTGCCATATATATAGTAGAATGTCTTATATTCTCCAGAACCTTTTATACTGATGTTAGAATTCAGTGCTGCAACGATTCCGTATAACAAAGAATTCTTATTGAATCCTGAAAATTGTGAATTCTTTGTTATATTTATTTGCGCTATAAAATCTAGAGATCTTACAGAACTATTATGTATTAGTACACCTATGAAAAGCTTATTAAAGATATTTGATGCTGTAAAATTCTTAAAACTGAAATTTGGCATATTAAAGTTATTTATCTCAATCCACGCTCCCACATAAAATGGATAAATTCCTGTAGTATTTTCAGCGTCTTTAGGATCTAAAACGAAACTAGTAGGAGGTCGAATTGTTTGAACACTAGACGGTTTTTGTACTATTGTCGTAGATGGAGTAGTTATGTGTAAAAGCTCGAAAGCACCTATAATAATAAGTGCAATAGCTATTATACCTATTATAATGTTCTTTCTCATATGATAAAGAGAGTTAGGTAATATAATAAAACTTTGCGAAACACTATTTATTCAATTTCCAAAATTACAGGAGCATGATCAGAACCCATGATTTTTTCTAGAATCTCAGCTCTTTTAACTCTGTTTTTTAGCTTCTCTGAAACTACACAATAATCTATTCTCCAACCTATATTTTTTTCTCTAGCGTGAAACCTATAAGACCACCAGCTATAATGCCCTCCTTCTTTTACAAATAGTCTAAAGGTATCTACGAATCCTAGTGAAAGGAAATGGGTCATCCATTCTCTCTCTTGAGGTGTAAATCCTGCATGATTTACATTATCTTTTGGTCTAGCTATATCTATTTCCTCGTGGGCTACGTTAAAATCTCCACAAATTATGCAAGGCTTATTTAGGGATAATACGAATTTTTCAAATTCGGAATTAAATCTTAATTTAAAATCAAGTCTTTTTAGACCTTCACCTGCATTTGGAAAATATGAGTTTATTACATAAAAATCGTTAAATTCTAATGTTATTGTTCTTCCCTCTTCATCGAAATCCTCTACTCCTATTCCATACTTTACACTAATTGGTTTTATCCTAGTGAGCGTCATAGTGCCACTGTATCCCTTCTTTTTTGATGGAAAAATGTAGATCTCATAGGGTAATGTTTGAAAGTCTAAGGGTATTGAATCTGACCTCACTTCTTGAAACATCAGTACATCATAATCTAGGCTTTTTATAGTATTTACAATTCCTTTTCCTATAGCGGCCCTTAATCCATTAACATTCCAGGATAGTAATTTCACGCATAAATATTCATTTGAAACAAAATTTAAAGGCAATTCCCAAGGTTTTAAAGATTATAATTTTTTCACATTTCTAAAAAAATTGTCATAAAATCTAAAAATTTCCTACACATAAATTTGTATATATATTTATAAAGTTAGGTGCAGTATGAATTTTATGCAACAGATAAAGAGTTTAGTATTGACTATTTTAATTTTAGGTTTTTTGTTTCCAATACTAGCTTACTCATCCCAATCAGAGGTCTCTTATAGCGGTCCTTCCTTATCTGGATATGAAATAGGTAAAATCAATCCCAATACAGAAATATGCTTAGAATTCTTTGTTATACCGAGTAATCTAAATGAACTTTATTTAGTAGCTCAGGAAGTCTCTAATCATCAAATGAAACCTCTAAACAATTCTCAACTTGTAAGTGAATTTGGCCAATCACAAAAAGTTAACAAAATAATTAGCTTCTTAGAAAATAATGGATACGAAATAGTGTATGAAAGTCCATTTTCAGTTTTTGCCATAGCTCCTGCGTCTATAGTAGAAAAGACGTTTTCCGTTAATTTAGATCTATATAAGGATAATAATGAAATTTATTATAAGCCTTCTTCATTACCGCAAATTCCTCAATTAATGAAGAACGTAATAATTGGAGGATTAACTAATTACACTCTAATTCAGCCACAATATTTTGTTCTCGGTAAATTAGAACATGGAGTTATAGAACCATCGAATGCTCCAAGAAGTCTACCGTTGAGCTATTTACAATTTTCTGCTTTGTATTATACCCCTCAAGATATACAAGGTGCATATAACGTGTCTGGATCTAATCCGGGCAAAAACGTTACTATAGCCGTAGTTGACGCTTATGGTGATCCAGAGATTTACCAAGATATTCATACTTTCGACAAAATGTTCCATTTGCCTCCAGTAAATTTAAGTGTAATTCCAGTAGGTCCTTATCATCCTATATTTGGATTGTTTACTGGATGGAACATAGAAACTGCATTAGATGTAGAAGCAGCTCATAGTATGTCTCCTTATGCTAAAATTGACCTTGTAGTGGCTGCAAATAACGGGGCAGCATTATTTGAGGCCATAGATCTTATAGTAAGTGAGGATTTAGCTCAAGTAGTTAGTATGAGCTGGGGATTCCCAGAAAATTTAGCATCAGCATCAGGATTTTACGCATGGTATCAAGGGGTACCTTTTCCAAACTATCCATATTTAGATTATTACTTTGCATTAGGCACTGCTGAGGGTATTTCGTTTTTTGCAGCGTCTGGAGATGATGGAGCATATCAAGGCACTCTAACTACTTATGGCGGTGTTCTATTCCCTTCATCTTCTCCCTTCGTTACAGCTGTAGGCGGAACATCACTTTATGTTAATGTGACATCGGGATATCTAACTTCATTAAATTCTACGGCAACTTATGGTTATGAAACCGCATGGAGTGTAGAACCGCAATATGAAAGTGAAGGCACTAGTACAGTGAGCTCTGGAGGAGGGTATAGCACGCTTTTTCCATCTCCTTGGTATCAGAGGGATATCACACATTCTAATTTTAGAACAACTCCAGACGTCGCCGCAGACGCTAATCCATATACTGGCTTTGTTACAATAGTTGATGGTGCAGAATGTATTATCGGAGGGACTAGTTTAGCAACACCTTTATGGGCAGGAACTGCAGCAGATATAGACTCTTACATAGGTCATTCGTTAGGATTAGTTAATCCATTACTTTATGGAATATATCAAAACTCAACACTATATGACGAAGCTTTTCATCCTGTTAGTTTTGGATATAATGGAAAATATTTTGCTAATTATACGTATAATTTAGTTACAGGATTAGGAAGTCCTAACGTTGGTATGCTTGAATATGTTATAAAGAATTATATGATAAATCAGGGTCTTAAAATATCAGTAACTACATGCGAACCTCAAATTACGCAACCATGGTATATGTATGGGAGCGCATTCAAGATATTGGCCTATATTTCAACTCCTAACGGTACTACAGTAACCACAGGAGACTTTAATGCATACATATATACATTAAATGGCTATCTTGCTAGTGTTCCATTATCGTTTAATGGAACTTATTGGGTAGGTAGTTACACAATTCAAAAAGGGGAACCACAAAACGTTTGGAGCATTGTAGTTAATGGTTCAATTTATGGTCTAACTGGAATAGGTCAAACAGATATAGATGTAGGGGAATCTATAAACATAATATTTCCAGTAGGTCAAATTTTGCCAGTAGATCAATCGTTCCCTGTAGTAGTATGTGCATATTATCCTAATGGCACTCCAGTTAGTAATACTACATTTGTAGCTCATTTCATAAAGGACGGTAAGACCATATTTAACGTAAGTTTATTACCTACTTCTACGCCTGGTCAATATGAAGGAATAGGAACATTATTATCTCCAATGCCAGAGGGAACATACATAATGGTTATTAATAATACCTATGGCAGTGCATATACGTACAATTATTTTGGAGGTATAATTTATGGATTGTTATTTACTCCAATAAACGACGGTATGCCTTCAGCTAATGTGGGGCAAAATATAACCTTATTAGCGTTTACTTATGATCAAGCTGGATTAGGTCTTTTTACTTCTAATGTAACTGCATTCGTATATAATCCTCAGAATCAGTTAGTTGCTACAATTCCTATGTCCTTAGCTCCAGATATTACAGAATTTGGAATATATAATTTATTTGGATATCATGAAGCTAATTTTACTATACCGTCTAATTTTACTCCTGGATTCTATACTGTAATAATTCATTCTACTATATCTACATCGGTAGGTATAGAAAACTCTAATTTCACTACGGCATTTTACGTGGAGCCTTCTGAATTGTCTTATCAAGTGAGAAGTGTATCCACAGTTTATGAAGGCCAAAATCTAAAGATCTATGCGAATATAACATATTCCAATGGTACGGAAGTCAAGTATGGCGAGTTTTCTGCTACTCTATTTCCATCTCAGTTAAATTTTGAATCCTTAATCTTAGAATTTGAAACTGAAACTCTCTTACAGTATAATTCAACTCTAGGAGAATGGGTAGGCATAGCAAAGATACCTTCTATACTTACAGATCAAGGTACAATCTATCAAGGCGGAAATCTGTACGAACTCTCTGGAGCATGGGATGTAGTAATAACTGGAACTTCTCCATTTGGATCCAATTTAATAGCAAAAAGTTATACTCAAGTAATGCCTTATACGTATCTGCATACGTTAATAATAACGCCAGAAAACGTTAGCGAAATACCTTTATTAACATATAATGGGACAACTTATGAATTAGATGACATATATTCACCTTCTATAACTGTAGAAGGATTACATAATGTAATATTATTAAATTCTATAGTAGGTCAGATAGATTCATATAATTCAACATTAATAGCAATAGATTCTAGAATAATTCAGATAAATTCGGAATCGTCTTTAGTAAGTTTAATTAAGGATACAATAGGCGGAAGAGAGTTCGCTATTAACTCTATAAATTCAAATATAAGTCTAGTAAGTAGTGTAATTGAAGATTCTACTTATGCATTTAACCAGAGCGATAGCATAATAACTCAAGAAGGTGTATCTATAACTAATGTGACTTCATTGTCAACTTTACCAGAACCTAAAATAGTTTCTATATCACCAACTAACGTTACAACGTCTTCTACAAATATAACTATAACCATTACTGGAGAAAATCTTAAGGTTACTGGTGTTGAAATGGATGGGTCCTCAATTTCCTACTCTGTATCTTCT
Source organism: Acidianus brierleyi (assembly GCF_003201835.2). NCBI lineage: Archaea > Thermoproteati > Thermoproteota > Thermoprotei > Sulfolobales > Sulfolobaceae > Acidianus > Acidianus brierleyi. Next base: position 1,083,633 of record NZ_CP029289.2, on the reverse strand, counting down.
ACATCTTCAGGAATAAAGATAACTATTCCATTTGATGCTAGTCTACTACCTTCAGGATTCTATATATTTACTATAAACGTTAATGATGGTTTACAATATAGTCTACAATCTGGTGTTTATAATTCTTATCATGAAGTAGTAAGTGAAGGTCAAATACAGTCTGCTGAACATTCGATAACAACATTGAGTCATTCTATATCGTCACTGAGCAGTTCTATAACAGTTGCTTATGCTTTAGGCATAATAGGTATAATAATAGCCTTAATTGCATTATTTTTCTCTTTAAGAAAGAGGGGGTGAAAAGTAATGAAAAGATTTGCAATTTTAATTTTATTAATATTAACTATAGTTCAATTTTCTATATTTTTTGGATATACACAAGGTACTGAAGTATCTCCATCTTCGTTTGTCCATCCACTAATATCAAACATTACAGTCTCATCAAAAATTCCTTTTACTGAAGATCCTTCATACTACTCTTTTGAGGCATATCACATAATTCCTCCTAATGTTACTCCATTAGTTATTCATGTAGCTACTAATTTGCTTTTTAATGACACTGGGTTGAGGCCTTTCTATATAAAAACTTATGTCCCTCCAGGAAACTATTCAATGGAACTCCTTAATGTATCGATAAAAGAATTTAATGGTACGCAATATGACAGGCAAGCGTATATATTTGTCAATGGTGTGCCAATATTTTGGGGATCTACTCAAGAAATAAATAATTCTACAGCAGAAGCCGATGTGACAATGTTCGAAAACTTACTTAAGGGCAATGTTACATTTGAGCCAGTAATACAAAATTACTATGACGCAAAAGTAGGCATTACGGGATTATATGAACTTAATATAACACTTTATTTGTATCCTGGAACTCCTCCAAAAGGTTTGCCAAACGAGTTTATTCCATTGTTTGTTAACGTTACAGTTCCGTTTAATTATTCATATGTTATTCTTAATCCAAAATTTGATAGTATAACATCTTCAATAAAAATTCCTAATGGAACTTATAAGATGGATGCTTTAATATATGAGGAAGGAGGAGGAAACGATGAATTTTGGTATACTAACGAGCCTGCTACAAGGAGTATAATGGTCTATTACGATTCTCATTTAGCTAGTATAGTCAATCCTTATGAGACAATTTATACTGGAGGAATAGATTTATTCTACTGGAAACCATTAACGTCAATAGATACTCTCTCTTTCCATAATCCGTACATAATAGACTTAACTCCAATGATAGCATACGGGACTACTGCAAATGTAACTGTAAGTGTTAGCAATTTGCTTCAAGCATATCAGTTAACTGGTTCATTAGCTTATGATTGGGATATAGCCGGTGTAATGATGTTGTGGGTAAATCAATCTAATCCTTTAGTAGGAGCTAAAATAATAACGGAATTTCAAAATTACATGGATTCATCTCCATTATTCTTTGGAGGATATCAAAATTCTGAATATTACCAAGAAGGAGGACATTACTATCTTGCCTATAAATCAGAATTAATGTTTGAACATGGGATAGAAAATACATCAGTAATTCAGTATGGAAGATTCTATGCTTATCAAACTTTTAATAGTATTTATGAATTAGCTAATTTAACTGAAACATTCAGTGAAATAGCAAAAGAAACTGGATTCTATAATTCCACATTAATTATTCAAGGTGATTATCCAATATCAATGTATATTGATGCTGCCGCAGTACCTATAACTAATCCCAAGGTAATACCATTCAATTTAAGTTATGAACAAGAAGGATATATTGATTTAGGACTTCATTATTATTATTCATATACTTTTGATAATTATAATAAAACAACTATAACCAATGAGAAACTGTATTCTAACGGTGGTTTTGGAGGTATAATAGAGATAATTAACTCTTACGGTGGTGCAGTTCTAGTAGCTCTAACATCAAATACTGCAAATACGGTAAAAGATCTTAGTCTTACATACTTAGTTAATGGTAAAGGATTTAATGAGGAATTTTCTGCTGAAGGTATTCAGAACAGTACTGTTAATTTAAACGGCTATTATATTTATATTCATGAAACATTTACTAATATAAATCCTACAAATTCTTTAGTAATGCTCAACAGTGTATTTATTGCGACTCTTGATCTTCATCGTTCAGCTCGTCTATAAATTCCTCATCCTCCTTTTCTTTTCCTTTATTCATTTTTTTCTCGTAACTTCTTCTGGATTTATCCTCAAGGTCTATGTATTCCTTTGATGCTTCGTTTAAAATATAATCTAATCTATGGTAAAGTAATGCAGCTTCAGACTGACTTAATTGAAATCCAACTCTATTATTACCGTCATCTATAACGATAAGAAACTTAGCCTCTTGAGGAAATCCTTTATCATTTGTTGTAGGGGAATCCATAAGTAATTCTAAAGTTTTTGTTTTACCATCTTTCGTAAATCGTGGAATTCTAAGTACTCTTTTCATAGTTTGATATTCCGTAAGAACTTATAATATACTTATTTCTTTTTGTTCAAAGGAATTACTCATGACTAGTTTAGGAAAGATAGGAAGAGACGTTTTTGATAAAATAATTTATCCAAACTTAGGAAAAATGAGAGAAGAAGTTATAGTTCCACCTAGAAATGGTGTAGATGTTGGAGTAATAGATTTAGGAGATGGGAGAGTTTTAGTTACCAAAACTGATCCTGTATTTATTGTTCCTCAGTACGGTTTTAGAAAAGCAGCATGGTTTGCAGTTCATATTCTGGCAAGTGATGTAATGACTTCTGGTATTCCTCCTCAATATTCGCTGGTTGACCTTAATTTACCTACTTCTATGACAGACGAGGAGTTTGAAGAAATGTGGAAAGGAATTTCTGATTATCTAAAAGATATTGGAGTAATGGTTGTTGGAGGACATACTGGTAGATATGAGGGAACTAACTATCCGATGCTTGGGGGTTTCGCAATGTTTGGAATAGGAGAAAAAGAAAAACTTGCAAATCCATCAAAAATTAAACCAGGAGATAAGGTTATAGTAACTAAAGGTCCTGCAGTAGAAGCAACTGCGCTTCTAGTTAATACATATCCAGAGTATTTTAAGAAAAGGCTTTCTCCAGAAGTATTTAATGAAGCTATGGAAATGTATTGGAAAATGTCTTGCTGGAAGGATGGTCTCATAGCATCTAAAATAGGCGTTCATGCTATGCATGACGCTACTGAAGGAGGTCTATGGAATGCGTTAGTTGAGGTTGCAGAAGCAAGTAATAAGAGAATCAGGATATTCCCGGAAAGAATTCCTATGTATCGGTCAGTAAAAGAAGTATCTTCCATAGTGAATATAGATCCTTTCATCTCTATAAGCGAAGGAACTATGGTTATAGTTACTGACAAAGAAGAGGTAGTAGGTGCTCTAAAAAGAGAAGGTATAGAAGCTGAAATTATTGGAATAGTGGAAGAAGGTGAAGCAGAAGTTATAGGAGAGAAGAAGATAGAAAGACCAAAAGAAGATCCGTTCTGGAAAGCTTTCTTTGACTTAACAAGTAAGGTATAGCTATCTATTTCGAATATAAATTCTGAAAATTAGATAATCTATGACAGCAAATATCAAAACAGCTATTCCTATGTAGATAATATTAAACGGTATTATAGTTATTATAAAAGCTTCCAATACTCCTAACATGATTCCTATTCTTCTATTGTATCTTCTTCTCATTATTCTTGTTTTCTGTAGAGTCGTATACGGAGTAAATATACTTGCAAGAATAATAGCCGGATCTTCATTTGGGAAATCTCCATCTATTTTTAATTTTTCTTTATTCAATATTATTGATCCTATAACGATATTATTCATTAATATTCTTTTATTGAGATATTTGTTTTTAATAAATTCATGCATATTTAAATTCTCTATTACGTATTCGTTTCCATCATATACTAGTTTATTTTTACTGTATTCTCCACGTAGAAGTCCAGACTTTAGTATTTTATATGTTCCTTTATCTCTAATTATCTCGAAATCATTAACAATAATTTTTAAGTTAGGGAAAAATTCTCTTTTTATCTTAAATTCCATATTATCTATAAATATTGAATCGTTACTTCCTTCTATACTCACTTTCATAATGGTGTTTTCCAGTGTTTTATCAAAAAATTATTCATTAGCTTTGTTTATATAAGACTAATTATTTAAATAATTAACTTTTTTAGAAAATATGACAATAAAATAACTATGAAAATTTCTTCTCCTATAGGTCCAGTTTCATATCCTCTAATAGCTTCTCAAATGAAGAGGCATGATTTTGAACTACTTTTAACGCTGATAGTGCAGACGCATACGTCAATGCTAGCGTGGAACTTATTCTAAAGGATTTAGAAGTGAATTACTCATTAATAAGAAAAATGTTAATTGTTACTCCATTTATAGGAGATAAAATTGTAATATGGAAAAAAGGTAGTGCTAATGATTTAATGTTAAGAGCTATTCTAAAACTTCTGAATAAGAATTCTCAAATTATTTATACAGAAGATCCTATGCAAGTTTTTGCTATTTATAAAAAGGGTGACGCTGATTCCGCGTTAGTAACGAATTCTATTGATGAAAAAGGTATACCTCTTGATGAATTATTTGAAAAATTCAATATTTATATTCCTGGAATATGTGGTGCTCACATTTCTAGAGGAGAAGAGGATTTTATTTCAATTTATCAAGAAGGAATAGATCTATTTATTGAAAATCCTGAAGAAACTGCAGAATATGTTTCTGATAATCTTCCAATATTTAGGGGATCTATATTTATTCAAAAATTAATGGAAAGATCAATATTAAAAATAGAAAAGGCTAAAGATTATAGTAAGTTTAAGGAAATTATAATGAATATTTATCATCAAAGCCTTTAATCTATCATTATTAAGTAAAGATGTGAAAATAGCACTTATATATTACGGAGGTCAATATAATCATCTTATCCTAAAGAATCTTAAATATTTAGGACAAGATGCAGAAGCAGTTAACCCAAGCACGTCTTTAGATAACATGAAGAAATATGATTGCATAGTATTTAGTGGAGGGCCATATTCAGTAGAGCAAGAGATTTCTAAAATGGGAAATTCTTCACTTTTTATAAAGGAATTGAAAATTCCTATGTTAGGAATATGTTTAGGTCATCAACTCATAGCCTATGTTTTAGGAGGAAAAGTAGGTAAGGCAGAGAATCCAGAATTTGGATTAGCTAGAATAAAAATAGAGGACCATGATACTATATTGCAAAATATTCCTAAGGAATTTGTAGCATGGGAAAGTCATAACGACGAAGTGAAGGCTCAGCCGGAAGGTTTTAGAGTATTAGCGTATAGTGAGAACGCAAAAATACAAGCTATGGTAAATAAGGATAATTCAATATTTAGTGTCCAATTTCATCCTGAAGTTAAAAATACAGAATACGGTTTGGAAGTATTTAAGAATTTCATAAAAGTGTGTAAGAAATGATTAATCAAATAATAATTGATAAATTAATGGATTTTTTAAAGGAAGATGTATATCCGGAAGATATAACTAGTAGAATAGTATCAGGAGAAAAAGCAAGAGGAGTAATCTTTTCAAAAGACGAAGGAATCTTGTCAGGCACGGTTTTTATTGTACCTTTTCTACAATTTTTAGGTTTGAAAGTATCGGAGTTTATGAAAGATGGCACGGAAGTAAAGAAAGGAGATAGGATAATAGCATTAGAAGGTGATGCCGAAACTTTGCTTAGCGCCGAAAGACTGGCATTGAATTTATTAGGTAAGTTATCTGGAATTTCAACATCAACTTACCAAATGGTTAAAATTGCAAGAGAAGTTAATCGAGAAATAAGAATTGCAGGAACAAGAAAGACAACTCCTGGTCTTAGAATTTTCGAAAAATACGCAATAGAAATTGGTGGAGGCGATCCACATAGATTTAACTTAAGTGATGCTATCCTCATTAAAGATAATCATCTTGCTATTATAGGTGATGTAGAAGAAGCTATAAAAAGGGCAAAAAGAATAGCTAGTTTCACTAAGAAAATAGAAATAGAAGTCTCGAATTTTTCCAACGCGATTAAGGCATATAAAGCAGGAGCAGATGCCATACTAATAGATAATTTAAGTCCTGAAGAAATAATTCCAATAGTCAGAGAACTTAAAGGTAAAATTATTTTAGAAGCGTCTGGAAAAATAACGCCAGAAAACGTGAAAGATTATGCAAAGACTGGAGTAGACATAATTTCAAGCGGGTACATAACCCATTCTTCTAGATCCTTAGACTTTTCTATGGATGTATTTAGAGTTTAGACTCTATTTCATGCCACTTTATTTTGAAATACTATGAACAATTTTTAAACTGCAGATTATAATTAAGTATATAATGCAAGAATTACCTAAACCTTGGTTTGATCTTAATGCTTATAAAAAAATTAGATTAGAGGAAGCAAAATTTGAAGCTACAATAGCTGAAAAATTTCTAGGTGAAGGATTAATAAGGAATGCTGCAGGTAAGGCTTTTCAAGCATGGAAAGCACTTATTGCTTCTATGTTAGTCGATAAAAGAAGCGATATAATAAAAAAATATCATGGAAAAAAGAAACTTAAAGGAAACAAATCTATAGAGAAGGCAGATTGGATAATAGCTATAGTTCCTACTTCGTATCTGGAAGAGCTCTCTCTCCTACTCGGGAAAGAGATAAATCTACTAACAGAGAAAGCACTTCTGATACATGATTATCAGTATAATGGTCCAGATAAGGAGGGTATTTTGAGTCCGTTTAGGGCCGATGATATCGCAAAGGAGAGTATAAAGATTCTAATAGAAGAAATTCTTAAAAGGGTCTCATAATTATTCTGGTATCAAAGAAATAATTACGAACTATATGAAAGTTAGATTATTATATAGTTTAAGACGATTATATTTTGATGAATAATGTTATCTGATGATTTATGGAATTCTATACGCGATATATATTCTTCCATATTATCTCATCCATTTTTAAGAGAGTTAGTAAATGGAAAACTAGATGTAGTCAAGTTCAAATATTATGTCTCGCAAGACTATCTTTATTTAAAACAATTTAGTAGAGTTCTTTCAATCCTTTCAGCAAAGGCGCCAGATAAAGATAGCCTACTATTTGCTACTCATGTTACTCATGTGATGAATGTAGAAAGAGAATTACATGAATATTTTATTAAAAGACTTAATATAACGGAATTTAAAGAATCTCCTACTAATCTTTTATATACTTCCTTTCTGCTATCTACAGTATACTCTAAGCCCTACTATGAGTCAGTTGCAGCAGTACTTCCTTGCTATTGGATATATATGGAAGTAGGAAAGGAACTAAAGAAAGAAGGATCTCCAAAGGAAGAGTATCAAAAGTGGATAGATACTTATGGAGGAGAAGAATATGAAAAAGGAGTTTATCAAGTTTTATCTATAGTTAATTCCTTTAAAATTACTGAAGAGCAGAAAAATCAGATGATAAAAAACTTCAGAACTGCTTCCGTAATGGAGTATATGTTTTGGGACTCAGCCTATAGATTGGAAATGTTTCCTTTTGATAGGTAAAGTTGTGTAGATCTTACTCCTTCACCTAATCTTATTGGCTCTCCTAGTCTTGAGAGCACTCTTTCTAATGCTGCTATAGTAGAAATAGCATCATTTTCATTTACCCATCCCATATGTCCTATTCTAAAGTATTTTCCTGCTAAATCTGGATGCACGCCTGGAGCTAATTCTATTCCCTCATTTACTATTTCCTTAAGCACTTCACTCGGATTAACCTTATTCACAATTACTCCTGTTACTGTATTGCTATAGGCTTCTGGATGTTTAGCTACTATTGATAATCCCATTCCTTCAATTCCAGTTCTTATAGCAGCAGCTACTTTTTCATGTCTTCTAATTCTATTTTCTATTCCTTCTTTTTCAATTAACTTAAATGCCTTCGTTATCATTAATATTAAATGAACAGGCAAAGTTGAGAAATACGCAGCCCTGCCTTCTTCCATAGATTTCATTACATCAATCCAATTCTTTAGATTAAGATAATATCCTGCTATAGAATTATCAGATAATCTGGAAACTGCGTTTTCTGAAAGAACTAAAAGTCCTGCACCAGGAGGAGTTCCTATAGCTTTTTGACTTGCAGTTAAGAATACATCTATGTTATCCATTTTAACTTCTTCTGCACTTACACTTGATACACCGTCAACAACTATTAGATCTACATAGTTTCTTATTTTTTTAGATACCTCGTATATTGGTTCTCTTATTCCAGTGCTAGTTTCTACATGTGTCATTGTTACCATATTATAATGCTCCTTTGAAACTTCCTTTTCAATATCATCAGGAGTTACGTAATCTCCAGGTTTAGCTCTTATAGTTTTCACATGAACTGGATATCTTGATAGAATTTTTTCCCATCGATCCCCAAATACTCCATTGGAAATAACTAGAATCTTATCGTCTTTTCTAAGAAGCGATGTTACGCTTTCCATTGCAGATGTACCTCCTCCAGGTATAATAAAAGGTTGTGAATTTTCTTGAGCTCCCATTATCTTCCTTAAAGACTTCAATGAATATTGAAAAGCATCAACGAATTCTTTTGATGTGAATCCTACATCTCCCTTCATTCCCTCAATTAGAACATCATAATCTATTGTTACAGGACCTACATGCATTAAGAGTTTTCTAGTCATGCGAAAGATTATGAAATAAAATATAAAAAATTATAAGGATAAAATAGCTGAGGGTAAAATGAAAAAAATTATTAATTAATGTTTATGCAATAAAAAATATTCGTGCTTTTTGTTGATAACATTAAAACTTAATATCCGACATATGGTATTCCTCTTCCATATCCAGTCAAAATTAGAATTATAGCAATGACATATAGTAACGCTATAAAAATCCATGTTATGTAATCTATTTTATTGAATGTAACTTGTTTCATATATGTTCTTTTTGGATTAGAATTGAAAGCTCTAGTATCTGCAGCTATTGCAGTATATTTAGCTCCTCTCATAAGGAAAATTAATGTCGGTACTAGTGCACTAAGTGCTGCAATCAAAATATAAAGCGGCTTGAATATTCTAGGCTTTCCATATCCCAATCCTCTCATCATTTCTAATTTAACTATAGTATCTAAGGTATCAAAAATTCTAGGTATACTTCGCATTGCTACGGTTAATGCAAAAATGAAAACTAGTGGAAATTTTATTTTTTCTAAATATCTTAATAAATCTGACGGCGTAGTCGTTATAATTAGAAGAAGTCCTGCGAGCATTGGGGCTAAAAATCTAAATACTATTTGAAAAGCATAGAATAAAGCTTGAGTAGTAACAACTGGTTCATAGCCCATATACGCAAAGTAGGATGGCCATACCCATATCACATTAAAAGTATTAGTATTTAGCGCCTGAGATAGGTAGTTAAATGGGGTATAGAAAGCAAACCCTGTTGTTATTCCTAATATAGTTGAAAATAGCAGATAGCTTACATACATGACTTTCTTTTTAGCGTCGTTTAAAGTAAAAAATAAGCCTAAAAACACTAAAGTTAAAATAGCTCCAAACCACCATATAGTTAAAGACGCAACTATTGTAGAGCTTATAGTTAATACTAGCTTAGTTAATGGACTCATTTTGTAAAGTATTCCATTTCCTTTCTCGAATCTAGTAATTTGTAAAAATCCTCTAATACCTATTGCCCCTAATATAATAAAAATTGGGCCAGCGGCACCGAAAAAGAAAATGAACCAGCTTATTCCAGATGATAACCAAGGAGGTAATGATGGTTCTTGATAAATAAACATACTACCACCTTAATAGAAAATCTGTTGGTGGGTATATTCCATACTTAGATGACTCCTTAAATACTTCTTCGGGCTTTCCTTCGAGAACTTTCTTCCCATGATCTATTATTAACAATCTATCTGCGTACTCATAGACAAATCTAGAATCATGAGTTACGATAAGTATAGTATAGCCTTTACTAGCCAGATCTTTTAATTCTTTTCCTAACATCATTTTATTATAAAAGTCCTGACCAGAAGTCGGCTCGTCCATGAGCATAATCTTAACTCCTGACGCTAAAATCGACGCCATAGCCACTCTTCTTCTTTGTCCCATGCTTAGAATAACCGGATCTTGATCCTTATATTCGAAAAGTCCAAATTCTTTCATGTATCTTTCAGCTATTTCATGATAATTCTTTACCTTTCTATGTTTTAATGTATACTCAATCTCTTTTTTCACTTGACTAGTAACTAGCATTAGATCAAATGTTTGAGGCAAATAAACCATGTATTTTCCTCTATACCATATAGGTTTATTTGATAGTTCTTCTTCCATATACTTTATAGATCCATAAACTTTGTATTCGCTTGGATCTAACATACCAGAAATACCTTTCAATATAGTAGTCTTTCCAGCTCCGTTCTGTCCCATCATTGCAACTATTTCTCCTTCTCCTAGTCCAAAACTTACATCTAAAATTTCCTTGTTTTTTGCATATACCTTAATATTTGCTGTAAAAATTTCCTTATTGATAGATTTTCTAGGAGGATCAGAAATCATTATATTTTTCTCTTTTATTATTTTCTTAACAGATTCTAAGTCTGGAGCTTCGAGACCAAGTTTTTTAGAATAAACAAAGTATTCTGGTATTTCTATGCCAGAAGTATAAAGTGTATCTACTCCATCTAAAATTTCTTCTTTCCTTAAATCTAGGGCTATCTTCCTTTATCTATAAGTATAACTCTATCAATAAAAGGAAGTACTCTTTCAACCTTATGTTCAACTATTAACATAGTTTTCTGTCCTCTAAGGTTTCTCAATGTCGAGAATATATGATCTGTTCCTTCTGGATCTATATTAGAAGTAGGTTCGTCTAAGATAAGTACTTCTGGTCTCATAGCTAAGACTGAGGCTAATATCGTTCTTTGAAGTTCTCCCCCAGAAAGTTTAGTAGTCTCTTTTCCCCATAAGTGCTGGATTCCAGCAATTTTCATTGATTCTTTTACTCTTTCTTCTATATCATCTGGAGATAAATTTAGGTTTTCTGGTCCAAAAGCTATTTCTTCTTCTACAGTATAATTAATAACTTGGCTTTCTGGATCTTGCAAAACCGTACCCACAAGCGTGGAGAGTTTAGAAAGCGGAGTATCTTTTACGCTTTTACCCAAAACATTTACTTCTCCTTTCAAATTACCAGATACCATATGAGGTATTATGCCATTAATACAACTTACAAAAGTAGATTTTCCTGACCCTGACCTACCCGTAATAAGTACAGATTCTCCTTTTTCAATGTATAGCTCATCAACAGAGATAGAAGGAGAAGTAGAACCTAAATAAGAAAAATTTAAACCTTTTATTTCAATTGCATACATTTTATTTACACCTGGACTGCTTTCTCCACTCTATTTGCCGAAAGTCCTGCTAGAATTCCTATTGCGACATCACCAGGTATAAATGCTATAAGATCATATACAACTCTAGCATAATTCACAGTTGCACCATAAATTAAAGGATCGAAGAAAGCTCTATAAAATATTGGATCTGGAATTGCCCATAATAATCCAATTATTCCTCCTTCAATAGCCGCTAGTGCGGCTACATATCCTAAACCCTTTGATATGCCTATGCCAAATAGTTTTCCTCCAGTTGCAGCTATAGCTAAATCTACAAATAATCCGTATGTTAAAGACTCGTATATGAAGAACATAGGTTCTCCAGAGAAGCCGTAATGAAATAAATCTCCAAGAATATCAAAAAGAAAAAGGCTTATCATACCTACGCCTACTTTTCTAACTAAGGCTGCTACTATAAAAACTATAAACATTCTTCCCCAAAAAGACGGATCAACAAAGGTTGAAATGCCTGAAGGAATAATTCTTCCTATAATTGCGCCAATAATAAATTCCCATACATATGCTGCTGCAGCACCTATTCCAATATAAACCCAGTCAATTGTACTAAACGCCTTTAGCCCACCGTTTCTTTTCCCTAATATTATTGCAACAAGAAAGGCAATAACAAAATAAGCAACTACAATTGGTACTGGTATTTCTCCTGGAATACTTGTATAAAATCCAATTCCGTTAAAACCCATTTTGCTCAACTCAACTTTTGATAAGCTCAAAATAAACTTTTCCTATATAGCGTTTGTAAACTATATAGAAATAATTGCTAATAGTAACACTGAAAATTTTTAACTTTTTATACTGGATAGGATTTTATTATATTTCTCTAGAAAAGTATGTTAGATAAACTTAGAATAGTGAACTCCTCCTACGGTGATTTTCACGAACAACACTCCTAAACAAGAAGACAAGCTTTACAAGAGTGAGACTAAGAAGACTAGGTATAGGGGAGGGGGTGGTGAAGGCCCTCAAGTTAACCCCAATCAAGTAGTTCCTTCGGCTCTTCAAGCCATCGCCTAGCCATGTTAGAGGCAAAGCATGTGGAGCCTCCTACGCCCTTACCGGTAGACCCAAAATCATTTTACAAATATGAATTCAACATTAAACCTCATATTTTTTTCTTCATAAGGAATATATTTCATTATACTCATAATCAAGAGCATTAAGAATAATGTATTAAATAATCGATGTAAATAAAACGGATTCTATCATACACATCTCATCATTTTCTAATATTATAATAATATTCCTCAGTTTACTTTCAGAAAATAAAAGATCTAATATAACACTTAAAAATTTCTAAAAAATATTGCAAAATCAATTATCTAATTACATTAAATTCACATAAATAACTAATAACAAATAAAAATTATTTTTACTAATAAGATTTTGGGTCTACCGTCACGGATGGAGTCTTCCGTCCTCTTTGAATCCCCTGTTAAGATAAATTTTTCCTATCCAAAAGATTTTTATCTACACTCTAGCTTTTACTTCTGATGAAGAAATACTGGGTACTATTATTTCTGTATATAATATTTTCTATAATTGTAAAAATTCTTGGAGAACCTAAAGTTCCCTTAAATATTGTTATTTTTGAGTTGATAAATTATCATCAAGTTTCATTTATTAATCCAGCAATGATATTTTTCTCGCTATACGGAAGAGAATATGTATGGATACCATTAACTGCCATTCTTCTGATATTTAAAAAAACTAGAAAAATTGCAATAACTCTTGCTGCCTCATTTATATTGGCAATAATATTAGGCGAAGCCTCAAAATACCTAATGGCACAATTACGACCATTCTACTATATTCCTTCCTTCTTATTGGTACCTAGACCCCATGATTTTAGTTATCCTTCTGGTCATGCCTTAATAGTAAGTGACGGCGCAATGGTTTTAGCTTTAACATCGCCTAAATGGCTTTGGATAATTATGATGATTGAAGCAATAATAGTAAGTTATTCTAGAGTATATGTGGGAGTTCATTGGCCAGCAGATATATTGGGAGGTTGGCTATTAGGCTCTTGGATAGCCTTTTTTACTGTTGAGTTAGAACAGAAAGGAACATTAAGTAAATTTGAAAAAATATTTAGAGCTAACTAAATTATTTCGAACATAACTATTTATATATCTTAGTTTAATAATAGATTTATGGGTTATCAGCCTCCTCCTTATAATCCATATGGCCAGCCTTACGGAGCACCTCAGCAGCCATATGGGCAACCTTACGGTCCATATGGAAATAATCCAATGATGACCACGATGATGTGCGAACAATCCACAGGATTAGGCGGAAAAACGCAGATGGTTCCTATAAATTATCCTATAAATCTTCAATATGTTTCTCAGCAAATTACTATGTATTTAATGTCTCAAGGGTTTCAGGCATTTCCAATGGTAGGACAAAATATGGCTGTAATTCAAGCAAAGCATGACAGTGTTTTAGGTATGATAACAGATAAGAATAAAGCTTATACAATAAGACTATGCCAAGCTCAGAACATGGTTGTAGTTGAAACGGGAATAGCTAATCTAATGGAAGATCTTTTAGTTGCAGGAGCTACTGCAGGTGGAAGCTATTTAATTGGAGACGATATGTTACATAGTAAACTTTTGGAAATTTTAGGAGGCGGAGCTACAGCTTACGATGCGTATAACATATACAAGGATTTTGCCCAAGAGGACCAACTAATGAATATGATAGTAATGGCTATAATGAGTGCACCACCAGCCGGTCCTATGGGCCCACAACCTTATCCTCAATATGGACAGCAATATGGTTATCAACAGCCATATGGCCAACCATATGCAGGTAATCCACAACCTTATGGAGCACCTCAGCAGTATGGTCCTTATCCTCCTCAATCTCAACCTTCCCAATATCCTCAGCCTCCTTCTCAACAATCTGTACAGCAATCAGTACCTCAACCTCAGAATCAATCGCAAACTAAGGCTCCAGTAGTAAAGAAGATAAAATGCTGGAAATGTGGTACAGAAAATGACGAGGACGCAAAATTCTGTTCTAGTTGTGGGGCTTCATTACAACCAGTGAAATGCCCTAAATGCGGAACTATAAATCAGCCAGGTTCTAAATTCTGTTCAAATTGTGGTTCAAAACTTGTTCCAATAGTTCAGAGTGATTCATGACAATATCTTAAGCTAGATTTTATAATATCTGGTGCAAAATTGAAAATATTTATTTTACATTTTAAAGGAGAACTATCATAAACTCCTAACAATAGCCTAACTGCTATTTTGTATGAGTCTTTCTTTCCCGTAATTTTATCAAATTCTTCACAAGATAGAGGTATAAAGTTTCTAAAGAACGAATTTACGTTTGAAATTTCCTTAATTTCTATAGTTTCTTTACAATTTTCTATAGCTCTTCTCAAACTTTCATCTCTTATTCTTTCAAACCATTTATTTTTTAGTGTCTGAATAATAATATCACCTGCTGTGATGTATCCTTTTATTATTTTATCTGAAGGAGGTAATTTTTCTAGATCATCAAATATCATTATTATTTCCAAATCATTTGATTTAAATGCTTCTTTCAATGTATTTTTTATATTTTCAAACAAAGAATCTTTAGAATATTTATTTAATCCCCATATTATCATGGAAATTAGATATTTTGTTTCTGCCTCACTTATGAAACTAGACCTAGCTTTTTCCATTATCTCATCAATTATCTTTTCTACTTCCATAAGATATTATATAGGTAATATTTCATAAATCAGTTACTGTAGTTATTTCATATATCAATACTCGGCAAACTCATCATCATATACAATTAACTTGCCTGGAAAATAAATCAGACGCTGACTTTATCCTCACTAATCAGAAGCATGGTCAGTCATCACAGTAAAAATGCCGAAATCCAACCTTTTCTTCTTAAAATAGATATTAGAAAGTTTCTCTCATTAACTTTTTCGGCTAATGGACAATCGTTACAATCTTTTAATTCGTCTGTTTTCTCATATACCTTATAATACCAATAAGATATTGGATCCACTACTGAAATGTTTTGTCCAGAAGAATTTTTAACAAAAGGTAAATCAATACCACCCATTGAATGTATTTCTATTACATCCTTAAGTACTTCTCTTCCATTGCTTTTAGCTAATGCAAAATTTATGAAATTAGTCATAACTTTGTCGTAGCTTTCAAAATCTATAATTCCATTCCTTGCAGTTAAGGAAAAAGATGAAAAAATATAATCGTTAACTCTTATTTTATTTTCTAAATGTAAATCCACTAAATCTAAGCTTTGCAGTTCTATAATTTTTTCGCCTTTTACAAAGAACCCTACGTATATATTGCCTTTTTTATGGGAGGATGATAAAAATTCTAAATTTTCTGTTCTCATTGAACCGTGAGGTGAAGTGGAAAAGAATTTTCCAGAACTTTTTAACATATTTTGGCCCATAAATTTCTCGGATCCTTCGGTATCTTGGTACACATATACTGCAGTAAAGAAAGTATAATTTCCTGCAGAGGTAAACGGATTACCCATTTTGGGATCTAACTTCGAAGTAAATAAGATAGGATAAACAGAATTTAAATCAAGGTTGACTGGCTTTGGTTTTTCTTCTATTTTAGATATACTTTTAATAATAAAATCAAGATCTGCTGTTCCATCTATCTCTGGAATAAAAGCAAAGAGTTTTCCATTATCTGTTAGTAATGGAATAGCATAATAAGGAGAATTTATTTTCTTAAAATCATTTATTTTCTCTGCAATATTTATTTCTCTTTTATGTTCTTTTCTTTCTTCTTTTTTAGGTATACAGTTAGGGAATAAGGCTATATTAGATAAACTTAATTCAGTTACTTCTTTCCCTATAAAATCACCAATTTCATCCAAGAAGTCTAATACAGCTTTATGGAAAGTTGTTTTATCAAATTCCTCCTTTATACGCTTCACATCTCCAGTATTCGTACATACATATGCTGAAAAGGAATATTCATCATCTTTTGTAATTATAATTGGCGTATTATCTTGTGTTACTAATGCTGCAACTGATCCATTTTCTGCATGCTCTATAAGGTATGTCAATGTTTCAAAAGCATTCATAAACATGAATATCATAAAATCAAATTAAACCTTTTTATTATCTAAATAATTTTAGCCCGTAATCATTAATTTTTTAGCTCTATTGTTTTATTATTTGAGATCCATTTTTATTAACTTCGTTTTGTAGTTCTTTTATAGTCTTCATTGTAATTCGCAGAATTTGATCTCTTATTGGTTCTTCGTATATTGATTTACAAACTGTATCTATTCCAAGAATATACGTAGTCGTTGTAGTTTCAAGAATCTTTATTGACGGTTCACTAATTATTGAATCTATTCCTTTTAATTTATCTTTTAATCTATTGATAACTAATTCCGGATCTAAATCTTTAGAAACCTCGTATTTAGTTCTAACATTTCTTTTTTCTTCTGCATTATGTATAAAAATTGCTGCTTGTACCATTATGCTGTTAGGTATTTTTACAGGTACACTATCATCAGTATATATTGTTGTATATAAAAGCGAAATATCTATGACTTTGCCAGTATAACCAGGAATTAAAAAATCATTTGAAAAGAATTTTGGAGGATAAGTAGGAGCTAATAATCCATACTGCCATGTTGAGATTGTTATTCTATCCCCTACTTTATAAGGTCTTGAAAAGAGTAACATTACTCCACCAAATATATTAGAAAGCACTGTTTGTGAGGCCAAACCTAAAACTATACCAGCGAAACCTCCAGCAGCTAATGCTGCCCCTATACTTACTCTTATTAATATGAAGAAACCTACAAATGCTAATATATATCCTAATAACTTTGTTATAAAAGATACACTAGTAGCATTACTTTCGCCAATAAGTCTACTGAATCTAAATTTTATTAGTGAAGATAATAAATATGTTACTAGGAGTACTCCTCCAAACCATATTGTAGCATAGAAATATAAAGTAAAATTACTAGGAATTATTTTAAACGCTGCTAATGTAAAGACTCCTAATCCAATTACTATTGCAGATATAATCGTCGTAATTACTAAAGCTATTATTTGTCTTTCTGAGAACTTAGCCATAAGGAAATAAATAGGAATAAAACTAATAAACGTTTTATAGTATTAATTACATTTACACCTTAAATTACTATATACTGCTAAAAAAGAAATATAAGATTATAAATTATGTAACTTAACGAAAATATAGAAACCATGATATTGGTAATTTTATCATATTTTTTAGGAATAAAATTTATTATTGTAAAAATAGTTATAGATAGTACTGATGTTAGAATAAAAATAGCTATTATTAATAATCCAATTATTACATTCCCGGAAGCTATTGCCAAGACTATAGTAAGTATTTTAGAAGGAGTTAGGACTAGAGCACCTTGTAATAATCCAAATTTTTTTGGTTCTATCTCAAACTCTTTTCCAATTATACTTCCATAAAGTAATAGTAAACTAATAATGATACCTATTATATACGAAACAAATATGATAATGAATTTTACTCCTCTTACAAAAAGGAGTAAACTAATTGGTAATGCAATTATAAGAAAACCTGCAGAATGAAATAATGAGAATTTAAAAATCTTTGTAACTTTCTTTAAAATTCTTGCGGTGACTATATGATCTGGATCTAATCCATGAGTTAATCCTAAAATAAATACTATTATAAATGAATATATTATATCCATATATGGTAGTTTTTCAATTATTTTAAAAGATCTGTTGATACCAATATTATTACTACTTAATACCATTAGTAGTATGATTTTTCAGTAACAGTATTAATAATATTAAATAAAGAATAAATGTATGATTATAACGGTTATCTTAAAAATACTTTTTACTAAGTCTAGTAAATTGAAACTATGACAAGATATGCTATTTTAGGTAATGGGCAACTGACAATTCTCGCCGATAAAAATTACGCTATAAGGGAATTATATTTCCCTTTAAGTACTGAAAATCATATGCAAATGGGTAGGATAGGAATATGGGTTAATGGGAAATTTTCGTGGTTACATGACCTCAGTCCAAAAATAGAATATGAGGAAGATTCACTTTCAGTTAAGGTTAATTCCGAATTTCAAGGTGTAAAATTAGCAATAAAAGATAGTGTTGATATGGCATATCCAATATTGACTAGGGAAGTTAATATTAGTTCAAAAGATGATGTTGTAGTGTTCTTTGCATGGGACTTTAACATTCTTGGCAATGAAGCAGGAGATACTGCGTTTTATGATCCTTTTACGGATTCAATTATTCATTATAAAAGAGATAGGTGGTTTCTCTTCAGTTGTAATGTTCCAACATATCAATATGCAACAGGGTATAAAGAAGTAATGGGATATCAAGGTACCTGGAAAGATTGTGAAGACGGAGTTCTTTCTATGAACCCTATAGCACAAGGTGCTGTAGACTCTGCTATGAGTGTAAAAGTTAAAAATAAGACGTTTTATTGTTGGTTATCAGCGTCTAGGGATTATGATAGTGTCAGAAAATTACATGAATATATTCAAAGAAAAACTCCAAAAACTCTTATAGAAAGGACAGACAACTACTGGAAGGCGTGGTTATTTAAGGCAAGAAACTATGAAAAAGAAATAAGACGATCTATGCTTATTATAGCAGCACACTGGCAAAATAATGGTGCAATACCTGCTTCTCTAGACACAGATATTATGAGGTTTAATAAAGATACATATAACTATGTTTGGCACAGAGATGCAGCTTTCTCGTCTATAGCTATGTCTTTAATGGGATATCAAGATTTCTCTCGTATGCTTTTTATCTTTTCAAAGCCTCTTCTCTATAGAGGATTTTTATTTCAAAAATATACTGCAGACGGACATTGGGGAAGCACTTGGCATCCATGGACTTCAGGCTATATACCTATCCAAGAAGATGAAACTGCATTAACGCTTTATTCTGCGTGGGTTCATTTTTCATTATTTAGGGATGTTGATTTCATAAAACAATTTTATAGACCTTCAATAAAAACAGCCGCAGATTTCCTTGCAGAATATAGAGATGAAAAAACGGGTCTTCCTATGCCTTCTTATGATTTGTGGGAAGAAAGATTAGGAGTGCATTTTTTTACTTCTGCCGCAGTATACGCAGGATTAACGGCAGCAGCTAAATTTGCGGAATTTTTTGGAGAAGATAATTATAAGGAAAAGTACCTAAATGCTGCTGAAGAAATAAAAAAAGGACTAGACATGTTTTTTGTAGGTGACCATTTTGCTAGAAGTTTAAATGACAAAACAGTAGATTCGAGTACATTGCTTGGATCTATGTTAGCATTAGACAAAGATGATAAGAGAGTGTCGATTAATAGAAAAACAGTAGAAGAAAAATTACTAGTAAACGGAGGTATAGCTAGATACGAAAATGACTGGTATTTGAAAGAAGATAATAAGCCAAATGCATGGTTTATAACAACTTTATGGCTAGCTCAACACTACGTATTTGAGGGAAATATGGAGAATGCTATAAAATATCTCAATTGGGTTTTAACTAACTCTCTTTCTACTGGAATAATTCCAGAGCAAATATCTCCAACTGGTAATTATCCTTCTGTATCTCCATTGGTTTGGAGCCATGCAGAACTTATAAGGACTTTTTACTACATAAAGAATGGTTTCAATAGATTTATTTAATAGCATGCACGTAATAAATTCATGAATAAAGTATTTCCTATTATATTATTAGTATTACCTTTTCTTATTTACTTTGTAACAAATTCCATATTTAACTCAATAATAATTGGTAGTTTTATTTCACTATTTTATTTTCTTGCAAGTGGAGGTAAGAAGTATACTTATTTCGTGCCTTATGCGTCTTCCATTATATTATATTTATCTATAGGTTCTTTATCTATAGGTCTAATATCTATATTCTCAAGAGTATCAGTATTACTGAATATTTTCTTCTATTCCTTTTTAGCTACGCTTTCTTTTACTATTATAACATTATTTTTAGGTTATATGAAAGTTAAGAAAAATTCCCTAAGAAAAGAATAGTTTATAAAAAATTTTTTAATAGTTCGGTTCCTAAATTTTCGTCATGAATTTTAGAAACGCTTTGAGTCTAATCAGCGTTCTAATAATCTTCTTACTTTCTGCATATTGCATGTATTCAATAACATTTGTACTTATAGATATAGCGAAAGCATTCTTAGTTAGTCTTTCAGCAGTAATTGTTGCTGTTACATTATCGTGGATAGGTGGAGCATTAGGAGGATTTATTTTTGGAATTTTAGCCGATAAATTCGGAAGAAAAAAGAGTTTATTCATATCCATTTTTTTGTATTCGATATTTACAATATTAGTTTTTATAATAAATAATATATATGAACTATATATTATATGGTTTTTAGTAGGTGTAGGTGTAAACGGAGAAAACGGAATAAGTTATGCTGTAATAGCTGAATTACAGTTTACTAATCTAAGAGGATTTGCAGGAGGTTTAATGCAAGGGTTATATTCAATAGGATCATTGATAGGTGCTATTACAGCGTTTTTGATAGTTCCTTCATTTGGTTGGAGGTATTTATTTCTTATTGCTGGTTTAATTTCGTTACTTTCTTTCTTATTTTGGATATGGATACCAGAGGAAAAATGGAAAGGCAGAGTACAAATGAAGATTTCAGAAATTTTCTCTAAGGATTTAAGAAGGCTAACTATTATAGGCTCAATATTATCGCTTGCGTCTTTTCTATATCTAATTCCAGCATTCAGTCTCATGCCATCTATACTTCAAAATCTTAGAGTCCCTACATATGACATAGTAATTGCTATTGCGGATTTAATTTCTGCGATAGTTTATGGCATAGCAGGATATCTATCTGATATTAAAGGCAGAAAAAGAGCATCTCTTTATTTCGCAATTTTAGCCTTTATTTCATCCATAATTTTTATATTACTAATAAATACTGATTATATTGAGTTTTCTGTTTTCCTAGTTTACGCATCTTCTGCCTTTTTTGCATTTTTTGGCGTATGGATGAGTGAACTATACCCAGGAAAACTAAGAGCAACAGGAGCTAATTTTACATTATTGATAGGGAGACTAATTGGTGGTGGATTTGGTCCATTACTAGTTTCTTTAATTCCTATAGGTCTATCATATGCTTTAGGCACTGATTTAATAATAACTTCATTGTTAGCAATAGCATCTATAAGTCTTTTGTAATATACTCTATAATATATTATTTTATAATTTTAGAAAATAACACATTAAGATTATAGATATCTTTAAATTATTGTACCATTATAGTATAATATGACAAGTCAATTAACTCCTCTGGAACAATTACAACTCCTTGTTCCAGGCTATAGGGGGTACAAAGTTAAAGATCTTATTCGTCAAGACGATTTCCTAATTAGAAAAGCAGTGGCTGACAAATTGGAGTTTACAATCTCAAAAATTAATGAGCTAGAATCAAATATAGCATCGACTTCTCCTTTTTCCCCAGTTCTTAAGAGTCTAGAATTTACATTATCAAAGATAAGGACAATGATATCTGAACTAATAGGCATGCAAGGAGGAGGTAGTGATATTTATGCTAGATATAAAATTAATTCTGAAGAATTAGATAGCATAGTAAATCATGATCTTCAAATGATTAGTATAGCTGATCAAATATATTCATTAGCAAGTAACGGAAACGTAGAGCAAATAAACCCTTTGTTAGATAAGCTAAATTCTATAATAAAAGAAAGGACTACATTATTTTATCCAATGGAGATGAGGTGAGATAGTGTCAGTTTCCTTAAGAGGGCAAGTAATTTCAACAGAAAGAGAAGACGGAACTTCAGTAATGGCACCCGACGTGCTGATATTTAGGTTCCCTAGAGAAAATATAACTTCAAAATCTTTATTTATAGTTCAACCTCAAGAACAATGCGTAGTTATAATTCAAGGTCAAGTTGCAGGCGTTTTACCACCTGGTACACACAATATTCAGAGTCCAGCAAACGTACTTTCTGGGTTCCTTTCAAAATTTAGGTATAACGCTTTACCATACGATACTGTAGCTTATTTTGTATCAACTACTAGACACGAAGTTAGAGTGGTAGGATTAAGTCAAACTGATGATCTAGTTCCTTTAGAATATGAAGTGGCAGTATATTTCAGGGTACAAAATCCTCCTAATTTAGTTATAAATGTACAATTTTCAGCTGCATTCTTCAAAGATTCAGATTTAGCGACATATATAGCTCCAGTAATAGACCAAGAAGTAAGTTCTGTCTTGAATCAAGTAAAACTAACAGATGTATATAAGAAGTTTATGGATATTTCTACTGCAGTAACTGCTGCCTTAAAATCATTTCTAGGGGAGTTAGGAGTTGAGCTAATATCTGTTAGAGTCACTAGATTAATACCCCAAGACCCAGAATTACGAAGAATAATACAGTTAAGAGATCTAGGAATACAAGTAGGAGATGCAGTAAGACTTGGTTTAGCTAGAGTACTAGCAGAAAAGAATGATCCTTCTAGTGTAAATATGGCTATAGGAGTTCCTTATTATCCTCAGCTTTCTACTTTAGTTAATTTGCCAGATGGCCTGGTAAGATTAAGTATGGGAAAGAAAGATGAAGGACAAAGTGGTCAAGGAGGAGGATAATGAATTCTAGAACTTTAGGATGGAACATTGCGGCTTCTATCGGATATTCCTTTATTTTAACTTTTATAACTTTTATAATATCGGCTATTGTAAAATTCTTTTATCCACCATATGCATTAGGTATTTCTCCCTTTCTATTGTTTTCTACATCATTAGGTACAGCTATAGTTCAGTTACTTATTTTATTAGCATTAATAGCATTTGCATTTCCGGTAAGGACTAAAATTGCTGGAATTCAATTGTTAAGCATAAGATATTTATCATTAATAACTAGTATAAGTTACCTGTTCTTCTCAATGCTTCCATATGCAATCAAGACTCCATATATTCAGACATTCATAGGATTAGTTATAGCATTCAATATAATTAATGGAATATTTTCTGGATCTATAGCTTCTATAATTCAGAAATAATTTTAGAATATATTGTTTTTAGTTCTTCTCTAAATCTATGAGGAGACATTTTTTCTGAAATTCCCCTTATAGCTAAATCTATACCTACTTTTGCTTCTCCGTTGATGAGGAATGAAAATTCCTTCAATAGGAGTACGTTTAGATTTAATTCAAGATTAACAGCATAGGGAAATGAGTATTTTTCTATAGCGAAATATCTTTCTAGTTTATCATTTTTTGTTCTTGATAGCGATTCTTCCCCTAGGTGAGTAACTTCTCCTGAATTAAAAATAGCAGAATCAAATCCTTTTTTTATCCCAGCCAATGCTATTATCGTTTCGTTATAACTTCCTCTAAGACTATACTCTGGTATCTGCAAATTACTATATACCTCTTTCTTTATGCTCATGTTTACTCCAGCTATAGCTAACGTTTTTTCAATATCTTCCTTATGTTCTCTTCTATCTACTGATAATCCTGTTTTAGTTAAGAACCCTATATAATCCTTAAATCTATAATCATATTCTTCCATATAAATTGTGTCTTTATATCGTTGAAAGAGAGCATTTGGATAATTTTTCCATTTTTTTCCTTTAATTATTCCAGAAGCTACTCCTATTTTTTCATTCTTTTCATGAAAGAGAGCATGATCTTCTATCCATGATTCTGAAGGTATAGCATCGTCGTCAGTAATAAGTAAAAGAGAAGAATGACTTTCTTTCAAAATTATATTTATTGCTTCTTCATAATATCCTTCTTTTTGTTCTATTGCCCTATTGTAATCTTTAGTTTTTAAATCTCCTTTATATACTAATAATATCTCAACGTCCTTATATTTTTTTAATTTCCATAATAATGAATCTAGAGATTTTCTTCCTATAGTTGGAATTCCTATCGTTACGTCCATGAATTAACTAGAACAATATCGTTTTTAAAATCTAGTTAAAAAACTATGAATTTATCTCTTGGAAAACCTTATGATATGGTCTTCCTTCAATTATACTTTTTCCATAATCTACAGTTCCTTTATACTCATAACTGGAAATAAACTTTCTGAAAGTCTCTAGTGAGTCCCATTCTGTATAAATTAAATATTCTCTAGGTTCTTCAACACTTTTATATAGCTTAGCTTGTTTTAATCCAGGATAATTATTTTTCAAAAAATTCACTACTTCATTAAATTTATTTTCAAATTCTTTTTCATGACCTTCCTTTACCTTATAATAAAGACCTACATTTATCATAAATAAAAAATAGTTATCGATTTAAAAAACGTTATTCGTAGGACTCATTAGGCTTCTTGTATATAATGTAGTGATATAATGATATGGCTTCGCCTAACATTATAAAGATAAGTCCAAGATCTACTCCAAACATGTTAGATTGATATCCAGTAGGCGGTATTGTCCATATAGTCGCAGTTAAAATTACTGAGACGATTAATAGTAATATCATTATTCCTTGTGCAATTTTCTTTTTCCTTTCTAAATTGGTTTCAGATACAGTAGACGTTGTAGTAGGTATTGTCTGATCTGCCTTGAATATTCTAGGAGTTAAGGATCTAGCTCCTATTAAGAAAACAAGAGCTAATGGTATTAAGATTCCTAAAGTAGTTATTGACGGATAATCCATAAATCCTACAAAAGCACCTGCCATTAGTAAAGCTATTACTGTAAACACTATTGCCGAAATTGGACTAAACTGAGCTTTAGTTATTCCTCCGCCGCTAGGTTTCACCCTTATGATAGCTAAACCTAAGGCTACTATTATTGCAGGCGGTAAGTAAACAGTTATTTGTTCGGTAATACTAACTGGTATACCTGGCGCTAGATCACCCCATATTGACGTCTGTATTAGATATGTTATCATCAGTATTCCAAAGCCAACGAATATTTTTCTACTCATTGGATGGAGATATTCAGATTTATCTAAAAATGGTACTAGTAATAGATATACTAAAGGAATTATTACTCCTATTAGAAGGAATATTATTACGTCGCTAGTAAAGTCGGCTATTTTATATACAAATAGGAAGAACCATGGAGGATATGTAGTTATGTGCGCTGCTAATGGACTATTAGGTGGAGGTGCAGGTTTAGGATTCAAAAATGGATTTAATTGTTGTGGTAATCCGTTAAGATATGCTAATGCGTTGGGTATTGCTAGAATAAAGCCCCATGTCAAGAAAACTAATGATATCATATAGACAAAATTTCTTGGCCACCATGGATTAAACTTAGACCATTCTTCTTTTGTATATACCGCAGGAGCTTTTGCTTTAACTTTTCTTGATGGCATCATTCCGTAGTGTTCTGCCATAAAGAAATGAAATACAAAAAGTAACCCTATTAATGCCACTAATATTATGTGCCATGCTAGTACTCTACCATATTGCCCGCTATCATAATTTCCGAACAATATAGGGAGTAGGAAAGATAATTGAGGTATAGAAGATATTATGCCTGCTCCTACATCTACTGCACTAGTTGCTAATGCATCCCCAATTAAACTATAACCTAAGAACGATGCTCCTAAAGTTAATACTAACATTAATACACCGAGTATCCATAAAAGTTCTCTAGGTTTTTTATATGCTCCAACAAAATAATTTCTAAACATGTGGATGTATGCCAGAATTATCATTGCATAAGCTCCGTATAGATGGCTATAAAGAAATACCGAGCCATATGGTACAGAATTAATTATAAACTGAGTAGAATCATATCCTTCATCTGGATTATAGTAGAGTAGTAATATTAATCCAGAAATTACAGTATACATAAAAGCTGCAGCTACTAAGGCTCCTAACCATTCATCTGCATGATACATATAGTCTGGTGTTCTAAAGAACGGTAAATCATCTAAACCTAACCTTTCGTTAAACCAATTAGAAATCCTTTTTGTTATGCTCATAAAAGATAAAACGTAAAAAATGGAAAAAAATATTTAACGTTGGACTTATGATGACGAAAATGGATTTTCTGGTTGTGTAACAGTGGTTTTATCTCCTACTGAGGAACCAAAACTACTACTCAAATCACTAGTTGGATCTTTTGAAGGTACACCATTAGCTCCAGTAGGATATATACCTACGCCTATAGATCCTAATGCATATAGGTAATCAGTAGAACTATCCCATTCTAATATAGTAGTAGGTAATGGTCTAACTGTTGGTCCAGTTATAGGTTCAGCACCATGATAAGGATCGTAAGTAGATCCATGGCAATCACAATGGATCAATGTAGGTATGTTTGCCTTCTTGGCAGCAGCTAATGCCTCACCCGTTAAAGTATCTGGTTCTGGAGCGCTCAACTGAGCAGAATTTACGTGATTAGGGGGATAGAAGTGAATATATGGAGGTGTACAACCTAAATGCTGGCATATAGCACTATAGGATACTATAGAATTATTTGGACCTACTCCTCCTGGGAATGTATATTTATCCCCAGTTTGTGGTACCACTACTGTACCCGCAGGAACTTTAACTGGTTTATTGCTACTATCTCCTAGATTTATTAAAAAGTTTGGTTCTCCACTTAATGGATATTCATAAATTGTTATTATAGGACTATTTACAGGTATTTTGGATGCTTCTATTGGAGATCCACTTGAATCAACAAGGAGAGATTTAGGAAATGCTGAAATAGCAGATACATTTGGCGGAACTATTACCCTTAATCCAGGGATTATGCTTGCTACAGCAGCTGCAGAAATTCCAATAATAATTCCCTTAAGAAAGTTTCTTCTTCCTTCATCTACTCCTCCAACGTTTTTGTTAACGTAATTAAATAGATATTCGTCTCCTTTTTTAACGAATTCTTTTGAATCAAATTTAGTTTTTGGGTCTCTCATTTTTCTGAGCAATTTTTGAATAAAATATAGATCTTGAGGCGAAAGTATCTTCTTCTCGTCTTTACCTATTCTTATTTTAATCATTAAGAATCACTTAAGAAAAGAATATATCTTGATTAGTTTTAAGGATTTAACGTTGGACTGATTTTTTCCTTAATTCAAGAATCTTTATACCTTTACTTTCTTTTAAATTTAGTAATGCAAATCCTATAACTGGCGTTATCATATACATAATTAGGTGAAACCCAGTTAATCCTAAGAAAACGGTACTCATTATAAGGAAATATCCTAGTCCAGCGTAAGTATTTCCCTTAATTGCTATTGTAATAATAAGGTATAATGCAAGACTTAGAAGCAAAATAAAAAGTTCAACATGAAATGGATTATTAAATATTATTCCAAAAATTGCAGGAAGAGTCATATCCATTATCATTTCCATAAATCTGTTAGTGCTAACAATGAAATATAAAGGCAAGAAAATGAAAGCCGCAGGAATGCCAGCTATATATGACGCTATACTTCTTTTAGATACTATTTTTCCCCATAATACAGTATAAGCCATGAAACCTATTATTGAAAATAAAAAAAGGTAGGTAAAACTAAAATCAAATGTTAAATGCTCAAAATTTATCATATATCCAGCATATAATGAAAGTATTATCATAGCTAATGTAGGTGTTAGTAAAAGAGAAAGCATGTTACTTCTGAATAAACTTTCAAAGAGTGCAACAATTCCTATTACAATAATAGCTACCTGAATTGACATCCATAAAAAAGATAATGAATAATTAGGAATAAATGTGAAAACTGGAGATATGAATAGAATAATACCTAAAGGTAATAACGATTTTATTTTATATGAGAGCGCAATAGCTACAATACTCATAGCTACATATTCCATATAAAGACCCGCAGTTCCTATGTATTCTAAAAATAGTTTATTTGGGATGGAAAGAGGTAAATATGATATTGGGAATATTGTTTCAAAAATAAACTCAAGAGAAGCAGAAATTGCCAAAAAAATTGAATATATCTTTATATCTTTATATAAAAATTCAGTTATATTCATTTTATTCACTTTCTATACATGAAGAATATTAACGCTAATGCTACCACAGCTATCACTACGCCGGCTACTGTAGTATCTAATACTACAGGGTTAATAGTTACTATAGGTGGAGGAGGCGGAGACGACTCTGTAGATAATTGTAACTGTAAGAAAGACGATGTTATTGACTTATCAAATAGTGTTTCACCTAATGGTCCCTGCCATACTGCAAATGCTACATAATATGTATTCCCTAAGGAGATGTTTGGCATATATTTAGCATAATTGGAAGGAACTGAAAGTGGTCTAACATACTCTACTGTCCAATATCCATTTTGATATTTTGCTCCGGTTTTAATAAAGAATAATGATCCATTAAGTCCAGAAGACTGAACTGGCGCATACCATATACCAGAGCAGTCTACTTCATACATGTTAGTATTATTTGTATATAAGGGAACAGCAAATCCGCTATTACCAGAATCTATATATGGTAGTCCTGTGTCTGATTCGTTATCCCAGAGATTAGCAGCGAACGCCGGATCTTCTGTCTTATTATTCCAAGTAGCACCAGATACCCACATCCATATATTAGCCGCACCGCCAGGCTGTTTTAGCGCACCTCCAGCAGCTGGCATTTTTTCTCCATCATAAACTTGCCCTATATATTTTCCTCCTATATGCATACCGTCCATAGTAGGAGTTCCACTGCCCATGTACCACATCATAGCTACTCTATCAGGGTAGTACCATGTAGAATTTGTATAGTATCCGTAAAATAGCCCGGATTCATATAGTATCCTTTCTATAGGTCTAGGTGAGTGATATAGCAATATTGTTCCATTAGGCAAAACCTGAATTTGACTATCATTAGGCAATGGGACAAGAACTCCACTATAATTAAGAACTATTCTTCCGACTTTAGTTTGTCCATTAATTATGCTTGAATAGTTAGTATAATTTGTATATAACTTATACGTAGATCCTGGAGTAATTTCTATAATTCTAAATAAACCAGGACCGCTTGCAGGAGGATATACACCAGCTGCTGCAGTAGACCATGCACCAAATGCAGGTTTAGATGCCTGCCAACTAACTAGAATTATTATATCACTTCCATTCCATGCAGCCTTCACTAGAATATAATGAGTTAATCCAGATGTTGGAGCGTTTGGAATATTTGCTGTTAAAGATATATTATTCCACGGTATTTTACTCCAGAAAGACTCAGAGCCAGGATTAGAAAGATCTGCAGATCCTACGACTTTGTATGCGGTTATTTGCGATGAAGACTGTGCCATTGGAACATTTACGAATGCAAGAATAAGTGATAACGCAACTAAAACTCCCAAAATAACAAACGTAGGTCTAGTTCTTTTACTCATTTTCTCACATGCAAAATAAGGTAAATATAATTTAATAAACGTGAAACGTTGGACTAATATTGTGGTAAAATGCCTTGGATTCCTGCTAGGTCAGCAGATAAGATGATTCTTGGTCAAGCTTTAAAACTTAAGGAAGGTAAGGTTTTAAGGATTGAGAGCTTTAAGGGAGATAGATGGATAGAAATAAAAAAATTAAATTCTAATGAATTTGAAATAAATGAGCACGGTTATAATAACACTACATATAAAGTGAAGGAAGATGAAATGAAGGTTATTTTGAGAAGAGCTATTGACCTAGAATTTCCTAGAAGTCATCAGTTAAGAATTAGCTTATCTAGTTAGAAATTGAAAGTTAACTCTGTTAATGTCTTTTTATAGTTGTGATTGTTAGGTATATTTTTATTCTATTTATATGATTATATATATTATGTGTGAATTTAAATTTACTAAAATTGAAAGGCCTATTAGTGAACATAAAATAATGTTTTTAAGATTCGATATTTTCCAACGACTTTCAGACGATAGACTTATTAGAGTTATTTCATCACATGAAAAACAGGGTTTTAGCAAGAGTTATTTCTATTTTCTCTTTGATAAGCTCAAATCCTTAAAAATAGTAAAAGATAATTCTATTGCGTTTAAGATAATAATTCCATTTCAATCAAATGATAAAATAGAATTTTCAAAAGGTCTAGCTTATGTCTCTTCTGACCATATTTTTTATTATATAAATTTAGAATCTAGCAAATACTCATGTGATTACTGTCCAATAAAGGGAGATTGTATAGTAAGTATGAAACAAGTGGCCAAAGAAAATGGTGTAAAGATATCGAAGGAGAATCCTAGGGATGCCTGGAATTCTATCATAGAAGAGATACAAGATCAAATAAAAAATAAAATTATAAATTTAGTTATAAGCAATTAAGACAGTTTTGATAAAAATTTTGTCATAAGTATTTCAAGACTATTAATTAGCTTTTCGATTATTCTTTTATAAAGAAAAATGATAATGTATCTAAATCTTATTACCGTTATAATTCTCTTTGCGATTCTCTCTTGTTCTTTAAGAATTATAGCCAATTCTTCTGATGCATAGCCTTTAATCTCCTTAATGAACGAAACGAGATCTTTTATGGCAGAATATATTGTTGAAACATCTTTGTGTTTTATTTGATTTTCATAAAATTCATATTTTTCTCTAACTATTGAGACGTTAATTATATCATTAAGAGTTATCACATAATATATCTTAAGTGGTATTATTATAAAAGGATGATGAGTTTTCGGGGAGTGAAAACTTATGATCGACTTTCAGCGGGCTGAATTTTTAAATTTCTATTTCTAATTTTCAAACATATCTAGATAGATTCTTTTAAAAACTTCTACATATATATAATCATATGAGGACTGTAATTTTAGGAGGAGGTTTCGCTGGTGTTTCTGCATTTTTAAATAACACTAATTCTATCGTTATAGATAATAAAGATTATTTTGTTCTTACTCACAAACTTGTAGATGTTATAGAAACTGGAGATCCGTCAATAGCTGAAATAAAATATCCTGATAGGTTTTTAAAAGCGTATATAAGGAACGTAGATTTCAAGAAAAAGAAAATTATAACTGACAGAGGCGAAATAGATTATGATAAGTTAATTATATCATTAGGATATGAGCAAGATCTGAGTAAGATAAGAGGAAATGTGTATAAGCTAGAAAATGTTGAAGATGCTATAAAAATTAGGCAGCAGTTAAGCAAAGTAAATAGCGTAGCTATCCTAGGCGGAGGAACACTAGGAGTAGAATTAGCCGGAACGTTAAATTCTATGGGAAAGAAGGTGTATTTAATAGAAGCTCAACAGAAACTTCTTTCATTTATGAGTAAGGATGCTTCAGCTTTTGCATTAGATACTCTAAAAGATTTAGGTGTAAATGTACTTTTAAATACGAAAGTTTATGATGTAAAGAATACCGTGGAAACTTCCAGTGGTGAAATTAAAGTAGATCTGACTATTCTAACTGCAGGCTTTAAAGGACCTTCTATTATTTCTGAAATTGGATTAAGTAATATTAACGGAAGAATGTTAGTCGACGAGTATCTCAAATCGATAGATTATGATGATGTATATGGTGCTGGCGATTGCATGACTATTAAGAACTCATTTGTTCCAATGTCTGCTCAAGTTGCAGTACAATCAGGAGAAACTGCCATGTTAAACGTATTAGGGAAAGATACTAAATTCAAATATAAACAAATAGCCATAATCCTTAGAATAGGGAATATATATTTTGGAGATATCTTTGGTAAGTTTGTTAAGGGAAAAATGGCCGAACTTGCAAAAAATATTGGAATATATAGATCTATTAGAATGGTTCAGAAAGCAAGTTTAATTTAATCTGTCTAGATCTTATAATATGCAAATTTTACTATCTGCTGGTACGTACTTTTTTATAAAGAAAGGGTTAAAGTATAGTAATACTGCATACGCTCTTCAAACTGGAGGGTGTGAAGGAAAATGCGCTTTTTGTACACAGTCTTCATTAAGTAAATCAGACAAATCATATCTTTCAAGAGTAAGATGGTATTCCGTAAATATAGAAGAAATCGCAGATAAACTTTCATATTTCAAAAGATTTTGTTTGCAGACAGTTATAAAGAAAAATTTCGAAAATGAAGTAATTGAGATCATAAAATATGTTAAGATCCCTAAGTCCGTAACTATAACTCCTGTTAGTAAGGAAGTATTGGAAAATATGAAAAAGTTAGGAGTAGATTATTTAGGAATTGGTTTAGATACGGTAGAAAGTCTATGGGATAAAATAGGTAAGCCTTATACATTCCAAAAGTATGTTGAGTTCATTAAAAACGCAGTGGAAGTCTTTGGGAAAAGGAAAGTATATGTTCATTTGGTTTTTGGTTTGGGAGAAAAAAAGGAAGAATTTGTGTCCCTAATGGAAAAAATATATTCTTTAGGTGCTGAAGTAGCTTTGTTTGCTTTTACTCCAGTAAAAGGAACTCCAATGGAGAACTTTCCTAGACCTCCGTTAGAAGAATATAGGGAAATCCAAAAAATTAGGTTCAAGTTATCGACTAATGGTAATCCAAACGAAAAAGCCTATATAACGTCTGGTTGCCCTAATTGTGATAGGCCTTTTTATAATGAAGATCCAAGAGAAAAAATGTATAATATACCATTATTTAATGTGGAAGGAAAATGATAGGTGGATTTATAATAAAAAGGAAATTCACAGTATTGAGTGTAACTGGTAGTTCTTGCGCTTTAAATTGCTTCTATTGTTCTACTAAATACATTAGCAGTATGGAATCTGCTTTAACACCGGACGAAATGTATAAGAAAATAATTGAGCTTTACAATAACGGTGTAAAAGGATTTCTAATAAGTGGTGGATTTAACGAAAAAGGAGAATTGCCTATTAGGAATTATATCCATATTATGAAAAAAGTAAAAAAAGAAATGGGTGTAGTATTTAATATACATCCAGGAATTCTAGATAAGGAGACAATAGAAGATCTAAAAGACGTAGTAGATATGGTGGATTATGAATTCCCATATTCTATAGGAGCTTTTAAATCAAAGGGCGTAAAAAGAGAAAGAGAAGATTACATAAAAACTTTAGAAAATCTTATAGATTTTGGACCTAAGTACGTGGTTCCTCATATAATGTTAGGAATACCTTCAGATACTGATGAAGAAATTGAGAATTCATTAAAGATTCTCTCTTCCTATAAACCATACTTAATCAATTTTCTAATTCTTATCCCTACTCCAAATACACCATCAAGAATATTAAAACCCATGAATGTAGAGAAAGCTCTTAGATTTATAGAATTGGGATCCAAATTAATGAAAGGACATGTTAGTGTGGGATGTATGAGACCTTATCAAATTAAAGAACAACTAGATAGGGAAGTAATAAAAAGAGGTTTAGTTGAAAGAATAGCTAATCCACATCATAAGGTGATAAAGGAATTTAATTTGAAATTATTTGATGCTTGTTGTAGTCTTCCTGAAAAATATTTGGAGGATTTTAAGTATGAGACTAATAATTGAAGGCGGAAATTCTGGGGAGAGGCAAATGGCATTGGATGAAACTATGCTTATCCTATTATCAAATAATATGTCGGAAGAAACATTAAGACTATGGCATTTTTCGCCTACTACATTAAGTATAGGCAGATTTTTGGCAGTAAATGACTGGGTTAATGAAGAAGAAAGAAAAAAATTAGGAATTCCGTTAATAAGGAGGTTCACCGGCGGAGGTCCTGCTTTGCATGACGAAAACGGAGAAGTCACATGGAGTGTATCCTTAAAAGCTGTAGATATGATGGAAACTTACAAGAAAATTTCAATAGCTTTGATAAAATCTCTTAATCTTTTGGGATTAAAAGGAGAATTTTCTCCTATAAATGATATTATAGTCCAAGGTAAAAAGATAGTAGGAATGGCTGGAGCTAAAAAGAAAAATGCTATATTAGTACATGGGACTTTCATGTTTTCTACTTATCTTGGATTTATGACTGTAATAAAATCTCCAGAACCAAAAATAAAGGAAAGAGGGAATCCTCAAGGTAGAGTAAGTAATATTTCTCTAATGCTAGGAAGAGAAGTTACTCGCAGAGAAGCTATAGAAAGTTTAATCCAAGGATTTAGAGAAATATTTAATTTAGAAGATGGAGAACTTACTGATATAGAGAAGGAATTCACTGAACAGTTAAAGTACAAATATTCTAATGATAAATGGACGTATTTAAGGTGAATTTAATGTTATGTGAAAAAGTTTTTAGATCTAAACAAGGAAAGACTGTTATATTGAGAGTATATTTTGATGGAAAAATAGAAAAAGTTGAAATAACTGGAGATTTTTTTGCAGATGAGAAGGATCTCGAAATGTTGGAAAAATATCTGAGAGATCTAAAAATACCAAAAATAGAAATAATAGGCTTTGATCCAGAAGAAATATTAGAAAAAATAAAAGATTGCTTATAAATTCTTCTAAAGTTATAATTCTCCCTTAAGGCATTTTTCTATCGTGTGTCCGTCATCATCTGGTATTGGTCTCTTTAAATTAGCTGGAGCATTTCTTAGATATTTAGCCATTTGTGCAGTATCTTCAATAAAGTGTATCTTATCAAGGATCGCTTTTATATCGCATACTCCTGTAATTTCAGGCTCTACCTTTACTCTATAAATATAGAACCCCTTATTCCTTACAGTTTCTTCTGGAAATACTGGAGTTTCATCAACGTACCAGTCGCTAGTAACCCTTACTACTCCTACTATTTTTCCTCCGTATATTTTAGCGTAATACTTACTAACATAAATAATGAGTTTATCTCCAACTTTAATGTAATCTTTTAGGTTAGATTTGTATCCATATACCCCTTGCGTTAATATAACATCCCACATATCCTCTTGAATTGGTATTAGCCAGTAGGTCACAAGAATCCATATATATTGAAAAGGTTATAAAACTTGCCCGCCACAATTCATTTAAATTGAAGTTCCAAGATTTTAGTAATGAGTTATGCAGGATTCATGAATTTAGGTGGGAAAAATGAGGCTTAGGGCTCATTATATCTTTTCTTCTGGACTTCTTTCTCTCATTACTGTTTTCTTTATTCCTTTTCTTTACGCTGTCTTTCTAGCTGGTTTGATTTCTTTTATCGGTAATTCTTTTATTGATTATTTTGGTCACGAGATTAAGGGAAAATACATTTCTAGGACTCCTAGGACTCACACTGTTTATAGGTCTATCTTGTGGGGTCTTTTGCTTTCTTTGCCTATAGGCGTTTTCCTTTATTTCGTTTTTCCGTCTTTTCTTTTTGTCTTTTCCGTTATTCTTGACGGGTTGTTAGTTGGTCCTTCTCACATGATCCTTGATGTCTTCACTGAGAGGGGCATTTACCACAAGGTTAACGGAAAGTGGAGGAGGATAGCTTTTGCTCACTTCTCTTATAATAATACCTTTGTCAACGGTTTAGCGATATTATTAGGAGTTATAATGCTATTTGCCGCAATGCATTTCATTCACTACTATGATTATCACTATTATCATTATTACAACTATTATTCCTAATGAGATAATATACGAAAAGGAAAAGATTTTTAAATATGTTTTCTATATCTTTTATCGTGATTTGTAAGGAATGGAAATTAAGGATAATGTTCAGTAAGAGGATAAATAATCTTGATGAGTTAGCTGATTACCTTCTAGATAGTTTTGCAAGTGATAAGTTAGTTATGCTTATCTTAGATAAGGTTTTATTATTGCTAGATAATCCCTTCAAATATTCCAGGGAAAAGTTAGGAAAGGATAAGCATGGCAATCCAATGTTCTCCATAGAAGTAACTGGAGATATAAGAATACTTTACAGCGTTGATTCAAAAAATTGTATAGTTTTCATTTGGGAGATTGGGTCTCATAAGAAGGTTTACGGACGTTAGTTCTCTCCTTAGCTTTCTTTTCCACAATCTCCTTAAGCTTAATTACTTCGTCTTTACTTAACTCCGCATAATAATATTCTCCATCTTTACCAGTCTTCATATGTATAAACTCCGCAAAGAGGTTATTAAAACAATTTGCTAATAGAGTTTCTTCTTATTGAATTTTGAAAAATTAAGAATGTGAAAGAAATTAATTAACTCCCCAGTTTACTGAAGAAAAATTCAAAGTAATTAATCCTGACTGGATCTCTGATTTTTTACTTGAATTACCAAGATCTCAGGCTAGTATTTACTGAAAGTTCTTAGACTAGAATTTAAAGGTTAATCCTTAAGATAAAAGCTATAAACTTTCTGAAAGTACTAACGTATATAAGCTTTACAAAGGGGGCTCCTACGGCGATTTTCACGAACAACACTCCTAAACAAGAAGACAAGCCTTACAAGAGTAAAACTTTTATAAAGAGAACAAGAAAATAACACAAGCCGAAAGTGGGCATGGGAATAAAACCCCGTTGGATAGGCTGGCTATACGTCCCCCGCGATCTAACATGTGGGACAACATCCCGAGTAGGAGTGTGCAAAAATTTAAGGGGACGTTCTCATAGTTAGTTCGCACTATATCCTAACAAAATTAACAATACAACGCGTATTATAGAAAAATTCAAGAATTAGAAAAAGAGTATTACACATACAAAGTGAAGATCCTAAAGTTAACCTCTATCGAGTGGTTTCCTCGGCTCTTCAAGCTATCGCCTAGCCATGTTAGAGGCGAAGCATGTGTAGCCTATCCATCTCCACGGATGGAGTCTTCCGCTCTCTTGAACCCCTGAATCTAATAAAATTACATCATTACCTGGCTTTTCTGATTTAAATGCTGTAAAGAAAAACGATGTATACATATTAGAACCTTTTTATGCTAGAGCTAGTGATAGAACTTTGGAATTTTTAAGAGCTTTAAGAGAAATATATACTACAAATAATATATCTGGAAGATATGGAATCAAGCTATGAATTTTTACTAAACCTTTAAATCACTCTCTGCAATTAATTTTATGCAGTCAAGTTCTGTATATCTACAATATCCAGATATAAAAGATTCTCAAATAGTATTTGTTACAGAAGATGATCTATGGAAATTGGATTTAAATTCAAAAAAGGTAGAAAGATTAACATCAGATTTTGGAATTATTTCTCATCCAAAATTTTCTGAGGATGGGAAATGGATAGCTTTTACAAGAACTCAAAGAGGTGATCAGATACTTTCAGAAGTTTATATAATTTCTTCCGAAGGAGGAGAACCAGAAAGGATAACTTACTTTGGTAGCCCATTTACTAACGTAGTAGGCTGGAAAGAT
Source organism: Acidianus brierleyi (assembly GCF_003201835.2). Classification (NCBI taxonomy): domain Archaea; kingdom Thermoproteati; phylum Thermoproteota; class Thermoprotei; order Sulfolobales; family Sulfolobaceae; genus Acidianus; species Acidianus brierleyi. The sequence goes on along the minus strand of NZ_CP029289.2, from coordinate 1,046,068 downwards.
GGTAAGGTTATAGTATCTTCTGATTATCATAAACCTTTCGCCAGCTGGAGAGAACTTTTCCATGTAGATTTAAATGGGGATTTTGAAAGACTTCCTTATGGTTCAGCTAGTTCAATAGCTTTTGGAAGTAAGGCTGTAGTTATAGGAAGGAATACAGTGGATTTACCTTATTGGAAGAGATATAAAGGAGGAACTAGGGGTAAATTCTGGATAGATTATTATAAAGGAGAATTTGAAAAATTTTTGGATCTAAATGGAAATTTAACGTCACCAATGTGGATCAATGATAGATTTTATTTTATTTCAGATCATGAAGGCATAGGTAATATATACTCTGTAGATCTTTATGGTAATGATCTTAAGAAACATACTTCTTTTAGAGAATTTTATGTTAGAAATGGAAATTCTGATGGTAAAAATATTGTTTTTCAGTCTGCTGGAGATATTTATGTGTTTAATCCAGTCAATGATAATGTTGATAAAATAAGTATTAATGTTCCCATAAGCGGTAATCATAAAAGACCTGATTTTGTGGAATTCTGGAATTATTTTACAGAATTTAGAATAAAGGAAGGTGTTTTATCTGTCACTTCAAGAGGTAAAAGCTTTGTAATGGATCCATGGGAAGGTCCAGCTATTCAAATAGGACTAAAGAACGGTGTAAGATATAAACTAACCAAATTTATAGATAAGTTTACACTTGTTACTGTTTCAGATGAATCTGGAGAAGAGAGATTAGAAATTTACAATATTAAAGACGGAAATAAGGACGTTTTAGATTTAGATTTAGGTTTGATTGAGGGAGTATTTCCTTCACCTAAAGGTAACTATATTGTTGTAACTAATAACAGATTTGAAATTTGGCTAATAAATATTAAAGATAAAAATAGCAAAATTATTGATAAAGCCGAAGATATAATATACCAAGTAGCATGGCATCCTAACGAAAGTATGATAGCTTACACTTATCCAGACGGCTATGGTTTTCAGCATATAAAAATATATGATATGCAATCTGCAAAACAATACGATGTAACAAATCTAGGAAACAATGATTTTTCCCCTTCTTTTGATCCAAATGGGGATTTTCTTTTTTATTTGTCAACACGAAATCTTGATCCAGTATCTGACCAAATCTACTTCAATTTCGGATTTTTAAAAAGTGTAAAACCGTATTATATTCCTTTGAAAAAAGGAAAATCATTATATAAGAGTACACTTTTTGATAATGAGACTAATAATATATACCTTAATAATTTGAAAGAAAAAACATCGTCGTTGCCTATAGAAGAGAGTAATTACGTTAAGTTAGTAGCTGCTGATGGAAAGATATTTCTATTATCTTATCCAATAAAGGGAGCTCTTAGCACGTGGCTATTCGGTGGAATAAGAAGCGATGGTATATTGGAGGTTTATGATATTAATTTGAGAACAAAAGATCAATGGTTAACTAATGTTACAGATTTTGATATTGATATTGAAAATAAGAATTTATTGGTTAGACAGAATAAAATTCTTAGAATAGTTTCTACTCAAACTAAGCCTGATCTAAGTTCTCAAGAACCAGGTAAGAAAAGTGGAATAATAGACATGAGTAGAGTGAAAATTTTTGTAGACCCAGTCAGGGAATGGTCTCAGATGTTTAGAGAAGCATGGAGACTAATGAGGGAAAATTATTGGAGGGAAGATATGAACGGAATAGATTGGTCTTATATTTACGAAAAATATTCAAAACTTCTTAGTAAAATTAATTCTAGATCAGAACTTTCTGATTTAATTAAGGAGATGCAAGGTGAACTTGGAACATCGCACGCATATGAAATGGGTGGAGATTATGATGTTGAAAAACCTTATACCATAGGCGGTTTAGGAGCAGAGTTTAGATACTCTGGAGAATGTTATGAAATAACTAGAATATATGAGGGAGATCCTTCTTATGTCGAAGAAAAATCGCCATTAAAAGATCCAGGGGTGGATATTGAAGAAGGAGACTGTATAGTTTCTATAGACGGTGTAAAATTAAATAAGACAATAAAACCGCAAAATCTACTTATAAATAAGTCCGGAGAACAAGTAATTTTGGAAGTTAGAAAGAAAGATGGTAAAATTCTAACATTTTCTGTAAGAACTTTAAAGGACGAAAAATATCTTATTTATAGAGACTGGGTAGAGAAAAATAGACGTTATGTACATGAAATTACTAATGGTAAAGTGGGATATGTTCACATTCCAGATATGGGACCAAGAGGTTTTATTGAGTTCTTTAAATTATATCCTTTTGAGGTTTTAAACTATGGTAAAGTAATTATAGATATTCGATATAACGGAGGCGGAATGGTCTCTCAATTGCTTATTGAAAAATTGCTACCTAAAAGAATAGGGAAGGACGTACCAAGACGAGGTAAGGCATATCCTTATCCTTCATATTCTCCAGAAAAATTAGTTCTAATAATCAATGAATATGCAGGTTCCGATGGCGATATTTTTAGTAAGGCATTCAAGAGCTATAATCTAGGAAAAATAATAGGTACAAGAACATGGGGAGGTGTTATCGGAATAAATCCTAGGTATAGGCTTGTTGATGGAACAATAGTTACGCAACCTCAATTCGCATTCTTCTTTGATGATGTAGGTATAGGAGTAGAAAATTATGGCGTAGATCCAGATATAGAAGTTGAAATTTCTCCACAAGACTATGCTCACAATAAAGATACCCAATTATATAAGGCGATAGATATAATTCAAGAAAAAAATAAAAACTAGATCTTATTTTCCTAGTTTTTCTAGTAATTCTTTTGGTGCGTCTTTTTCGCTTACTGCTCCTCTACCTGTTTTTCCATTGTCGTCGTATGTGAATGATACCATTTTTCCTACTTTCCATACTTTCTTTACTTTTGATACATCTACTTCCTTCTCTTCTCCTTTAATTTTGAATTTTACTTTTGTTGCCATAATTCTAAATCTCAAGATGGCATTAATTAATATTACTATTGAATTCAGAGTAATACTATATGCTAACAGATAATTACTAATACCGCGTTATAGTATTTACTTGATTATGTAAATAAAACATATTCTTTATAAATCTCGATATTACTTAACTACGTAAAACTTAAATAGCTAAATACTTCATACTCACTCGTGTCTCAAAGAAAAGTTTTTGTAAGAGAAAGTTCTGGTTTAATTAAACAAGTTAACTTATTAGATGCAGTAATGCTGAATCTAGGAAACATGTCTGCAGGAGTAGCTCTATTTGAGTCAATATCACCATATTTGAATTCGTCAAATAATCCAACTATTGGTGGGCCAGGAGGAGTTTTATGGATAGCTTCGCTCTTAGGTCTAATATTTGCAATACCACAACTAATAATCTATACAGTAATGACTAGGCATATTTCGAGAACTGGTGGGGATTATGTCTGGGTATCTAGAAGTATAAATGGAGGAATAGGTTCCGTAATGGCCATTGCTCTTATGCTAGAAAGTCTTGCGTATTTTGCATTAATAGCTTTCTTTTCAGCATCGTCTATTAACGCAGTACTATCTACAATAGGTGGAGTAGATCATTCTAGTTTCCTATTAAATTTAGCTAATAACATTTTTGTTAACCCTTATGGTAATCTGACATTAATTCAAAAAGGTATATTTTACTCTATAGGCGCAATATTTTTTGTGATAGTTATTTTATTAAATATATTTAAAGCTAAATGGGGTTATAACATAGTAACAATATTAGGTATATTCTCGTTTGCTTCTTTAATAGCCGCTATGATAATAATAGCTATTTCAACTCCCTTTATGGCTAAAATATCTCCATTTATGTCATCACAAGGCATTTCTATACCTTCTTCTGTACGATATTCATTCTTACCTAAAATAAACTGGGATTATACTCTTCTACTTCTTCCTATATTTGCATTATATACATATCCATGGATGCAAGCAGGTCCAGCAGTATCGGCAGAATTTAAGCAATCACAGAAAATCGCTAAGTTAAATCTAGTATTAGCTATTCTTATTACTGCGTTTTTTGTAACAGTAGGATTTGCAGAAATGGATGCTGTAGCAGGCTACTATTTTAACTATTATGCTTATGGTACATTTATCTATAACTTCTGGGATGTGGCAATTGCTTTATCTCAAAATGCTCTAGTTCAATGGTTCTTAGGTCTAGGCGTAATATTATGGAATTTCTATGTGTTATCGTACGGTGTAATAGTGTTCTCTAGATATGTTTTCGCTTTATCTTTTGATAGAGTATTACCTGCTAAGTTTTCTGAAGTAAATAAATATGGATCTCCTATCTATGCTCATCTACTAGATTTAATCCTTACGTTATCTTTACTATCAATCCCTGTATTTTCAACTGCTGCAGCTACTTCACTTTATGGTGCTACAATATTAGGAGCCTTATACTTTTTAGTAGTAAGCATAGCATCAATATTCTATGGAGTAAAGAATAAAATAAGAATATTATCCATAGCTGGTATAATTTCTGCTATTTACTTCGCATTTCTAACTTATGAAGCTGGAATAAACCCTGTATTTGGATTTACGAGCACCGTAGACGGTATACCTATAACTGAAATATTTGTAGGTTTAGTAATAGTTACAGGGATAGTAGTATATTTGCTTTCGAAGTATATTAATTCTAAAAAAGGAATAGATATATCCATGTCATTTAAGGAAATTCCTCCAGAATAAAGTTATTTTTTATTAAAATACATCTCTATTTTATGGAGATATTAAGAGACCAATTAAAAAAACGAAATTTTATAGTTCCATTAATCTTTCTAATAATAGCCGTAAATCCTTATACAGAAATTATGGAATTTAAATATCAATGGCTATTTATGACAACTCATTACTTACTATACATTGCAGGATTTGTTTTAAGCTATAAAATAATGAGAGGATCTATCCTTTATCTAATACCAGGTATTATACTGCCAGTATTCTGGCATCTTCCTCAATTTTTTGCTTTAGCTGGTGCTTACGTATCATGGCGAATACTTAATGATAGTACACTTTTTCTTGGAGGAATTTTTGCAGGAATGACTATTACAAAATTATCAAACGCAGTAAAAATATTACTCTTAGTTTTATGGATGAGCGGAGATAGTGTTTTATCAGTAATTCTAATAGTAGGCTGGCCACCGTATTCTAACGAAGTCTATCCTTTCTCTCCCTTTTCAGTATCTCAAGAAGTATACACTGGAATAGTTATGTTCGGTATAATGACTGCAATTTTTGTATATATTGTAATTAATTTGATAAAAACAGTATTCAGAATATAAACTCTCTGAGAATTTATAGAATAGAGCTAATAAATTTTTTATTATTCTAAAACGCTTTTAAGTGAAATTCTTAAACTATATTCCAAAATTAAAGCTTTAAACTAAAAGTTTCCATTTTTTATCTTAACAAGGGCGTTCAGTAATAAATATTTCGGTTGAACTTCAAGCATAATGTCAACTAAGATTGCCACGTGTACCTTTCAATCCACGTGGCGATTTGGGGAGGATCACTTAGGCTCATAAGGCTTATTATTATACCAAACACTCCAAATTATTCTAGCCAATTTCCTGGCTAAAGCAGTGTACAACTTCTTTCCCTTCAACTTTTCCTTATGGTTCTCGTAAAATTCTAGTAATGTAGGATTACGAGAGTAATTCATCTCAGCGAGGAAGTAGAACAAGCTGCGCAAGTACTTATTACCCTTCTTCGATATTCCCTTACTTACAGTAGCTTTACCGCTCCTCTCAACTATTGGGTCTAAACCACAGTAGGCTACGAAGGACTCAGGGTTAGGAAAGCGTTTAATGTCCCCAACAATGCCTATTATTATTCCCGAAGAAAGTTTTCCTATTCCCGGTATAGTTAATAGAACGTGATTTTCAGACTGTGATTGTATCATTTTCTCTACTTCTTTTATTTTCTCGCTTGTTTCCAGTAGTGCTTTAGATAATACTTCGATTTCTTCAAGTACGATCTTTGTGTACTCTAAGTTGTATAATTGTATTTTGAAGTTTCCTTTAGAGAATTCTTCAAGCATTTCCTTGCTTATTTTTTCCTCGTCACTGACTAGGAATAGTGCTCTTTTTACCCTGTTCTTGTACTTTACTTCAAGGTCTTTTAGGAAGATATATAGTGTTACTAGTTCTTTCAATGGGTTGTAGTTGTACTCCTTTGCCTTGTTTGCCATGTTTATTAGTTTTTCTGCGTCGTAAAAATCTGTTTTCTTTCCTCTCAAGTCCTTCTCCTTCCATAGTATATTTGGGCTTACTTGTAGTATCTTGATCCCTTTTTCCTTGAAGTATTGACATGGTTTTATTGAGTATGCTCCTGTCGGTTCGACCACTATTGTGTTTAGTTTCACTTTTAGTATTTCTTCATAACCCTTCTTGTTGTGTAGACCCTCCCCTCACTCGTTACTAGATGATCTTTTGATATGTCTATTCCTAGGATCCCTACCTCTTTATCACACCTATATCCGTGCATATTATCACAATGTTCAGTCCGATGGTAGGGGTTTGTCACGCCCCCGTTCGAAGACTTTGCTTCAGTCAAAGGGTCGACCATGTTTCCCAGTTGGAGAGTATTACTCTCCCCAACTAATTAATCTATATAGGTTCAAAGGGGGCGGAAGACTCCATCCGTAACGGTAGACCCAAAATCACCTCCTTAAAAATAAATCTATAGTGTAAATAAGTGTTTCAATTATATTAAATGTAAAATTCTCTGGATTGAATAAATCAGGAAATAAAAGAATTAATAATAATCTAAATTCCTCTCTCCCCACCTCCCCCTTGAATATGGTATATAAGGAGTAGAGTACAAGGGCCAGCACGAAGATCAACGTGCGGAAAACAAACTTAGTAGAACTAGTAAATGGAAGAAAAGCCTTAATGTTCCTATAAGAGGTCTCTATGGGACCTCTTACCTTATTGTACAAATCCAACACTTCCCTCTTGGGCAGATCTAGATTAGTAGCCCTAGCAAAATAAACAAGACTCTTCTTCTTTCTCCTCACTTTTTCCTTGCCATACACGAGAAGCCTGAACTTGACCTGCTCATCCCTCCTATGCCTCTTACTATTAGTTGTGTAATCCCCGTCAAACTCCTCAAACACCTTCACGTCCCCAACAGGCACAGCAATTATATACTTAAACTGTGAAATGAAATTGAGCACATCAACTGTGTAGAAACCAGCGTCAAGAGTTATCAACCTTATCTTGAATCCCATTGCCATTACTTGCTCCACGAGGATCTTCACTATCTCGTCCTTAGTCATACCGTTCACTTGCGGAATAAAGGCAAGTAAAAGTACTTTCCCCTTATACTTGGTTGTTGCAGTTGCGTAGTTCCACGAGTTTCCTTTTTCAGAGCTCCCGAGCCCTTTCACTGGTTTCCCATACCACGTCTTGGTTGTCCAGTCTATTGAAAGATCTATCTCATTCACTCCCTTCAGTACTTCTAAGGATATTTTCCTAGCTCTTTCCAATAGCTTTTCAATCACTTCCATCCCTTGTTTCTCTACGTAATTCCTCACGGTCTGTGGGGATACGTCATACGCTCTGGACTTGTTCTCTACTGAATCGTTCCACAAACACGCGGAGATGAGAGTTTTTGCTACCTCATCTACCTTTTCCCCTTGGAAGTTCAACATGGAAAGTAATTTATATCCTATTTGTTGAATGTTTGGTGAGGGAGACCGGGTGTTACCATCTTCCTATCTCACGTGGTAATACTCCATCTCCCTCGCCTTAAACCCTTTCTTCAATTCTTTACACTCTTATAAATTTCTTTATCTTTTATAAATTCGATATTATCCTATCAGAAATATTTTTTCTAATATGATTTTGGGTCTACCGGTAAGGGTGGAGATGGATAGTCCCCTTTGTGGTTACATTTAAATACGTATTTTTCAAATATTCTATTAATGGCAGTCACTGACGGAGTAAGCGTCACTGAGACGCCTTGGTTAAAGCGAGGGTCTATGTGGTACGCCTCTGCTCCATTCAACAGTCCCATATTGGGATACTGTGGGTTCACATTAGTGCTCGGGGTCGGAACGACCCTTAGTGCCTGTGGAGCTGAGACCTCTACCTTTGGCAAGCCTCGGCTTTGAAGCAGGAAGCCACGCCCGTTAGGGCGTGGCAGTTCACTGCTCATTGCGTAGAAGATAGCCATTTCCTTACAGATAAATTAAAGAACATTCCTCCTATGACAGTAGTGAGTAGGCTCATAAATACTACCTCAGAAAGATTATTTTGTGAAAAGATATTGTCGGCAAAAGCTAATGATGCAATAACTAGTCCCATTTCTCCCCTAGGTATCATGCCAAACGATGTCATTATTGCGTGCTTCATTTTCCTAGTATAAAGAAAAGCAAATGGTAAAATTCCCACGAATTTTAATATTGAAGCTAATGCTGTTATAAGTATACCTATTTCTAAAACTTGCAAATTAACAAATGATAAGACGTTAGTTTCAGCTCCTATTGTGACGAAAAATATTGATCCAAAAATGCTTAGTAATGCAGTTACCATACCCTTTATCCTTTCTGCTTTTCTACTTTCAGCAATAGCAATCCCAGCTATAAATGCCGCAATTATTGGAGAAAATCCTAAAGTTATCATTATTACAGTTAATATGAATAGTATCATCAAAGACGTTTCTACTACCAAATTATCCGATACAACTGAGAGTAATCTTGGAATTATTAATACTGAGACAAGAAGTATGATTATCCATGATATTACAACAAAACTAGCTGTTTTTAATAATCCTAAATATCCTCCCTTAATTCCCTCTATTAGAGAAAGAGCAATAGACAAAATTATGAAAGAAACTACGTCGTCTATTGCTGCCGACGATGTTAAGATTTTGACGAATTTTTCTCTTTGGATTCCCATGCCCTCTATTATTGAACTTACAGCGGCCAAACTTGTTGCCCCAGTAGCGGCTCCCATAAGTAGCGCTACACCTTTACTAGTAAAAAAAGTCATGACATAATATACTCCTACAAAAGGTAATATAGCGCCTATTGATGCTGCTAATAATGCATATAGTCCAGAAGATCTTAAAGATCTAAACCCATGCTCTAATCCAGCAGCAAATATCAGTAATATAACGGAAAACTGAGAAAATAGTAATAGATAATTGTTTATCGTAAATATGTTTAGTCCTATTATAGAGTTTAAGAAAGTACCCAATGCAAAAGGACCTAAAATTATTCCAGTAAGTATTTCACCAAATATTGAAGGAAGTTTATACTTCAAAGAAGCTAAATGAAATGCTTGTGCAACAGTGATAAAGATGGAAATTTCTAAAAAAGCAAGGAATAGCTGATCCGAATTATCCACATCGTAAAATAGATTTTTAAGCATTAAAAATTATTTCTTTACATGTCTCTATTCAAAAAGCAGGAGAAGATTTACCATATTGATCATTTGTCTGAAGCAATGAGAAGGGCGATAAAGACTCTTATAGATTCTTCGATACCAGATGTAGCAAAAGCTTATGGTTTTAAATATTTGACGCCAATAATTGGTGAGCCATTTTTTGTACCTTATGGTGAATTGAATGGGAAATTTAAGAATACTCATGAAGCCTTTGAGGCTATATTATCTGAATTAAGAATTAGAAGACAAGAAGCCATGGAGAAATTTAGAGAATGGTATCCTCAAGCTAAAGAGATAGAGCATTTTAGATTTACTTTTTATTCCTACACTGATCCTAAGGAAGGAATGGATGTAGGGGTTGGAGCTAATCCCTTAGCATCGCTTCCAGAAGGAGACTTTAAATTAGGAGAAATAAAAGATAGGATAATAGATAAGGACGTAATAATACTAAACTCTGCTTTGTCTGGAAATATTGCAAATGGTAATTCTCCGTTATCTAAAGCAAGGAGTGTAAAGTATATCGATTTTGTTAGCAATAGACAAGATGAAATAGTAGATGCGTATATGTGGTTAAGCCAGACTTTTCATGAAAGATATGATAAAGAGAAAGACTATGACCCGGAATTAGGTAAAACATACATGAAAAGATTATTCGAGGTTATAGATCAGGAATCTGGAAAATATAGGACTAATAAAATAGAAGGAGACATTGCTATACTTCCGCTTTTCGTTCTTCCCACTAATATGAGACTACTTAATGGAAATATAAGAGAGGTTTGGAATAAGAGTGAAGAATACTCTACTATGATTCGACAAGGAAGATTCTATGACGTTAATGTACTTCCTATTTTATTTAATTATATAAAACTAAAGGAAATAGTTCAAGAGGCAAAAAATAACGTAAACACTCTTATAATTCTTTCAGACAAGAAAATGCATCCATTAGACAGAGACGATTTCTTAGAAATAGGCAAAAAAGCTACTATTGACAATGAATTTGTAAAAGTTATTGAGCTTCATTAATGGCTTCAATTATCTCTTTAGCTATATCATTTATAAGAGAAGGAACATGTCCACTTTTTATCTCTGATAATAGTTGTGATGAAGAGTTATTTATCGAGATTATAGTGCTTGGTGTTAATGGATTAGGATATCCTATCAGGAGCCATGTACCCTTAGGTCCTGTAATTATTAATGCTGTAGCTATATGCGATGGGTGTCCTTCATAAGCTATTGGAGCAAGTAAGCCTGGGAATGTTTCATTTACTTCGTATTGGTAAATGATATTATATACAAAATATGGTTCATTATCCTTTATTTCTTGTAAACCTATCGAAACTGCATTATTATTTAATGGAACTCCAGAAGGTGTTGCAGTCAAGTTTTGATTATATATATACAGGAAATGAAATGCAACGTTGGAAGTAGAATTAAATTTAGTAAATATTAATCCAGGTACTCCTTGAAGCCCATTATCTATATCTGGTTCAGTAATAGAATAGTGCGTAACTACGGATACGTTTCCATAGTCTTGTAATGCAATGTATAATGGCCATGATAATGCAGCACCAAATGGACAACCGTACCAGCTAATAAAATATACTTGAGTAGTATTAGCGTAACCAACGTTGGATATTTTAACTAAATCAGATAATGGACCATTATTTTGTGTAGATGATATACTAGAAGGAGTATTAGAAGAATGTACATAAGGTAGTGCTATAAATAACCCTACTATTATAGCTAATATTACGAAAGGAACGTAAATCAGTTTACTATCGTTATTTTTTGTCTTCTTTTTACTTTTTGATGACCTAGCCATCAATATATTTTTTGTCTTCTTTTTAAAAAACTTTATCATATGTACAAATTTTTTTCAATTTCAATTTTCTATAGTACAAACTTTAGTTGAATCTATACTCCTTATGTCATTACATTCTATTCTTCTTACACCATTAAGCTTTGAAAACGCTTTAGCCAGATTTTTATCAATATATTCTACTTTATATGCAGATATTAAATTCCAGTAATTTGGCTTATTTCTTATAACTATAAGTTTAGGTTTTATTTTGCTTAATTCAATGATTAGCTCATCGTTAACCATAGTCTTAGCTAACCTGAACTCTTTTATAACAGCATCGCCACTCACTCCATTAAAATCATATCCATCCACATATAATGTCAATAATGCATCTAATTTTAGAATTAAAGAGAATTCTTCCCTACTTATATTAATTTTATATTTATTAATGTAATTTTCCCATCTCTCCAATTTTCTTCCTCTGGCCTTATATTTTACAAGGCTATGAATACTCATTAATGATATTATGTCTGATGGCATAGCGGACAGTACATCTGGATCTCTAAATATGCTAGGACCTTGACATTTGGTTTCCGTCATTATATTTTTGCATATAAAAGTTAGCTCTTGGAGAGGAGGTATTATTACATCTTCAGGAGATTCTACTATGATATACACTTTAATTAGTATTGATTATGTCGTAATTAAAAATTGAGGTTAAAAACTAGTTAAGATATTAATGCGTATTTATACTTTTTTTGAAAGATATTTTTCCTACTGCTAGCTACTCTGATTCAATAATATATTTTAGTAGTTTTTGAAAAGTTTTAAATTTCAACTTAAGACGAGATTGATATTATTGAAAATTGATATCGTTTGAAACTTCTATAAATCAGATATAAAAGTCTATATATTTCGAGTTAAGATTAAAGAATTGTCTAGATATCATTAAAACTATATTTTAATAAAAACTAAATCTATCTCCTATTCTAAAAAAGGAATATAAGAAAATTTTTTACACACTATTTTTGCAATGAATAAGTTCTATCTTACTCTCGGAATAGTATTACTTATTGATATAATAATATACTCTCTCTATCCTCTATTTAATAAGATTACTCCAGAGCTATTCGGTATACCTTTCTTTTACTGGTATCAAACAATATTGCTGGTAATAACTAGCCTAGCATTCTTGGGAGTATCATTTATAAAAGAATCAAAAGGTGAGAAATAATGATACCACATTCAAATATAGATTATGTTACATTAGGTATATTTCTATTATTGTTCGGATTCTTCGCTTTCTTAGGATTCTATGGATCTAGATTTAGGAGTGGAGACTTAAAATCATTAATGGAATGGGGGTTAGGAGGAAGAAAATTAGGAACGTTTTTAATTTGGTTCTTATTAGGTGCTGACTTGTTTACCGCATATACTTTTATTGCAGTACCAGCTGGTATATTTGCAGCAGGTTCCCTTTACTTCTTTGCAGTACCTTATGTTGCTTGGGGTTTCGGTGTAGCATTGCTTACAATGCCTAGATTATGGACAGTGTCGAGAAATAAAGGCTATATAACTGCAGCTGATTTTGTTAAGGAAAGATTCAATAGCAAAACTCTAGGAATAGTAGTTGCCGCTACTGGAATCGCTGCAGAACTTCCTTATATAGCTCTTCAAATAGTAGGTATGGAAGCAGTAATTGAAATGATGTTTTTAGGTTTAGGAATTGCTAGTAAATTCACTGAGGAAATTTCTTTGCTTTTAGCCTTTCTAGTGCTAGCCGCTTTCACTTTTGTTAGCGGACTAAGGGGAGCAGTATTAACTGGAGTTTTTAAGGATGTATTAGTATGGATAACAGTTATTACAGTAATAATAGCAGTACCGTTAGAAGTAGGAGGTTTTTCAAAGGCATTTACTGCGGCTCAAACTCTAAAGCCTATATTTGACACTTTGCCTGCAGGAGAGATTTCAGCATATTTCTCCTTAGCTCTAGGAAGTTCATTTGCACTATACCTATATCCACATGCAATAAACGGTTCATTAAGTTCTCAAGATAGAGAAAAACTAAAATATAGTACTTCCATGTTACCTATATACGGAATAGGTTTAGCCTTTATCTCGTTATTTGGTATATTAGTTTACGCAGTACCACATGCTTTAAGTTTATTAAAGGTAACAGGGAATGGTGCATTAGCAGTTCCAGCTTTAATTTCCTATACTATGCCTAACTGGTTCATAGGAATAGCTATGACAGCAATATTTGTTGGAGGATTAGTTCCAGCATCTATAATGGCAATAGCAGTAGCTAACTTGTTCACAAGAAACATTGTTAAAGAATTGAAGCCTAATTTACCTTCATATTCTGAGGCTAGAATAGCTAAATGGACGTCAACAATATTCAAGTTTTTAGCATTAGGTTTTGTATTTATAGTGCCAGCAACTTACGCTATTCAATTACAACTATTAGGAGGAATGTTAGTAACTCAAACTTTGCCTGCAGTATTTTTAGGTTTATATACACGTAAATTAGAACCAAAATCTCTATTAGTAGGATGGATTGCTGGAATAGCTACTAGCGTTGGATTAGCATATTATAGGAATTTTATATTCCTACATTTAACGTCATTCACAACATCTCTATATCCTATACTTGGACAATTGATTTATATGGCTATAATTTCGTTAGCTGTGAACCTTGCAGTAACGTTATTGGGAACAGCTATTGCTTATGCTATGGGATGGAGACCTAAGAGCAACATAAAAGAAGAAGAAATAGCTACTGTTATGCAAAGAAAATAATTTTTTTGAAAATAATTTTTTAGAATTGAAACATATCAAACATTAATCCTTGTAACATCATCATATCTATCATTGATAGTGCTAACATTAAAGGAATGTCGCTTTCAAAGCTTTGAATTTGACTATAGTCTCCATTCTGTATAGCTTGAATCAGTTTATTCGCTTTGTTCTCAAGGTCTTCCTTAGCTTTTTTGGCTTCTTCTAAACCAGAGGGTGTTAATCCATAGACCTTCCTCTTAAAGATCAAACCTTTCTCTTTCTGCATTACTAATCCTTCTCTTTCTAATCCTTTAAGTAGGGCCTCGATTTCATCTACTTCTTGTCTTAACATGTTAGCTAATTCTTCCTTGCTTAATTCTCCTCTCTCATAAAGTAAAACTAGAATGCTGTCTCTTGTGTTCATAAGATATAATAAGAAGAACGAAATATAAAAATATTAATCGTATTCAACGGTCTTAATTACTCCTTTTATTCTCTTAATTAGCTGTTCTTCTCTCCTAGTGTAGAAAGTTATAGCAAAACCTTTTCTTCCCATTCTTCCAGTTCTTCCTACTCTATGAATATAAGTTTCTATATCCCTTGGCGCGTCAAAGTTTATTACCTCGTCTACATCTATTACATCTATTCCTCTTGCGGCTAAATCAGTAGAAATTAATACTGAGGCTTCATTTTTCCTAAATTTAGTTAAATTCCTGTTTCTTGCAGACTGAGGCAAATCGCCATGAAGCACTGTAATATCAAACTCATCTGATAATTCTCTAGCCAAATCATCGACTTTAGCTTTAGTATTAACAAAAACAATAGCTTTTCCTTTTATTTCTTCTTGAGTTTTCTCTACTTTCTCTCTCCATCCTCTTACTAAAAGGAATTTATGTTCTATTTCTACAGGTTTATATTCATCTACTTTTAACATTTTAGCATTAGGTGCAAACTCAAATGCCAGATCTTCTACTTCTTTAGGTACTGTAGCTGAATAGAATCCGAAATTCTTTGCGCTAGTGTGAGAAAGTATCATTCTTACGTCGTCTATAAAACCCATGTCAAACATTCTATCTACTTCATCTACTACAGCTATAGAAAACCTAGAGAGGTCAAGTATACCTTTACCCCATAAATCTAGAATTCTTCCTGGAGTTCCAATTATAACGTCATTATTAGCTTCTTTTTCTTGTTTTTCGTATCCTACTCCTCCAATAACTAAACCAAAGGTAGTTCCTTTATATTTTGCAATTCTTTTTCCCTCATAGAGAACTTGTTCTGCAAGTTCTCTAGTAGGAGCTAATATTATTGTTTGCTCTCCTCTTTCAATTATAGGAATAAGGTAAGATGCAGTCTTACCTGAACCAGTCTTAGCCTGAACTATTACACTCTCTCCTGCTAAGAAAGGAGGAATAGCTATTTCTTGAACCTTAGTAGGCTTGTCATAATGTATTTCATTCAAAGCCTTCTTGAGTTCATCGCTCAAATTACTGAACATAACACGTTACTTGTCTCTCTAGATTATAAATTTTCCTTTTTTAAAAATATACGAACTAATACTTAAACTATCACTCGATGTTAAATCTAAAATAATATAGTTATTTTTCTGTACACGTTATTCTTTCTAATTCAGCTCGCATTCTTACCCTTAAATCTACTTCAAACGGTAACTGAATAGTATTAAGTATTCCTCTAATCTTTGTAGATAACTAATTAAGATATATGAATGAATAAAGAATTTTAGACTTCTCCTCATCATATATTGCACTTGAGAGTTTTCTTAGTATTGGTTCAAATTCTTTACAACATAGATTTATTTCGTTAAGTTTACAGAATTCTTCTGGATTATTAAGCATGTCTTTTAACGGATTAATTTTTCCATCAAAGATTTCTTTAATAGGGAATTTTTCTGAACATTCTGAATTTCCACACTTAGAATCTATAAGGAAATCAAATTTATCTAGTATGTCTGAAATTTCATCCCAATTATCAATTTTGAATAAATTTTTAAGTTCTATTCTAGTTGAATTTTCTTCAAGTTTTGAGCCTTTTATGTCTTGAGAAATAGGTAAATCAATGTAATTATAAAGTTCAGAATCTCTTATATTACCATAGTGTTTTTGGAGAAAATGAATCTCATCAAGTACTTGACAATTTTCCTTCTTTACTTCGGTTAAAGAGTAAGAATTACAAATAGAATTAATTATACTTTCAATATAATTTTCATATCTTTCAAAACGAGGATCTTCTATTTTTAACGAATTTAAATCTCTAATTAATTTCGAAACATTTTCTTCAAGAAAGTTGATAGTCTCAGATTCTTCAGGATTTTCTATAGAATTCGCTAATAAATTATGAATATATACAATACATTTAATTGGATCTTTGCAAGTTTCGTTAATTTTTTCTCTAAAATTAATAATATTGTTTATTTCTTCTAGCATTAAAGGCGTTAAAACTTCATGTAATCTTATAGTTGAATCCCTCATTTGTAGACATTCTTGGATTGAAGATTGTTTTTTTAATTCTACGATCTGAGTTTGTTGAAGTTGAGTTTGTTTCCTGTAATAATATATTGTAGCAATAAGTGCAGCAGTAGATATTGCAGAGCTTAAACCTGAAGCATAGCTGATAATTTCTGAGACTACATTCATAGACTTAAGAATTACTTTTACATGTTTAAGTGTATTGCCTGATTTAAGGTATAAACATAAGAAGGTTAAAATTGTTATGTATTGTTAATCAAAGAAGGTAATATAACAAGCTACAGTTATTTAAACTCTTAATTATAAATACTCAAATTAAATTTTTCTTAAAAATTAACTTTTCAAGTAAACTTTGGAACTCTTAATACATAATGGACTATGGTGACTGAAGAATTCACTAAACTATAATTATGATGCTTTATGGTTTACTTCAATTATTCTCTAATGTTAAACTTACTTTTAATCAAACATCGAATTTAGAATTTACATTGAACTAGTGAGTACAGACTTAAGAGAATTCAGCTAGTCTACAAAGTACAATAATGAAAAATCTTTAAAATCCAGAAGGAAGTCCTACTTTCATGAATAAAAGCTTTCAAGGCGTCTATGTTAACCCTCAGCAAATAGCTTATTTTCTAGAAAATTGGTTTTCTTCTAAGGGTTATAAGACACAAGTTCTAGGTTCAGGAAGTTCTGTTATTGTACAAGCTAAAAAGGAAGGGTTTTTTAGAGCTTTAGTAGGTGCAGATAGAGCTTTCACGGTTAGATTAATGGGAGGACAAGGTTATTTAAACGTGGATATTGGAATGTCAAATTGGGTTAAGGCTGCAGATGCTACTGAAGACGTGATAACTGCGTTAGTTTTTTGGCCATTAGCAGCTTTTCAAGGTATAGAAGAGATCTATGATTTAAGAATAGAAGAAGACACAATGAAAGAAGTAGAAAGACTAATTATGTCTAGTCAACAGTTCCCTCAGCAATTTTCTTCTCAACCTTATCAATCATATCCTTATCCACAAACATATCCAGTTCCACAATCTCCTCAAATGACAAAGAGATGCCCAGCTTGTGGATATGAGAATCCCAGTAATGCTAGATTTTGCATGAACTGTGGATATAATTTAGCTTAAGATTTTTTTGAAAATCTTTTTAAGAATTCTAGATCTCCAGGAGAAGATAAAAGTACGGCGTCACAATAACCATCTAGTTCAGCTAACACATCATAAACTTTGTTTTCATCTATAGTGGGTTGAGTTATTTCCTTAATTATTTCTTTATTTTTTTCAGTTTTTACTATTATATACGGTATAACATTTCTTCTTAGAGTTTTTATTTTATCCTCGGAAAAGTGTAGCGCTAAGAAAAAATCTGCGTTGGATTCAATTCTTGCGGATATTTCGTTTTCTGATTTTCTTAAGCTTAACATCATGCCAGCTTTAATTCCAATGTTTTTTGCAATGTTAACTGCTTCCTCTGAAGATAAATAACCTACCTCTTTACCTATTTTTGGTTTATCACCCTTTGTGAACGCTATATCAAAATTGAAAGCTCTAGCCGTGTATGATAAAGAGTTAACAAATAATTCGTTCACGTCTAAAAGTCTTTGATTTACTATTATCCTCTTGTTATCTCCTAGCTCTTCTCTTATCATTACCCCAATTGAAGATGGTAAAACTGAAGGTAATCCTAAAGGAGAGTCTGGAATATCGAAACCATCAAAGGACTGCAAAGCGTTTATTTCACCTTTCAGTTTTTCCCTCTTAGATTTAGGATGTACCTCTGCTAAAATCTGCATGGTAACAAAGTCTTAATACCAGTATTTATATACTTTTCCTGTGAAATGCTCAAAGTGTGACGAAAAAGCTATTATAAAAATTCCATACGCTAATATTTATTTATGTAAAGAGCATTTTAACGAATGGTTTGAAAATAGATTCGAAAGAATAGTTAAAAAATACAAAATATTTGAGGGAAGCAAAAAAGTAGCAGTAGCAGTATCTGGAGGCAAAGATAGTACTACACTTCTTCATCTTTTGAATAAACTTTCAAAGAAATTAGGATTCGAGATATTTGGAATAACAATAGATCTTGGAATTGATATGGGTAAAGGTTATTCATCAAAAAGTGTAGAATTTGCTATTAAAAATTATGAGGCTCTAGGTGTAAGATATAGGATAGTTAAGCTTAATGAAGAATATGGATTTACAATAGACGAAGCTAAGCATAAAATAAGGAGGCCAATTTGTAGCACATGTGGTTTAACTAAAAGATATGTTTTAGACGAAGTGGCTAGTAAAGAAGGAGCGGATACTCTAGCTACAGCTCACAATTTAAACGATGTAGCACAATATGTTTTTATAGGATACTTTAATGGAGACGTAAATAGCTTAGCAAGATTAAGAGTAGTCTCTCCTGCAGAATTAGGTTACATAAAAAAGGTTAAGCCTTTGTTCTTAACTCCAGAGAAGGAAATAATGACGTATGCATTAATTAATAATATACCGTTTATTTATGATTCTTGTCCACATACTTTCAGGGTGGGCGGTCCAACACAAGATAAGATAAGAAGATCATTAGAAGAAATGGAAGACAAAATTCCTGGTTTTATGCTGAATTTAGTCCAAAATTTTGAAGATAAAATAAGACCATGGATAAACGATGTACCAAAGCTAACTTTAGGTAAATGTAAGATATGTGGAAGACCTACTAATAATGATAGGGATATATGCTCATTTTGTGCGATAAGGATAAAGCTTAATAAAATTTCTACAAATACTACAATTAATGGTTCAGAGTAAAAAGATAAAGATTTTGCTTAACTATCCTGACGATACTCCTGCTGGATACTCTATATATGACGGAATTTTTTCAAAAGTATATGATGAAAAGGGAGAATTACTCTTTGAGGTTAATGGATTATTTCCTCCCAGGATAACTACAAGAAACTATTCTTGGATAGAGAAAATATTAAATTCTGGGTTATCCGATGGAAGAAAAAGGTTCATATTATATGTGGCTTCAAGGTATCTAGTTAATGTAAAGAAAGTTGATGAAGAAGAAGCGTTAAAAGAACTGAAAGATTTTTACTATAAGAACGGTTCAGGAAAAATATATGATGCATGGTTAAGATCTGTAATAAGAGGAGTTCAGGAGAAAAAGCTTCTTCCTCCTTCTCTTAAAAATATTCAAGATAGAGATAAGGAATTATATGAAGAGATTACAAAGATTTTAGAAAAAAGATAATCTTGTAATATTCAACTAGTATTAGGTTAAAGAAACATATTCTAGTTTTTATGGTAAAAATTTATAACTAAGCTCGATATATCTAATCCTATGTCAGAAAAAGAAGAACAGAAAAAAGATAGTAAGTTATATAGCAGATTTACTTGGGTAGTAGTTGTAGGTCCTCTATTATTCTTCTTTGGCTTAACTATGTGGGTAGCAGATTTCTTAGAAGATTTTGGTCCTTGGAGAGAAGTTGTTCCAGTAATAATATTGTTTGCCGTAGCATTCTTCATAGCTGGTGTATTTTTGAGAAGTAAATTCGGAAGATTAATGTTGTGAATTACTCTAACGATGGGCTTCATGCTTCAAAGCTACATCTTGTCGACGGTAGAGCCCATAGGTACTAATGGTCTTTCAACCTATATAGGTAAATTCTATTTTCTTTGACCTATAATTATTGTATATGACGCTATACTTATTATAAATCCTAGTGACATCATGTAAGAGAATATATTGTTTGAAAAATCAGAGAACATAAAGAGTAATCCAGAAATTCCGGCAAGAATTATGGCTAATAGTCCTATAGAAGAAAAAATTACGATATTAGAGTTTTTTGACATAAAACTAAACGCTAGAATTATAAAGCCTAAAATAAGTAGAAGAAACCCAGACATCATATGTAACATAAAAATAGGTCCATAATTGAACATGAAACTCATCATATTCATAGCATTAAAAGACGAAGAAACTTGAGGAAATACTGCAAAAAGGTTTAACCACATACCATCTAAGAATTGGATCACTAGTATTGCAAGTATTACGTAACTAAGATAACTTATAGATCTGTATCGGTACATTATAAAATATAGTGAAAAGTAATATATAAGAACATCTAGAATATTTATTAACTTTTACGCTAGATTAATTAAAATTAAATAATTATTGAAAATATTAAGCGCTTTGCGTCTCTTTATCTTCCAATTTATCTAATAATTCGTCAACATATCTTTGTTCTCCATAAATCACTAAGTCATCAATGCTTTCTTCATAATATTTATCAATTATTTTCTTTACATTATCTACATTTCCAGTCAATATATCTACTACATCTCCGCCTTGTAATTTATCATCCTCAAAAATCGATATAGTCATGTTCTTATACATTTGTATCCTGAAAGCAGAAACAATTTTACCATCTTCCACCTTTTTATAAAGGTATACTAAGAGTAAAGGTTCAGTTAAAGAATGCCTTGTATATTCTGCGTATTTTATCATAAATTAATTAATCTTTATCTATAATAAAAACGTAATGGATTTGGAAGATCTTTACGAATTTCTAAAAATAGATACTACTTCTGCTAAGGGAAAAGGAGAGGAAGGTGCGAAATTTATCTTAGATTACATGAAAGACAATGGGATAGAAGCTGAACTTGTTAAACATAAGGCTATAAACCCATATATAATTGGAGAAATTGACGTCAATTCAAACAAAACTCTATTGATTTATAATCATTATGACGTGCAGCCGGTAGAACCTTTAGATAAATGGAACACTGATCCATTTAGACCAGTAGAAAAGGATGGAAAAATCTTCGCTAGAGGTATAGCAGACGACAAAGGCTCATTAATGGCAAGGTTGCAAGCTATAATAGAGCTTATGAAAGAAAGAAAACTAAAGATTAATATAAAATTTGTATACGAAGGAGTAGAAGAAATAGGAAGTCCTTACATTGAAGATTTCCTTAGTGATTATAAAGATAGGTTGAGCTCAAATTATGTTTTATGGGAAGGTTCTGGTAGAGGTCCAGACGATTCTCCAGAAATAGTATTAGGAGTTAAAGGGCTGCTTTATGTTGAGTTAAGAGTAAGGACCGAAAAAGATCTTCACTCAATGTATGCTCCTATAGTGAGAAATCCTGCATGGGAATTAGTGCACTTTTTAAACACATTAAGAACTCCTGAAGGTAAGGTGAATATTAAAGGATTTTACGATAAGGTTAAGTGGTTATCTAACGAGGAAAAGAAGTATCTAAAAGGAGATAAGAAAGGAATGGAAAAAGCACTAGGCCAGGAAGTCCCTGATGATTTTATGATAAGAGTAGTAGAAAATCCAACATGTAATATAGACGGTATTAATTCCGGATATACTGGAGAAGGGTCAAAAACTGTTATTCCTTCTTACGCTTTTGTAAAACTTGATTTCAGACTTGTGCCAGATCAAGATCCCATAGAAATACTAGATAAATTAAATTCAATAATTCCTAGTAATTTTGAAATTAAGGTTTTGGGAAAAGTCAAACCTTATAGAACGTCTTTAAAGAGCGAAATAGCTAAGGCTATTATAAATTCTGCCAAGAAAGTTTATGGCGAAGATCCTACTGTTCTTCCTAATAGTCCTGGTACAGGTCCAATGGAAGCTTTTGCTAGAATTTTAAATAACAATCAAATTGCTGATGGTGTAGGAGTAGACAATGCAGGATCAAATATACATTCGTTTAATGAAAATATAAACAAGGAGGATTAT
The DNA here is from genome assembly GCF_003201835.2 of Acidianus brierleyi. Taxonomy (NCBI): domain Archaea; kingdom Thermoproteati; phylum Thermoproteota; class Thermoprotei; order Sulfolobales; family Sulfolobaceae; genus Acidianus; species Acidianus brierleyi. The sequence continues at coordinate 1,023,847 of NZ_CP029289.2, read as the reverse complement.
TTCAAAGCAAAAGAATGGATGAAAGAATTACTTTTTGAATTAGAGAATTTTTAATCCTGATCCTGTTAGAACTAGGACGTTTTTTTCTCCTTCTTTTCTTTTATCTTTTTTATATGCTGCAAGTGTAGTAGCAGAACTATACTCTACTAATAAACCTTTCCTAGCTAATTCCTTCCATGCGGTAAGTATTTCATCGTCTGAAACAACAATACAATCACCAAATCTTCTTATTACTTCTTCCATTTCTTGAAGGAGGAAAGGTTTGGTAGAAACTAATGCGTCAGCAATAGAGGTCACTTTTTCTGGAGGAGAGTAAAGAACTCCATTAATTTTTGAGCATAAAGGCATAACTTGTTCTGTTTGTATAGAGACTAGTCTAGGCATCTTTTCTATCATTCCGTTATTAAGAAGATGATTAAAGCCCTCATATACTCCTAAAAGTAGAGTTCCAGCAGAAGTGGGTAAATAAACACTGTCTGGAGTTTCCCAATTTAAATCTCTTACAATTTCATAGGCTAATGATCTTATTCCATCTCTAAATTGGGGTTGTAAGACGTGAGAGGCATAATAATATTCTGAACTTTCAGCAGCTTTTGCTACATCTTCTCTATTTCCTTCTATCTTGTTTACTTTTGCACCATAACTTTCTATCTGTTTTAATTTTCCACCACGTGCATTAGACGGTACAAATATTGCTACTTTCATTCCCGCTGCAGCTCCATATGCAGCTATAGAAGCTCCTGCGTTTCCTGAGGAATCTTCAGATATTTTCTTTATTCCCTTTTGTCTTAGAAAAGAAATTAGAGTTACAGATCCCCTATCTTTATATGAACCAGTTGGATTTAGGAAGTCTAGTTTATAATAAACGTTGCTTTTTATTGTTGGTGTATTCCACTCCCCTAAGCTTGTCCATTCGCTTATATAAGGAAAGTTTTCTCTAAGATTTTTTGAAAATGGGAAATCTATTTCTATTTTAAATGGTCCACCACATCTTTTACATCTTAATTCTAAACCTTCTCTTTCCTTATTGCAACGAGCGCAGACTTCTCTAAACATTTAAATGACCATTTCTTAAATTATGCTATGAGTTTAAATTATCTGTTTAGACCATCGTCAATAGCAGTAGTGGGAGCTTCAAGAAATAGAGAAAAGATTGGAAATATTATAACAAGAAATTTAATATCAACTTTTAGAGGGAAAATCTATCCGGTAAATAATAAAGCTACAGATAAGATAGAGGGATTAACAGCATATAAAACTTTGAAAGATATACCTGGAGATGTAGATCTAGCTATAATTTCTGTTCCTAGGCAATTTGCTATTTCCGTCATGGAGGATGCCATAGCTAAAGGAGTAAAATCAGCAATAGTGATAACTGCAGGATTTAAAGAAGTGGGAGGTGAAGGAGTAAAACTAGAAGAAGATCTTATAAATACTGCTAAAAAGGGAGGAATACGATTCTTAGGGCCAAATACTATGGGTATAGTTTCCCCCGATTACAATGGAACCTTTGCTTACGCAAATATCAATAGGGGGAACATAGCGTTAGTTGTTCAGAGCGGTGGAATAGGAGCTTATATGTTAGATTGGGCTCAAAGAACAAGAACAGGGATAAGTTTTCTTGTAAGTATGGGAAATCAAGCTGATGTAAAAGAATATGAAGTTATAGATTATTTATCAAAAGATCCTGAAACAAAGGCAATATTTGTCTATTTAGAAGGAGTTTCAGATGGAGAAAAATTTATTGACACATTACCAGACGCTACTCAAAGAAAACCAGTAATTTTCATAAAAGGAGGAGCTACATCTAAAGGTGCAGAAGCAGTAAAGACGCATACTGGAAGTTTAGCAGGTTCTTATGAAGTCTTTAGATCCGCAATAAAGACAGTAGGAGGAATATTTGTTGAAGATCTTAGCGACTTCTTAAACCTATCAAGATTTACAACGTCATCGGAACCAATTAGTGAGGATATACTTGTAGTGACAAATTCTGGAGGACATGGAGTTCTTACTTCTGACGCTATATCACGAAACAACCTCAATATGATAGAGATACCAGAAAGAATAAAGGATGACTTAAGGAAAATATTGCCTGATACCAGCTTACCTAAGAATCCACTTGATCTCTCTGGAGACGCTGGAAGAGATAGATATATGGAAGCGTTAAAAATTGTTCAAGATCTAAGTTGTACTAAACTGGTAATAGTTCAATCACTTCCTGTAGTTAGTGATAGTGAGGTAGCTAAGGTTTTACTTAATTTTAAGGGGAAAGGCATAGTAGGAGTTGTAATGGGAGTTGATGAAGATTCTGCTATGAGAATATTGGAATCTGCATCAATACCAGCTTTTAACATGCCTGAAAGTGCAGTAAGAGCTATTAGATATTTAACTACAAAGCCTAATCCTAGAAAGAAAATAAGAGTAGCCCAACCTATAAATTCTGCAGTAGAGATTGTAAAAGGTAAGCAGTTTCTTAAAGATTATGAGGCTCTCAAATTAATGGAAGTTTATGGAATTAGAACTCCAAAATGGGGAATAGCTGAAAGCGAAGATGAGGCGCAAAGAGTTGCAGATAATATAGGATATCCAGTTGTCATGAAAATCTCTGCAGATACTCCAGTACATAAAACTGAAATGAAAGGAGTTATAATGAACGTAGAAAAGGATCAGATAAAATCTACGTATAAAGATTTATCAAAAATTACAAAGAGGGTTATGATTCAAGAGCAATTGCCTGGACTAGAAATCTTTGTAGGTGGGCTAAAAGATCCAGTATTCGGACATACTGTATTGGTAGGGAGCGGAGGAATATATGTCGAAGTATTAAAAAATGTAAGCTATGGTTTAGCTCCAGTATATGAAGACGAAGCATTAGAGATGCTTCAGGAAAGTAAGGTTCATGATATGCTTAATGCAAGAAAAAGGAACTATGACGAAGGTTCCTTAATTAGGACAATAGTTTCAGTTTCTAGGTTACTAGTGGATCTTAACGTTAAGGAGATGGATATAAATCCCTTAATAGTAAATGAAAAAGGAGCTTATGCAGTAGACGTTAGAGTAGTATTTTAATAATTTTTTCATAATATTTGTTTAATATGGTGGTATCTATCTTTTATTTAATTTTCATGTTCTTCTTACTTTATAGGATAGATTTATTTTAATATAAAATGATAAATCAATTGTATCTTTTAATTCTTTTCATTTCTAACATTATAATCATCTAAATAGAAAAATTTATATATTTAGGGTAACCCTAAAATATTATTATGATATCGATAGAAGAGTTGCTTAACCCATCAAGTGGGCTAACATTAAGTACTATATTACTTTTTTCATACATTCTAGGATTATTACACGGTGCTACGCCAGATGAACATACATGGCCAATTACCTTCAGCTACGCCATAGGTAAGTATTCTACTAAGAAAGGCATGAAAGCAGGATTCTTGTTCTCTTTAGGATTTACAATACAAAGGGCATTTTTAACAACTTTAGGATTCCTTGGATTAGCTGCTATATATAAAGAATACAATCTTGATGGTCCAGTGTATTTCATTGTAGGAATTGTAATGGCAATAGCAGGCAGTTATATACTACACGGAAGATATATTCATCTCCTATAGATAGACTTCTAGGAAGAAATGAAAACGAAGATATAAGAGATGTTCCATTAAAGATGACTATAGTTCATGGCTTAATTGCAGGTTTCGGTTTTGGAGCATATGCTACAATTATAACATTCATATTAGCACCCCAAGTTCCTGGTCTAATATATGCACCTTTACCTGGGTTAATGTTTGGTTTAGGCACAATGACTATGCAAATAATCTTTGGAGGAATGTTTGCAAATATTATGAAATTGAAAAAATTAAACGAAGACGAAATGAGGATAATTGCAGGGAAAAGTGCTGGAAGAACTCTTTATTATGGAGGTTTGGCGTTTGTAATAGTTGGTTTACTAATAATAGCATTCCCTATAATAGATAATTTTTCGATTTCAACTGGTAATCCGATACCTAATTTAGACGCTATAAATATAGGATTCCTTCTAGTGGTTTCTGTTGTAGGTCTAATAGGTATATCAAGTATAATAATGAGTTTTAGGGAAGTAGAAAAAAGAAGAAAACAAAATAAGCCATTAAAGAAGGTCTTGTAAATATAGTATTTTTAATAATGATAATTTATTTTATAAATGTGATTGAATTGAAATAAATATTTTAGAAATTTATATGTTTTTTATAAAAAAGGTTTTTAAAGTATGAAGAACAATAGATATTTTGATATAAAATGACTAAGGTTTTAGTTATAGGAGGAAGATTCGGAGCTTTGACGCCTGCATATACGCTAAAAAGATTAGTGGGAAGTAAAGCTGATATAAAACTCATTAATGAAAGTAGGTATAGCTGGTTAAGGCTTGACATGCCGCATGTTTCTATAGGAGTTAAAGATGTTGATGAATGGAAATTAGATTTATCTGAAGCTTTACCTCAAAAAGGAATAGCTTTCGAAGAAGGAAAAATAACAAAAGTGGATGCAAAAAACAATAAAGTTATTTATGTAAAGCCCGATGGTTCAACAGAAGAGGAAGATTATGATTACCTAATAGTTGGAATAGGAGCTAGGTTAGCTCCAGAACTCATAAAAGGATTTGATGCTTATGGATATAGTGTTTGTGAGCCAGATTATGCCGTAAAACTAAGAGACAGATTAAGGCAATTTAAAGGTGGAAACGTAACCATAGGTTCTGGATACTTTTACCAGGGAAGAAATCCAAGACCTAAGGTTCCTGAAAATCTAGCACCGTTTTCTGATGCTGCATGCGAAGGGCCAGTATTTGAAATGTCATTAATGTTACATGGTTACTTTAAGAAAATGGGAATATTAGATAAAGTAAAAATGACTGTGTACTCTCCGGGTGAATATTTATCTGATTTATCTTCTGCAGCCAGGAAAGCAGTGGGGGAAATGTATAAACAAATGGGCATAACTTTAATAAATAATTTTAAAGTAGAGAAAATAACAGAACACGAAGTTATTGACGAAAAGGGAAATAGTATTCCCTCAGATTTGAGTTTAATTTTACCACCTTACGTTGGTAATCCAGCGTTAAAGAATTCTACTCCAGATCTAGTTGATGATGGAGGATTCATACCAACAGATCTAAATATGGTATCATTAAAATATGATAATATATACGCTTCTGGAGACGCAAATGCAATGACAGTTCCTAAATTAGCTTATCTAGCAGTAAAGACTGGAAGAATAGCCGCTGAACATTTAGCTACTAGATTAGGTGTACCTACAAAGATAGAGACATATGTTCCTGCAGTAGTATGCATAGCCGATGATCCATTAGAGGGATACGGAGTAGCAGTACATGATGAAACATTCTATGGCGGAACTAGATCAGATGCAGTTCCATCTCCTACAAATTCATTGAAAAAAGAATTGTTTGTAAAATATTTCATGTGGTCTAAGGGAGACATAGCGTTAGAGAAGTTTATGGGAGAATGGTAAATCAAAGCTTTTTAATATTTTTTAATTTTAATTCTTTCATGATTTAATATAGTTGAGTTAATATAATTTTTAAATAATGCAGTTAATTTATGAATTATACTCTTCGTTATTTTCACTTTTTCCTTTTATTTTCATTACTTCTTTCTCATATCTATCAAGTAAAGATTCTACAGTAACAACACCTTTTAATTTACCGTTTTCGACAACGGCAACCCATCTTGATTTAGTTCTACTTATAACTTCCCATGCGTCTTCTAAATTAGCATTAGGTGACACATAAGGTACACCTCTAATAGTGTAATTTATTACTTCTCCTTTCTTATCTGCTATATCTCTGTAATATACTATACCTATAAACGTATTATTCTTGTCTACTACTGGTAAGGATAAGTAACCTTCTTCTTCCATTCTTTTACTTACCTCTTTTATATCGTCAGTGGAATAAGCCTTTAATTCTGTAAGGGGACATTCATCAATTTTTATACTTAGCATTACAGGTATTTCGTATTCACTTTTATGTGCTGGAGAATCTTTTCTTGTAGGATATTGGGCAGGATAAAGTGTATATTTCCCAGTTATAACATATGCTAGAGCCACAGCTATCATTTCTCCAGGTAATAGTTGAAGGGAGCTTGTCATTTCAGTAATTATTATCATTACTGAAATTGGAGCTTTAGCCGGTCCTCCAAACATTGTAAGCATTCCTATTACTACGAAAGGAGCAACGTAAGGGACTAGGGATGGTAATAAATTATGGAAAATCATTCCTACGCCTGCTCCTATAAAAGCTCCTATTTCGAACGCTGGTGCCTCTATTCCTCCTGATCCTCCGGATCCAATAGTTAATGAGGACGAAACCATTTTGGCTATAGCTAAAATAAATAAAAATATTATTATTGGTATTCCATAAGTTTTTATAGGACTAAAATTTCCAAATTCTAAAATATCATCCCAACCATATCCAGTTCCTATGACTTCTGGAAATATTAATATCAATCCGCCTGTAATTAATCCTCCGATAGCTGGTTTAAATATACTTTTTATTTTCATTTTTTTAAAGAAAGCTGAAATACTCTTATATATTTTTACAAACAAAATAGATAAAATTCCTATTATAATTCCTAATAACGCATATAGCGGTAATCTTAGAGGTGAGAAATGAAATGGATAAATTCCAAATAATGGCTCAAAACCTACAACTGAGCCATATATAGAGTATGCTGTAGCAGAGGCTATCATTGATGGCAAGATTACGTCTGGTTCTAAATCTCTTCTATAAAGTATTTCTGCTGAAAGTAGGGCTCCGCCTATAGGGGCTTTAAATATTGAACCTACGCCTGCTCCTATTCCTACAGCTACTGCTTTTCTTGTATCCTCAGGAGTCAGTCCGAAGTATTGAGAAATAACTGAACCTAAACCTCCTCCTATAAGTCCCATAGGACCTAAATCTCCTGCGCTTCCACCGCTTCCCAATATAAAAGTAGAAGAGAAAAGCTCTACAAAAGGTACCCTTTTTCTTATTTTACCTTGGAGTTTATGATAAGATTCAATAGCAAAGTCTACACCTCCACCTGCAGTTTCTGGAGATAATTTATAGATAAGAATGCCAGAAATTAATCCGCCTAATCCTACAATTAATGGAAAGAAAATGAATCTTCCAGAAACAAAAGTATAATTTAAATTCCCTCCTTCTCCAAGTGGTTTAGGTATTGTAGTTTGTAAAATATCTTTCAAAAAAATAGTTTCCAAAAAATTAAGTAGTAGTGTAAATGAAATGGAGAATACGCCTATGAGAATTCCTATAATAAAACCTAAAAATATCCATTTCTCAAAGTAAGGCCATGAGGATATCTTCATAGATAATAACAATTAATTATAGAAAAAAAACTCTATCTTGCTTGACTGAAAATATGTAATAATATTATTAATTATACTTTAATTAATCTGTCTTTTTAAAAGTTTTTAATTATAGCGTTAATATAATGAACATATGCTATTAGTATATTATTCTCCTACGTAAATCATCATTGTTATTTCATAATACCATTCAAAATATATAAGTAATTAAAAACTGTATACATTAGTGTATAGTAGATTTTTAAACCAAATAATAGTTTCACCTTATATGGAGAAAAAAATAGGTTCTTTAAGAAAGGAACTTAATTTGATAAACCTTATTTTAATAGGGATATCGGGTGCTGTAGGGACTGGAGTACTATTTAGTTCAGCAGGTATGGCAGCTGTGGCTGGTCCGGCTATAGTAATATCATGGTTATTAGGAGGAATTTTTTACTTATTTATAGGTCTTACATACGTTCAGCTTGGAACTAATTTTCCAGAAGCCGGAGGTCCATCCAGATATCCATTATATTCACATGGTAGGGTTACTAATATGATAAATGCGTTTTCTGATTTAATTTGGTATTTATTTATTCCTCCCATTGAAGCATTGGCTGTAGTTGAGGGACTCAATTATTTTACTACTGGATATAACATTGTCCTTATTAATAGTTCTGGCGCTCCAACTACACTAGGAGCTCTTTTAGGAGTATCATTTATGCTTCTTTTTATTCCATTTAATTACTTTTCGGTAAAATTCTTTGGAAAATCCACAACTGCCTTTGGAACTATAAAAATGATTCTGTATTTAGCAGTACTTTTTGGATTTCTAATTTATTTATTTCATTATCAGAATTTTACTGCGTATGGTGGATTTTCTCCATTTGGATTTGCAGGTATATTTTCTGCTATACCATTAGCAATGTTTGCATTTGGTGGAATAAGGGTAATTCCAGATTATGCGGAAGAAACTAAAGATCATAAAGTGCTAGGTAAGGCTATACTCTATACGGTTTTAGGACAAACAACTATTTACGTTGCCTTCGCAATAGCTTTTATAGCTTCCTTAGACTGGAGCGGTCTAGGAATATCTATAGGAAACTGGGGAGCTTTAAGTAATCTTGCAGGAAATCCATTTATCTTAACAAGGGGGCGTTCAGTAATAAATATTTTGGTTGAACTTCAAGCATAATGTCAACTAAGATTGCCACGTGTACCTTTCAATCCACGTGGCGATTTATGGTCACTTAGGCTCATAAGGCTTATTATTATACCAAACACTCCAAACTATTCTAGCCAATTTCCTGGCTAAAGCAGTGTACAACTTCTTTCCCTTCAACTTTTCCTTATGGTTCTCGTAAAATTCTAGTAATGTAGGATTACGAGAGTAATTCATCTCAGCGAGGAAGTAGAACAAGCTGCGCAAGTACTTATTACCCTTCTTCGATATTCCCTTACAGTAGCTTTACCGCTCCTCTCAACTATTGGGTCTAAACCGCAGTAGGCTACGAAGGACTCAGGGTTAGGAAAGCGTTTAATGTCTCCAACAATGCCTATTATTATTCCCGAAGAAAGTTTCCCTATTCCCGGTATAGTTAATAGAACGTGATTTTCAGACTGTGATTGTATCATTTTCTCTACTTCTTTTATTTTCTCGCTTGTTTCCAGTAGTGCTTTAGATAATACTTCGATTTCTTCAAGTACGATCTTTGTTCCAAGTTGTATAATTGTATTTTGAAGTTTCCTTTAGAGAATTCTTCAAGCATTTCCTTGCTTATTTTTTCCTCGTCACTTAGGAATAGTGCTCTTTTTACCCTGTTCTTGTACTTTACTTTCAACTTTTAGGAAGACGTATAGTGTTACTAGTTCTTTCAATGGGTTGTAGTTGTACTCCTTTGCCTTGTTTGCCATGTTTATTAGTTTTTGTGCGTCGTAAAAATCTGTTTTCTTTCCTCTCAAGTCCTTCTCCTTCCATAGTATATTTGGGCTTACTTGTAGTATCTTGATCCCTTTTTCCTTGAAGTATTGACATGGTTTTATTGATGCTCCTGTCGGTTCGACCACTATTGTGTTTAGTTTCACTTTTAGTATTTCTTCATAACCCTTCTTGTTGTGTAGACCCTCCCCTCACTCGATACTAGATGATCTTTTGATATGTCTATTCCTAGGATCCCTACCTCTTTATCACACCTATATCCGTGCATATTATCACAATGTTCAGTCCGATGGTAGGGGTTTGTCACGCCCCCGTTCGAAGACTTTGCTTCAGTCAAAGGGTCGACCATGTTTCCCAGTTGGAGAGTATTACTCTCCCCAACTAATTAATCTATATAGGTTCAAAGGGGGCGGAAGACTCCATCCGTAAGGGTGGAGATGGATAGGCTCCACATGCTTTGCCTCTAACATGGCTAGGCGATAGCTTGAAGAGCCGAGGAAACCACTCGATAGAGGTTAACTTTAGGACCTTCACTTTGTATGTGTAATACTCTTTTTCTGATTCTTGAATTTTTCTATAATACGCGTTGTATTGTTAATTTTGTTAGGAGATAGTGCGAACTAACTATGAGAACGTCCCCTTAAATTTTTGCACGCTCCTACTCGGGATGTTGTCCCACATGTTAGATCGCGGGGACGTATAGCCAGCCTATCCAACGGGGTTTTATCCCCATGCCCACTTTCGGCTTGTGTTATTTTCTTGTTCTCTTTATAAAAGTTTTACTCTTGTAAAGCTTGTCTTCTTGTTTAGGAGTGTTGTTCGTGAAAATCGCCGTAGGAGCCCCCTTTGTAGTTACATTTAAATGCGTATTTTTCAAATATCCTATTAATGCCAGACGTAGGGTTACGCTTCAGAGCGTACACTAACGAACAAACATTGAGGGCGTTAAAAGCCCAGTTGAGGTTAGCGTCAGAAGTATACAACACCCTACGTTGGGCAGACATCTATTTTCATGAAAGAGATGGAAAAGGACTCACTAAGACGGAGTTGAGGCAACTAGCTCTCGATCTGAGAAAACAGGATGAACAATATCAACATCTATATTCCCAAACACTGCAGCAGATTGCAGACAGATTCTACGACGCTAGACAGAGGTTCTTCGATGGGTTAGCACGTTTCCCAAAGGAAAAGAAAGCACACAAGTGGTACTCCCTCGTCTACCCTCAATCAGGTTGGAAAGTCCTGAAGGTGAGAGAAATAAGGACGAAGAGCAAGAAGAACAAGAAGAAGGTAATAACGCTTCAGCTGTCAAACCTAGGGATCTTCAACGTTATTGTTCATAGGGACTTCCCGCTAGACAAGGTAAAGAGGGTAGTAATCAAGTTAACATCATCAGGGAGAGTGTACATTACTTTCGTTGTGGATCAAGAGTATCCTCAACTCCCCAAGACAAACAAAGTTGTTGCTGTGGACGTTGGTGTAGAGAAACTTCTCACTACCTCTGACGGGGAATATGTCCCCAACCAGAGACCTTACGAGAAGGCACTCAATAAGATGAAGAGGCTTCATAAAGCTCTTTCAAGGAAGAAGTTCTTGTCACACAACTGGTTTAAGGCAAAGATTCGTCTAGCGAGGGCTCACGAACACTTGAAGAACCTTAGGAAGGACATGTACATGAAACTTGGTAAGTATTTTGCTGAGCATTATGATGTTCTCGTAATGGAGGATATTCATGTTAAGCAACTTGTTGGTAAGTCTCTCAGAAGGCTGAGGATGAGGTTACACGATGTTGCTATTCATGAGCTTAGGAGTGTCATGGAGTATCAACTTGGGAAGTATGGTAAGAAACTCACTCTAGTGGATCCTGCTTTTACTTCAATGACTTGTGCTAGGTGCGGACATATTAAGAAAGATTTGACGTTGGCTGATCGTGTGTTTGTCTGTCCGAAGTGCGGTTGGGTCGCTGATCGTGATTATAATGCTTCCCTCAACATCCTAAGAAGATCGGGGTCGGAACGACCCTTAGTGCCTGTGGAGCTGAGACCTCTACCTTTGGCAAGCCTCGGCTTTGAAGCAGGAAGCCACGTCCGTTAGGGCGCGGTAGTTCACTCATTACTAGTTTTGACTGCAATAATAGGCATAATAGGTCCTTTTGTTACTGGTTACATTTACCAAGGGGGAGGAATAAGGGTATTATTTTCTATGAGTAGATCTAATTATGTTTCTGATAAGATTCAAGAATTAAATAAATACTCTGTCCCATTGTGGTCCCTAATAGTTTTCGTCATAATCGGAGCTATAGTAGCTTATATAGCCGCTCCTCTACCAACTATTTATAATCTAATAAGCGATTCTGTAGTAGCTGGATACATAGGTTTTTCCGCAAATCCAGTTGCTATGCAATCCTTAATTTCCAAAGGTAAGATAAAATCTGTAATACCATTTTCAAGTATAGTTTCAGTATTGGCTTTCATTTTTGCGTCTTTAATAATATATTGGAGCGGATGGCCATCAGTACCTTATGCTGTTTTATTGTTGGCAATAGCGTCTACTGTTTTTTCAGTAGTTTATAAGGTAAAAGAAGACGTAAGAAATTCTCTTTGGTACATATTTTTCATAGGTTTTCTTACTCTAATGACGTACATAGGAGATAATGGAGCTTTAGCTATATTGAATTTCTACGAGGCTTCTGCAATATCTGCTATAGGTTCTTTGATTTTCTACTTCTGGGGAGTAAAATCAGCTAAATTATAATTTTTCTGTATATTTTACGCTAAAGAAAATTTTTCATCGTTTGCGAATCTATAAAGCGAAATCCCTAATTATAGAATAATATAATGCTTTGAGTCTTTTAATTTTGATTAGACTATTAATATTGTTTTTAAGAAAAATTTAAATAGGTAACATTGTTACCTATACTTATGAATAACAAGAATCTCTCTTTTTTAGAAGCACTTCTAATTATAGTTCCTATGACCTTTGCTATTAGGGCATCAAATAATATGCTAATAACTACAATACCTTTAATTGCAAGGTATGATTTTTTGTTTAACAATACAGAAATAGGACTTATATCTGCCTTAATTTCACTAGGCACATTTATAACCAGCGGAATAATTAATGCAAGACTAAAATCTCCTGTTAGAAGGAAAATCTTTATAGCGTCATCAATTTCGTACGCTATAGTGTTACCGTTGTTTTACTTGTCTTCTCCTCTTTTAATTTGGCTGTTTTCAGCTTTAGCAGGAATTTCATTAGGTGCCATAATGCCAAATATAATAAACGCAGCAGGCTTATTAAAGGATAGAAAAGCTAGAGAAAGATTATTGTCAATATATACGTTGGCATTAAGTATAAGTTTAGTTGCAGGTCCAGCTATAGAATCCCTTATTTTAAGATATTACGTTTTGAAAACGGTGTTCTTATGGTTTGAGCCATTTGCAATTTTGGGTGCTATTCTTTCCTTTTTCATACAGTTTCCTGAAGAGAAAAATGTAGCAAAAACGTCAATAAAGGTATTTTCTAATCCTGGATTTAAAGTAGCTGTAATAAATATATTATCTTATAATATTCCATTTGCAGCATTCACGGCATTTGCAGGAGTTTACGCAAAACAAGCTTTTGGGATAAGTTATTCTCAAGTTACAGCATTATTCTCTTTATTCTTCTTAACGTCATTTATTGCTAGGTTATATTTATCTATAAGACCCGCTCAATTAATTTCGAGATTTACAACATTTTCAATATTAACTACCGCAGTAGGTTTATCAATAATAGCGTTAACAAAAAGTTTTCCACTATTTCTATTAGCATTATTTATTTTAGGATTCCCTCACGGAATTACTTATCCCATGTCCGTAATATCCATTAGTAGGACTTTCACTCCGGAAAACAGAAACGCAGCAAATAGTCAATTCTTTGCAATAATGATGCTAATAGGTGTTGTAACTCCTACCGTTGCTGGATTTATAGCTCAAGTTATTGGTATAAGGTTAATGTTCGGAGTTCTTATCCCTGTTGTTCTCTTCTTGCTAGGTTTGCTAAGGAGATATGTAAAGGCTGTAGATGAAGTATCAACTTAACCTCATCGTTTTTATAAAAAAACTATTACCTTTCTTAACATACAAGTTAGCCTAATCCAGTTATAGAACTTATTATCCCGCTAATTAACGCTAATGCACCTAATGTAAACACTATTAACAATATTCTATTACTTCTCGCAAATCTAAGCAAAGCACTTATTAGGAATATGCTTACTATAGTGGCAACGATTATAGATATACCTAATGCTCCAAAACTGATAAGGTGTAAAGTAGTTTCTACTGTATGTTTAGAGAAAATCAAAGTTACACCTATTGCTCCTAAAGCTGCAGGAATAAGTTCTATGAAAGATAATCTAAAAGCTTCCTCTGGTTTAACTCCCAAAAGTAGTAATGCAGAAGTAGTCATCCCTGATCTACTTACGCCTGGTAATGCTGCTAGACCTTGAGCAAATCCTACTATTGCAAAGTCTTTTATAGTGAGATCCTTTAAGGATTTCCTAGGTATATAAGATTTCCTTGAAAAATATATTACTATTCCATCAGTTATTAAAATAAGTCCTAAAATCGACATGGGAATCCCAATAACTGGTCCCTTAATGAGATTTATAATAAATAGATAAATTGGAACTCCCATTATTCCAGTAATAATTGTTGATATTACTACGTATTTTAATAAAACTACATCTTCTTCAGTTCCCTTTCCTATTAGCGCTATAATAACTCTATAAATTTCTCTTCTAAAATATATTATAGCAGCAAAAATTGTACCAATTTCCATGAATAGACCAAATACGTATCCCTCAGAAAATCCTAGACCTAGAATAAAAGTGGAAGCTAATAAAATTTGAGTTTTACTACTTATAGGAATCCATTCGCTTATTCCCTGAATTAGTCCTAAGATAATTCCTAAGATTAACGCGTCCATAAGTATTCTAATTTAGAATTTTATAAAAATCTTTCGTATTTTTATCTATATAATCTATATAGTACTACATATTAGACTAAATATTATTTTCATTATATATATCTATATAGATAATAGTCGAAAATACATATATATTTACAATAAAATTTAGCTTGAACTAAAATGAACAGTCCATTTAAACCTTTAGACGATAAGAAACTAGGTTGGTTTCATTTAAAATCAATGATAACTACAGGGATGGGGGTTTTTACTGATGGATACGATTTATCATCAATAGGTATAGTACTATTAACAGTACTTTCAACTTTTGGAATAACAAAAACTAGTCCTTCTTATACTTTGTACACCTCTTTGATAAGCGGTTCAGCACTAATAGGTGCAGCGATTGGAGCTATTATATTTGGAATTCTAGCAAACAAAGGAAGAAAGACGTTTTATGGAATAGATGTATCATTAATGACTATAGGCGCGTTTCTTCAAGCCTTCGTTTCTTCTCCAGTAGAGTTAATAATTGTAAGATTTTTACTAGGACTTGGTGTAGGCGCAGATTACGTTCTTTCACCAATGATAATGGCTGAGCATTCCAATGCTAAAGACAGAGGAAAAATAATAGCATTAGGTTTTGGATTATTCTGGGGATTTGGAGCTACTACTGCTGCACTAATATACTTAGGTCTTTCAGCATTGGGATTAAGTCCTATGATTGTTTGGAAAATAGTTCTAGCAGCAGGTGCAATACCAGCAGTCTCTGTAATATACTTAAGAAGAAAGATTCCAGAAACTGCAAGATTCTTAGGGAGAATTAAAGGTGATATGGAAGGATTAAGAAATGTAGTAAAACAAGTTTCAGGAAATACTATTGATATAACTTCAAATTTGAAAGATACTAATTCATTCTCTTTTTACTTTGCTAAATACTGGAGACAATTCTTAGCTGCTTGCATATTATGGTTCCTCTTTGATATTGTATCTTATTCTGGAATATTATTTGGTCCATCATTAATAGCATCTAGTTTAGGAGTAAATTCTGGAGTATTCCAATTAATAATGGAAGGAGCTTTCGTAGTACCTGGTGGTATAATTGCCTTATCATTAATAGATAGGGCTGGGAGAAAGCCATTACAGGTCTTAGGCTTTATAGGAATGGCATTATCTCTACTAGCATTCGCTGCATATAAAGACTTAGCAGGATTAGCTTTCTCTCCTGTTTTAGCTTTAATATTATATGGCGGAATGAATTTAGCACAACAAGCAGGACCTGGATCTATAAGTGCTTCTGGAATGTTGGGTGTAGAATTAGCACCTACTAAGGTGAGAGGTACAGTACAAGCATTAACTGTGACCTCTGGAAGAATAGGAGCAAGTTTAACTGCTTTCGTATTTCCAGCATTGTTTAAAGCTTATGGTGAATCTTTTGCTGTGGGGTTTTTAGGGGCGTTAGCAATAGTAGCAGCAATAATAACCTTAGCACTAATTCCTGAGACTAAGGATAGACCTCTAGAAGTATCGTCTAAGGAAGTAGAAGAACTACAAACGCAATAATTTTTAATATTTTATTATCCTTTAAAAGACAAATCTTTTTGAAATAATGTAAAAGTCTAAGTTGTAGTTAGTTTTATAATTGATAATAAAAATAATTAAATGAAAATATGTAAAATAATACCGAATAATTTGCAAACAATAATACTATTTTTAATAATTTACGTTATACAAAAATTTACATATTTCTCATATAAATATAGCCATCAACAACTCTGCGTGATCTCATTATACTTTCGTATACTTCAGGGAATTCGGTTTTTAAGTATTCTAGAGGCATGTCAGTATAGTTTACTGGTACCTCGGCACTGTTTGTTCTTTTTTTACTCAAAAGTACTGCTTTCATATTCTTTCACAAATATATTATATCCCTACAACTTTTTAAAGTTATGGACAATTACTTTTACCAGTTAAAGTAATCTTTATGATGTATAATACCTTTGACTTTGATAGGGAATTAGTTGTTTAAATAAAGAATTTAGTAGTCAGCGTTAAATTTTTGTATATACTATATCTCATATACTAGGGAAGCTAACAACTTTTCATTATTGGCAAGTAATATTTCAACATTATAAATATTTCCCGGAGATAGCAATCCCGATAAATTGAATTTTATATATATTTTATTCTCTCCAGGTCCAACAGTTTTTGGGCTAATTTGCAATACTTGGAAATTGTAACCTATAATTTGTGCTGAAACTATTTCAGATACTCCTTTAGAATAGACTGTAAAGTTTGCATCTCCATTACTTTTTAAAATTCCATAACCTACATTCTTATCAGTAGTAACTATCTGCAATGGTTTTTCCTCTGGAGTTTGAGATACTTTCTTTATGAGTTCGTCAGAGGCAAAATATGATATGATATAACCTATAAACGAAGTTACTGTTATCATTATTAGAATTCCTGCAACTTTTTCCATATTTCCTTCAAAATTTTGTCCAATTTTATAAATATTAAGTCCTATCATTACGTTGCCTAAAACTATCAGGAAAGCTCCAAGGTAAAGTAAGATTGAAAAAATATCACTAAACAGCAACGCTATTACTCCAAAAATGAAAATGTTTATTCCAGTTATTCCTATATTGGTATTAATCTCCTTAGAGATTGTAAAAAAACCTACACGCAACTTTGAAAATCCAAGTATTAATATTACATAAGCTATTAATTCCAATACTAAGAATGCTGCGCTCGTACTTAAAGATTTTATAGTTATGGCAAGACTTTCAGTGACTAATGCAAGAACTATGGCTATGAAATAATAAAGTGAACCGATCTTTATGTTTTTTAATGCTTGAATCTCAGATTCCATAAATATAATTTATTTTTAGAAATAAAAATGAGTAACTAATTAAGATTTAATGTGTATTATCAATGGCCTTTAACTTAGTTATTAGAGATAGCGCAGTATTCCTAAATTCGTTAAAGTTTCCTTCAGTTCTTTCCTTGTAAGCTTGATCAAATAAAGAAGGTATTTCTGAAGAATATTTTTCACCCAATAACCTTGCGGCATTAAAATAATCATCGAGTGTTATAGGCATAAATCCAGTTTTTTTGCTAACTATGCCTATAAGGGTTATTATAGCGTTCCAATAATATTGTGATGCAGTAAAATAATTTCCTTGATTCTCCATAACGGAAGCGGCGTTTAAATCTTGATCTACAATATTCTGTTCTGGAACGTATTGATTTTGAATAGGTTGTCCTTGAATAAAAACAGATGTAGTTGTCTGAGGTTTAGGTGCAAGTATGTCGGCTTTTTTCTGTAAATATTCGTATACAAGATACAGCATAACGAGCAAAGGAGCACCTGCAAGCCAGAAATAATATGAATTTACACTTCTGAAATATATTTCAGCAGATTCAACACTAGCTGCCATAAGCAATTCTAAGGCTACAAAAGGTATCATCATAACGAATCTTCTCCAGTCTCTTGTTAATATTACATATAGTCCACTACCAGCTGCAACAGCATACGAAGGTAATTCTAGCCATGAATGTGGCAATGTTAATAGTATTACTGCGGCCGCAATTCCTGGAATATGATAAACTGTAGTTGTAAATGCAGATAATACCATTCCTGTACTATAAGTAGTGTAAATTAGCATTCCTATACCTATTATTGGTATAAACTCAGATAAAGCTATCATCAAATTATGACTAAATATAGTTATAACCATTGGTACGTAAGGCTCTGAATCTACTGCTCCAGCTGTACTGTTAAACTTCTGTGCTACGGCAGGCATATAGAAGGGAATTGAGGAAACTCCTAAAAATATCGCTAATTCCATTCCAAAGAATATTAATATTAACTTACTAAGAAGTCTCATATTATAACTTATTGAGTAGAAGTTTAATATTCTTTTTCATGACACTCTGTAAATTGTAGTATTTCCAAACTTAAAATGAAATTATATTGTTTAAGGAGGAAGTTCAATAAAGAAGATATGTTCTAAAATAACATAATAAAGTATCCTATATTAAAAAATAAGGTAAATATGCAGTTAAATCATAGAACTTATTCTTCATTTTCAGTTACGTCTGAATCTTATAAATTTTGAATTCGAAGTATGATAAAATATCTCTTAGGCGGAATATTGATGATAATTGTTATGTTAGGTAGTTTAGATTTCTTATATTATGTTTTTCAATCCGATATATATTCAACAGAATATGTAGAAAATAACTTAATACTTCGAGATTACGTACACTATAATCCTTCAATGCTTTACTATAATGGTAATTATTATAATTTTTACACTATAAATTCTTCTATCCCAGTATCTCTTGAAGATATAGTTTCTACGAATGGAATTCCACTAATTCAAATAAACGACTACACTAATTGTTATTGGAACGTCACAAAGATACCTAGCTATGAAGAGAAAACTTTACTTTACGCTAAAATTGGTAACACTCAAGGATATGTAATAGGAGAATCTCCGCTAAAACCACTTATCGTTAATGAGAAATTAAACGTTTGGAGTAGTGGAAACGAAGTATACGTTACTGCAAAAAATTGTGGAAATATACCTGTATATTATCAGTATATTATTATAACAGGAGTAGAGTTCTGTTGTATAATAGTATGTAATCAATCTTTCTGGTATTATAATTGGGTCTCAGACTATGTGAGTATAAATTCATGGTTCTTTCCAGGGTATAGTTATTCTACTTCGGCATCCTTTGTTAATTTAACATACGCTTATGCTGATTTATATTACAGTGATGTTGTAGGAGAAGGAGTATCTTATGGATCTACTTAGTTATTCTATTATTAAATTTATTAATATCATATTATAGATTTTTTGATTTAAAAAGGAGTTTTTGTAATCTATCTATATTAAATCTCAAAAATTTGATTTTTCTTAACAGGAATAGTAGTTTACGGAAATTTCTCTTACTTAAATATTTTCATTCTAATATGCAATAAAATAAATTTTATCTATTTTAGATGATAGTATTTTAGGCTTTACAGTAAATTATTTAACTTCTATTATGTTACATTAAATTATTTTTAACGTTGCGTAATACTGCGAAGGATTTTCGTAGAAAGTCTACAAGAATTAAATAGAGAATTTTAGTATTGAAGTAAACATACAAATCATATTTTCTAACATTAATTTGCAAACACTAACCCTATTAATTCGAATTCATGAAGATTATTATTAAAATTCCGAGTTTATATCGACAATTTCTTCATTGTTAAAGAAACGTGAGTCAAAATTCTGAAACTAACTCTTATCCTATCTGCTTAGAAGGATCATGGCGTATTATAGTTTTAAATTAATTTTTTGTCTTTAATTTTTAATCTAAAGATCTATCACAAGTAATAGTATAACTAAAAAGTTTAGAAGACGTAAAGGGTCATAGTTTGAGATTATGAATACTTAAAAACTTTTTTCAAACATTAATATCAAAATGCTTTCAATAGTTATTCCAGCATTCAATGAGGAGAAAAGGATAGAAAGAACATTAAGAGCCTTAACTTCGTACTTTAAGAACGTCGATATAGTTGTCGTGTTTGATGGAAATGATAAAACACCAGATATAGTAAAAAAATTTCCAGTAAATCTCATAGTTAGTAAGGAAAGGTTAGGAAAAGGAGGAGCTATTAAAAAAGGAATAATCGAATCAAAGGGAGAATTTGTATTGTTACTTGACGCCGATATGCCTATAACAGTAAACGAACTTAAAAAGATAGTCGAGCTTGGCAGAGATTCAGACTTGTTGATACTTAATAGAAAATTTGTTAATTCCCCAAAATTAAGGATCATACTAAGCAAGTCCTTTAGAATTATTGTAAAATTGTTCTTTCCTAGTTTAATAAAAATTAAAGACTTTCAAGCGGGAGTTAAACTTTTACGTAGGGATAAGGCACTCAAAATATTGGATGAATTGATCATAAATGACTATCTTATTGATGTAAATTTAATCTATTCTTTCGTTAGAAATGGATTCAGAATTAAGGAATTTTTTTCAAGTTATCTGAATGATAACAAGTACAGTAAAATTTCCATTAAAATTTTTAACATAATAATTCTAATGTTTCTATCTATAATTAAACTCCGCGTTTATTATTCTCCATTAAGAAAAATTCTAGATACTCGTTTCTACCTAAAGGTACAGAATATAATTTTAAGACTTCTTCGTTAATTTAAAGATTTTATTTGCTAAAAAATAGTTTTTAAATTTATAAATAGTTATAGCTATAGATAAGACAATATAAGACATTATACTAAGAAATATAGAGTATGGTATTATGCTTTGATCGGAGTATATAATGTAAAGAGTATTATCTCCTGGGTAGAGAATTAATGTATTGTTATGAGTTTCTTTACCGTTTAACTCAATTATTGTATAAGGAAAATCATATATTAATATTTTTATTGCAGAATTTGAGTTAAATATTATTTTAATACCTCCCAATATATATGATTCGTTATAACTGTATTTATTTATAGTATATATTTCTTTCCCTATAATTATAAATGTTTTAAAATCATTTTTGACGTAAATCGAGTTTATTGTAACGTTTAGTTGATTTTCTTCCTTTAAAAATAACTTTGAAAAGGTTATAGGTCCACTAACATATTTCTCTATTTTTCCATCAGGAAGTTGAACGTAAATATTTAGCGGTACTGAAGAATTAACAGTAATATTTCCTGTTAAAGGCTCAATAGGAGTGAAAACCAGAGTTGAAGGATGTATTATTGTATCCCAATTTATATAAGTTTTGTTAATATAAACTGGATTATATATATCTATTGACATATTATATAGATCCAAGTACGTTCCTAAAGGTAATACAATACCAATCTCTTTTATGTCATTCCAGTTAAAATGAGTATCCAGGTCAATATTATATTCAGTATCATTTATTATCTCCTTAGTTATTTCGAGACTGTTGTTATTGTTATAGAATTCAATGCTTACATTAAATTCGTTTTGAGGATTGAATTGTGCATCTTTTCCTATATATCCTATACCTTTTTGAGTATCAGAAAAGACGAAATTATCTTTGCCTAAATTTACTAGAATAGAGTTGTAATTGTAAAACACTAGGCTAGTTTTATTGTTTATATTATATCCTAATAAAATGGACGGCGCTAGATTATCTTGTGAAAATCGACCTATAAGATTTATAGTAAAATTATTTAATAATTTAGATATATTCCATATTAAGAATTGATAGGAAAGATTCGATTTAATAAGGATATAGTTACTTTTTATATTAAATGACATATTATCGGACTTATAATTATAATAGAAATCAGAATAGTTTATATTAAATATAGTATAAGGCGTTTCTGTCCAATTTCCTTTAACAATCTTATTTGAAATAGAATATATTTTTTCAATATAGAACGGATATCCTTTGTATATCGTATTATTAGAATATGTAAAATTCTTATTAATAATAAATCTAATGCTGCTAATATTTACATTAGTATTATTAAAGGGTATAGGAGAAATTTTTGGATAGCTCGTATTCCAGAATACGAGTTCAGGGGAAGATATATTAGTTATGTTCGAAATTTTTTTAGTATAATCATTTATTTCAGAAATGGAGATAGTATGTAATGTAGTAATGTTATACATTGCAGAAAGCAAAAAAGGAATACGAGGACTCCACTAGCTATGCTTCTTATTTGCTCTATTTTTATGGACTCAACTGAAAGTATAGCTGTTATAATCAAAATTGGATAGAAAAGTTGATTATATGGTAAGGCTAAATAAATATAAAATAGGCTAAACATTCCAGAAAAAATAAATTTCCTGTCCCCCTTGCATAAGCCGCGATAAAAATTGTAAGGGCTACGAGCAAATATATGAAATTTATCCTTATAATAGGTAAAGACGGTGGTCCTGATATTACTATAGGAATTATCCAAAACAAATTACTTCCCAGTATAGCTATAGATACTTTCCAAGAGTTCTTTATAAGAAATGGGCTAATTATTATGAATGTTAATGGAAATAGATAGAAAGACGATGCTACTGATGAAAGTAACATTGCTGTAGGATATTTAAAATAATTTGAAATATTTAGAGTAATGATATATAATATTAGAGGTAATAATGCATATCCGAGCATGATCTGTGGATCGTAATATGGGGACATTATTTCATAAATTAAGGAAAAAATTGTGCTATATTTAGCCTTTATTCTATTAAAAAACAAAAATGCAAAAATTCCTGATATATATGAAAATATAGCGTAATATATTTTTATTCCATATATATTGAATTTGCTTATTAGGAAATGTGAAATAGGATACAATCCTATTATTTGGTTTATCTGAGGATAATATAATCCTGGAACTCCTAAAGATAATGCGTTCATTCTAAAAATGAAAGATTCGTAGTTCCACCAATAGTAATTATGAGGTATCCCCAGAATAAATAATAAAATTGAAAAAGGAAGATAGATCAGAAGTATTTTTAATTTAGAATATTTGAGTTTATTAAAACTATGATTTTCAATAATTATTGATATTATACCAAAAATTAAATAAAAATAGGCTATATTAGAGAAATATTGTAAAAGTCCGTTTCTATTCAGTAAGGCAGAGACTATGAGAAATATTATACCGTCTACTATAATACCTCTAGAATCTAGTTTTAGCACATAAAATATAGATATTAATATAATAATTGAAAAAAGCTCTAATCCTATATTTTCATGTAAAAGCGAAATACCTAGAGAAAACGGAACAAAAAGCGATGGAATATATTTAGGGAAGTAGTATGTAAAAAGAGAAAGGAATATGGATAATATTACTATATAAGGATCTTCCTTTAAACTAAAAATCATGGCGAAAGGTATTATGAACGTGAATTTGTATATTTTCAATATAGCAAAAAATGATAAGTCTATTAGAACTATACTGAGAAAATATATAAAATCTATATTAAAATAAGAGGATAAGATAATAGGTATTATTCCAAGTAAGATCAGTAAATATACTGAATCCTTTTCCATCTTGTTAGATGTAAATTTTATGAATAAAATATTTTTCCGCGACGTTAAAGTTTACGTAAAAGTATAATAGTACTAGGTCACTTTTTTCCTTTTTTTCTAGTTTTTTCCTTAGCTTTGTCACTTAAGAATAATGTGGAGATAATGGATATAGAAAAAATTAATAGTCCTATTTTCATATATTTTATTGAAATCTCTAAATATCCTAGATTATAAAGATTTAATATAAAAACAGCTATCGATATCACTATAAAGAGAGAAAGTATTATATTATTATAATTCATTAATAACTAATCAATAATTATGGTATAAAATCTTTGCAAAAGAAACAAACACTCATAGTTTCGAATAGAGCTAAAATCTATTTATGATAAACATTTTTTGCGTGAACTGCCATGCCCTAACTAACGTGGCTTCCTGCTTCAAAGCCGAGGCTTGCCAGAGAGCGGAGCCCCACAGTGAGTGTCGTTCCGACCCCGAGCAGTGAGCCTATAGTGTCCCCTTATGTGACTGTTGAATAGAGTAGAGGCGTACCACATGGACCCTCGCTTTAACCAAGGCGGTGACGCTTACTCCGTCAGTGATTGTAATTAAGAGAATATTCGAAAAAGACGTATATAAGCTTTACAAAGGGGTTTATCCATCTCCATGGAGTCTTCCGTCCCCTTCAACCCCTGATCATGATAAAATATATATCTTAATATGACACTAACAATGTTCAACTTAATCTATTTAGGAACATAATATAAAAAATTAGATTTATATTGAAAATTATCCAATTTCATTTAGAGCAATAAAGTGATTGAATCATATTTTATATATTTATATAATTAACAAATTTAAAAGATATAGCTATTTTTGTTAATCATTTTTTATCTGAAGGTTTGAAATAGTTATTAATAGTATAAAATTATTCTTATCTATAACATTTTGGATTAGACACTTATGAGTAAGAGATAACTCTAGTTTCTTTCTCATTATCGACGTTACTTTTTTCCAGTATTAATTTAATTTCTCTAATCTATTGCAAAATAGAGCTGAAATGGTCTTAATGTTTGCAAATGCTGTATGAGGTAATACGTTCGATAAAGTTTATATATGTACTATCCACTTAACCTATATGAAGTATATATTATTGCTACTACTTGTTATTTTAACTCCGTTTATTTACATATCTCAAGCTAATACGCCACTTCCAACGTATACAGTGACATTTGTAGAACATGGTTTGCCAACTAACTCAGAATGGTCCGTAACTGTAACTAATACCAGTAATGATAAAACTTTTACACAGAATTCTTCCAGTAACGAGATAGTATTTACGCTAACAAAAGGGTTCTATAGCTTTAAAGTTTCTTCTAATACTTCGTATGTACCGTCTCCATCATCTGGATATCTTGAAGTATATAATTCGTCCATTACTGAAAATATTACCTTTTCCAAACCTGTGGCAGAATTAAATGTTACGCAGTTTAAAATGGAAAACTCGAATACTGGAGCTACAGTATCTTACCTAACAAAGGGTACTCCATATTATTTGCTTTTCTACATTAAAAATTATGGAAATATTTACGCACCAGTTTTCGCTAGTATTCAGATAATCTCATCATCAAACGTTATAGTAAGTCAATTGACATCATTTTCAAACATTTCTCCAGGGTTAACACAACAAATAGGTATTCAATGGATTCCCAACACTAATGGAATATATTACGTCAATTTAACTCTCTATAAAAATCTTGAAACTAAGGAAGTCTATATTCCCTCAGTTATTGAAAAGATATTCGTAGGAAATGTATATCCTGTAGTATTTAAGGAAAATGGACTTCCTATTGGGACACAATGGAAAGTAAATATTAACGGTTCTGTATACACATCTAATGAACAAAATTTAACAGTATATCTCCCTGACGGCACTTATACATATGAAGTAACGAATATTACTGGTTATCAAATATCGGAGTATGAGGGAACGTTTACAGTCAATAATGCAGGTTTAACTATCAATCTAGTATTTAAACCATTAGTAATTATTCCCGAAATATCTGAATTTAAGATAGTTAATTCTTCGGGAGTTCCTGCAATTACATTCTTCGTAAATGGTCAATACAATATATCGTTTGTATTAACCAATAATGGAAATGAAACAGGATATATTTATACCATAGTAGAAATACTTAATTCTTCTCATCAAATTGTAACTACTAAATACGAAGATGTATTACTAGCTCCGGGTCAATCTCGGACGATAGAATTACCTTTTGTCCCAAGAGTTTCAGGGAATTATAGTATAATGGTAACCTCCTATAATTCTACTGCCTATATCTCTAAGTATGTGTATAATTTCAGTGTATTAAAGGGCTTAGAAATAATATTTAAAGAAATCGGATTACCAGAAGGGCAAATATGGAACGTTACATTAAATGGCGTTACCAAGTATTCTAATACAGATGAAATAATATTTTATGAACCACCAGGTTCATATTCGTATGTAATAGGTCCAGTAAATGGTTTCACGCAGTCAATTTCTAGTGGATCTATGTTTATAATCAGTAATAAAACTATAACTATACAATTCACAGAGATATTAAAACCGGTAATTACGCTTAATATTCTAAATTCTTCCTTGCAACCGACTGAAGTTCTCTATCAAGGTAAACCGTATATGGTTAGTATAAATGTAAGTAATGAAGGTAATCTAGAAGCGTCTTTTATAGTAGAAGTTTATGTTTCATATAATAATGCTATAGTAGTTGAAAAGAACTTTACGTTGACATTAATGCCTAAAGAAACTAAAACTCTATCCATCAATTTCACTCCTACCGAATCAGGGAAATATTTAATTAATTCAACAATATATAGCACTACTCATCAATTATATGTTACAAAAGCAGTTTCTTTACCAAGTCAAGTATTACACACAGTAACGCCTACAACTTCAACTGTTCCTCCTACGACAACTGTTTCTACTACAAAACCGAGTTCATCTTCAACGCTATACATAATAATAGCTATAGTTATTGTAATTATTATAATAGCTGCAATATTCCTGATTAGAAGAAAATAATTTTTCAAAAAGTTATTATTTTTTATTGATCATAATTCATCGCAGGAATGAAAGCTATGCTTTTAATCAGCACCTTAAAATCTAAATGTATGAGGAATAAGGAACTAATTTATGCCATTATTGTAATTTCCATTTACCTAATAATATTTAGAAATTTACTTTTAGTCAATATTCATGTTATTACTGAAGTTCCTTCTTACTTTTCTATTGGATCTCTAGGAGTTACGTTTCTAGGTCCTGGTAATTATTTATATTTTCTTATATATGTTTTAGGTGGAGGAAACGGAGAAAAATTCCTCTACATTTTTCCATTCATTTTAGGATCATTAGGATTTCACTTTTTAGCAAAACAATTTTCAAATAACTTTATTGTAAAGTATATTGCACCGTTTTTCTTTATGCTTAATCCTGGATCTTCTTCAATACTTATAACTAATCCTGAGATTATATTTGATTATTCTTTGCTTCCTTTTATATTTTATTTTTCATATAAAATTTATAAAAAGTTTAATTTAATAGATTTTCTATATTTAACTGGGTTACTAATTATAGGCCAAGCCATATATTTTGAAATGTTCTTCATAGCATTTATATTTCAGTTTCCTTTAATTCTATTCGCCATATCAAGTAAAATAAAAGAATTTCCAAAATTTTTAGCTTATATAATAGCTGCAGATTCTATGGCTTTTATCTCAGAAATAGGAGTCGAAATAGGCAGCTATATTACTGCTAGCAGCATAGGGGCAGCACAATATAAGTTTGGATATTATTTATACGGAAATGCCTTGTTTTTCTTAATATTATCACTTATTTTGGCCTCTTGGAGTGCAGTAATGAAGAGAAATAGGATATCCATTTCTATAGTAGCAACTGCGTCATTATTATTATTCATTACGACTTTCTTCTCGAACATACCGGTGAATGTACCTTTAATAGGAGATCTACTCTTAACTCTAACGACCTATGAACAGAAAATAATATTATTTACAATAGGATTATTATTACTTAGCTTCATATTCATTAATAAAAAAGATTATATGGGAACCTTTCTATTATTATTAGTTGTAATAGCAGGGACTCTAGCTCCTAGTTATTTCCCGTTGCTTAACAATACTTATGATCTGTTGAATTTAAAAAGTAGTGCGTATTATGATGTTTATCCTCAATGGTCTTTTACTATTGATAAATACATATTAGATCATCAAGGTATTTACACAGAAGGCGTAGGTAATCCATGTAATTCAACCTTACAAGGTCTTCCTTATCTAATAAATATTTCAAATAAGTATGAGCCTCACTATTATGTTAAGTATGTTGTAAGTCAATATCACTTAACGAACGAAAATCTTTCCTTAATGTTCCATGATCATTTATACATATATAAAAACGATAATTATAAGGGATTAACAGTTTCTCCAAATACTAAACCGCTAAATTTTACTTTCAAAAATTATGAAATAACAGTATACGGAAATTACTCTAAAGCAATAATATTTATTCCTTACTCTCAATTTTGGACTAATGCTAAAAATTATCAAGGGTTTCTAGAGATTAATATGAAGAATGGAATAGGTCATGCATACCTGAATTTGATTATACCAGAAATGCTTTTCTATATTAGTCTTATACCAGTAATTATTGAGGTTGTGTTATTGATATATAAAAAATTAAGTAATATTCTTATTAAAGTGTTTAGATATTCTTTAAATAGAAATAATCACTAACAAATATATTAAAATATATATAAATACAGTTTTTTCATATATATTCAGAAACATATGTTAAAAATAAAGCATAAATCATTTAACAGTGTAACTATATAATTATGGAGAATAAAAAGAAAGACTTTCGTATAGAAGAGGATCTGAAAGTTGTCGGAATGCATTGTGCTACTTGTGTAACAACTGTATCCAAATCTATATCGTCAGTAAAAGGTGTTTCGAATGTAAATGTAAACTTAGCTACGGGACAAGTTAAGGTTGAGGTAGAAAATGCTAAATTAAAAGACATAGTTGAGGCGGTAAGAAAAGCTGGATATGATGTTTTAACTCAAAAAATTACTCTGAAAGTATCAATTAATCCAGAAGAAGTTGATATTTTGAGGAGTAAGTTAGAATCCTTTAACGGAGTAATAAAGGCCATAGTGAACGTTAATGGTTTAGTCTATTTAGAAATTAATCCAGTAACAACTAATGCTGAGAAAATAAGGGACAATTTGGAAAAAGAAGGGTATAAAGTAAGTGAAATAAAAGGGGAAAGAGAAATACCTGAAATAGTTGCGGCTAAAAAGGAATTTAATAGCTATTTACGTAGTTTGATTATAGCCATTATATTTTCTTCAATAACGATTGTTTTTCAATATACAGACATAGTCTTTCTTTCATTAATATTTTCAATTCCCGTGCAGTTCTATTCTGGTCTGAAATTTCATTCTGGAGCAATAAGGGCACTAAAAAATAAAACTTCAAATATGGATACACTCGTTTCACTAGCTTCGAATGTTGCATGGTTCTATAGTTTATATTCCGTATTTACTCATGGACAAGTATTCTTTGATGCCGCATCATTACTAATTACATTTGTTCTAATAGGTAAAACTATAGAAGCCTATCTAAAGGCCAGGTCAGCTAATTCCATAGTTGGTTTACTCTCAATAAAGGCGAATGTTCTGAAAAATGGAAAAGAAGAGAAAGTGAACTCTTCTGAATTAAAAGTGGGAGATATAGTGGTAGTTAGGTCAGGAGAAATAATACCTGCAGATGGAGTAGTGGATGAAGGAGAAGGAGAAGTGAATGAATCAATTTTCACTGGAGAAATAACTCCTTCTAAAAAATCTAAGGGATCCCCAGTAATTGGTGGTACAATTTTACTAAATGGGAAATTGAATATCTATGTTACAAGATCTGGCGACAATACTTACATATCTCAAGTTATACAATCATTGAGAGAATCACAAAACGTTAAATTTCCAATTCAGAAAATTGTAGATAAAGTATCATCAATATTTGTACCAGTGATAATAGGAATATCATTATTAACTTTCCTAATATGGAGGTATGTAATAGGTTTTCCTCTTTATATGTCAATACTTTTTTCAGTAGCAGTATTAGCAGCAGCTTGTCCTTGTCCTTTAGGATTAGCAACTCCAATGGCAGTTTTAACTACTGTAAATAAATTAGCAAAAAAAGGGATTATAGTCAGAAATGGTGATAGCTTAGAGAAAATTGAAAAAGCTAAAATAATAATCTTCGATAAGACCGGTACATTAACTGAAGGAAAATTTACAGTTACAAAGTACCAAGGTTCTGAAGAGACCATAAGGTTAGCCTCTTCCTTAGAAAGCTATAGTTCACATCCCATAGCCAAAGCCATATCTTCATTATACCGGGATAAACATAAAGTAGAAGGTTTTAACGATTTTCCAGGGGAAGGAGTTTATGGGAGAGTTGACGGAAAGGAGATAATAGTAGGTAAGAGGGAGTTTGTGCTTAAGAACTGTGAAGGAAATGCTGATGGGGATATATTAATCTGTGTAAACGGCAAAGTAGAAGGATCTATCTGGGTGGAAGATAAAATAAGGGACGATGCAAAAGAAGTTATAAGTAAATTGAAAGATATGGAAAAGGAAATTTATATTGCAACTGGAGATCCAAGCAGTTCGGCAGAAGAGGCTGGAAAAGAATTAGGCGTCAAGGTATACAAAGGTTTGTCTCCTGAAGATAAAGTTGATATCGTTAAGGAATTAAGA